>JAHHSM010000018.1 GCA_020025175.1 Oscillospiraceae bacterium | reverse complement strand
TTTTGTATATGCCTTCGATAAGTTAAGTCAAGCGGTGCGACTGGCACCGGGAATAGACGCCTCTCAAAAGCTGCTGAACATCAGTCAGGGCTTTTCGGAGGCGTTTTCTTATGCGACGTCAAGCCTGCACCAGCTGGAGCTGCTGGCAGGTATCGCCGGGGCATGGAGTACGGCAGTGCCCGATGGAGTGCATAATCTTAACTGTAAACAACACCTTTATAGACACAGGAGGATATGCACATGAGCAATTACAATAAAATCACAGCCCTTTACTCCCACCTTTCCGTGGGCGACGAGGACAGGAACGGCGGCGAGAGCAACAGCATACAGAATCAGGAATCGATTTGTCAAGGGGGGTATTTTGCATTTCAATACGGCCTTGAAAAAGCGGAGAGATGTCAACCCCTCTTGGCTGCAAAACAGCACTGTGCAGGGCAAGTGTCAAGGATACCGTAAGGCAAGGCAAAGCGGGTTCCTTGATGCTTGTCCTGTATAGTGCTACCTGCCGAAAAAGGCAGCCGTCCCCTCTCAGAGAGCGCACGACTGCCGCAGGCAGTACCACCGTCCACTTGTGGGTGGTGAGTAAGTGCGCCTTTAACGGATTATAGTTGACTATCCTTTGGAAATTGATATAATGTGAGTGTCAGCTAAATCAAAGTCATTCTAACACTTGAAAATGTTGAGCATAATGAATTTCAGTTTTAGAAAGTGTGAAAAAATGTTAGAGGTAGTATTTAGTAAAAGCGCAGAAGGATCTCTAAAAGTAGCACAGCATTGTGCAGATGGTTGTATTGGAAGTGCCGTAGGTGTCTGTTATTTGACCGATGACGGCAGTTATCCACATAACAAAGAGATGGTGAAAGAACAACAAAAAGCCGAAGAAAAAATGAAAAAGCGGCAGAATGAAGCAGTTTCATTAGGCGGAAACAGCCGAGATGTCTTCTGCTTTGCAAATGGTCTCAGTACCGGAGATATTTCCGGAGATTGCCTATCCGAAAATAGAACCAATTACCTTTCAAATGTCTATTCTTTGTTTCCTGAAGAATACACTTATTGTCTGGCTGATCTCAAAGAGGCAAAAGAATCGCTGGATAAACTGATTCATCGCAGCAGTATGGGAGAAACTATTCGGATCTGGTACAGCGAGCAGCCTTATGAATACTGCGGTGCGTGCTGGTTTCTTTCTGAACTGCAGAAAAGAATGGAAAAGCTCCCCCATATGTGTGCAATCAAACTCCCAAACCGTGTGGAATCGGAAAATACCATTGTAAATTATATGGGATGGGGTGAAGTAAGCCCAGAGGAGTTTTATAAATTTCTGCCGCTGGAAAAAGAAGTGACCCCGGCATTTATATGTGCTGCAACCTTAAAATGGAGTGAACTGCAGGCAGAAAACTCTCCGATCAGAGCAGTCATCAATGGGACTTTGCAAAGTGTTCCGGAAGATTTCTATGATTCCTTCATCAGAAAAGAAATCGACAAGATGGATACTGAATTTCACGAGGCATTTTTAATTGGCAATATCCTCGGCAAGTATCAGCTTGGAATCGGAGATACTTGGATTGCGTTGCGTATTGAGAAGATGATCGAAAATGGCATTCTTGTACCGATTACACAGCCAGATCCAGGGGATACGCTTTACAGAAGAATGCTAAGAAAAGAACTGTAAAACACGATGACTCGTTTACCTGAGTGTTAGAACTATTCCAATTATTCTAACAGATATACTCAGCATACAGAACACTGCATAGGGATACATATCAATCTACAGGTATAACAATTTACAAAATGTCTTGCTTGAAAAGCTGCTGAAACCTCCAGAAAAGGAGACTTCCAGCAGCTTTTTATTGCAGTTTTTCGTTTTTACTCTGCGTTGTGAGTCCACCAAGAAGTTATTGTATCTTCAATGATTATATTAATCAACCACCGCCTTTTCACCGTACGTCATTCACCACAAATGAGCCGTCAGTCGTTATGTATTATGTATACTCAGAGACAACTCGTTTCAGATTCCTAAATAAATAATCCGAACCCATCTCCTTTGTTGGAAATAAGTTCGGATTATATTGCTTTGGTGCCGGTGGTGGGACTTGAACCCACACGTTGTTGCCAACAACGGATTTTGAGTCCGTCGCGTCTGCCATTCCACCACACCGGCAGAGCTGGAAAGCGTTGTTATTATAGCGCATATTGATTAAGAAAGCAATAGATTTTTTGAAAAAATTTAAAAAATTTGTAAATACACCAAATTTTAAAAGGTTTAGAAATGGATCCATAAAAAATGGTAATTTGGAAGAGAAGGAGGGGACACAGAAAAGAACTGTATAATCTGCTCAAAAAGAACTACACATTCTGAACAGCTTATGATAAAATGATAATTTAGAATGGTATATGCTATCGTGAATTAAGGTGGATGCTTTAAAATGAAATCGGGAGGAAAAGACAGTGGGACTGCGTAATATTTTTAAAAAGGTATATGTGGGTGCAATCGCAGCAGCTCTCGTGTGTGCACTGTCTGGCTGCATGATTGTATCATCTCCGGATGAGCTGTTCAGTTTGCCCAAATTGCCGGAGGAATACGTTGATTTAGAGAGGCAAATAGAAGCCTTGATGAACAACGGGTATGAATATGCAGCGCCGACAGGTGGAGAAAATGTTCAGTTGGTTCAGATGGTGGATTTGGACAGTGATCATATAGATGAAGCTGTGGTATTTTTGCGCAAGGCAACGGATGCCAAGCCTCAAAAGATCTGCGTATTCCAAAATTTGAGCGGCGGATACCATCCTGTTGCAATGATTGAGGAAAGTGCGTCATCCATCAGTTATGTGGAATACTGCGATATGAACAATGACGGCAATCTGGAAATCATTGTTGGTTGGCGTATGATGGGTGTACAGGATGCGAATGTGATCCTGCCGGCCAATACAACAGAACTGGCATTAACGCGTGTTGTGTCTGTATATAATATGGAGCGGTATGCGTGCCAGAAGATATTGGAAACCAATTATAATCAATACAATGTAATGGATTTGGACTATAATGGGGTGCCGGAACTGATTGTGATTGCAGGAAATTCAAACGGAAATTGTGACGCGGCGGTTTATCAGTGGAATATGGGTGCGCTTGATAAAAAGTATACGGTGCGTTTATCAGTTCCTCCTGCCATGCTGCGTGAAGTATATCAAGGCGGATTACAGGGCGGTGCCACCGGATTATTTGTAACAGGCGTTATTGATGAGCAAACTTTGGTAACTGATATTTTGGTGCTGAGTGAAGATGGATTCAAAAACTGCACGATGAATGAACAGACAGGAATCAGTAATTTGATTTACCGAGAATCGAAAATTGACGCGCGCGATATTAATAGTGACGGTGTGTTAGAACTGCCGATTTCTTATGAATTGAAAAAAAAGAATCCAAAAGATTTTTCCAACTGGGGAATTAGTTGGACAGCTTTTTCTGAAACCGGAAAGGCACAGGTTGTGGAAAATACGTACCATAATTTAACGGATGGATGGTATCTCGTGCTTCCGGAAAGCTGGAAGGATTTAATTTCAATCACAGATATCAGCAGTACGCCCGGTGAACGTGCGATTACTTTTGGTATTTATCGCAAAGAAACGGATGAACCGCTGAATATCCTAACGATCTATACGGAAACAGGGGACAGCAGAGAATATAAAGCAAGCAAAGGAAAGCGTTTTGTACTTTTGCGTGAGGCAGCAACGATTTATGCTGCTGAATTTGCGGAAGATAGTCAGTATTGGACAGGGACTATGACGAGAGAAGCGCTTGAAGCGGGGTTTCATATAATCGGTGGGTCAAATGGGATGTAAGTTAAGAGAGAAGCGGTTGGAACGGAAGGAGTATTTAGAGCATGAAAAAGGTATTGGTGTTGGAGGACGAGTCCAGCATTCGTAGTTTTGTGGTAATCAATTTGAAGCGTGCCGGTTATGATGTCATCGAGGCGGAAACAGGTGAAATTGCATTGGAGCGATTGGCAGAAAATCCGGATGTAAAAGTTGCATTACTGGATGTGATGCTTCCGGGCATCGATGGATTTGAAGTATGCCGTCGTATCCGTGCGACGAATACAAAAATTGGCATCATTATGCTGACCGCGCGTGCGCAGGAAATGGATAAGGTGACTGGTTTGATGACCGGCGCAGATGACTATGTCACAAAACCATTTTCACCGGCTGAACTGACCGCGCGTGTGGATGCGTTGTTTCGTCGTGCCGGCGGTGATATGGAAGGAATTACGGAAGGTGAAATTCGTAAAGAGCCGTTCCTGCTGAATACTAGAAACCGCACTCTGGAGAAGAACGGACAGCGTGTGAAGCTGACACAAGTGGAATATACTATTATGAAGATGTTTATGGAGAACCCCGGCAAGGCATTGTCTCGCGAAGAAATTCTGGACATGGTTTGGGGACATGACTATTTTGGAGAAGTAAAAATTGTGGATGTGAACATTCGGCGTTTACGTTTGAAAATCGAAGATAATCCACAGAATCCTACGTATATCACAACTGTTTGGGGTTATGGCTACAAGTGGGGCTTTTAAAATAGATGATGGGAATTGTGGGTGCTGAAAAGGAGGCGCCAAAACGTGAAAATTAAAATGGAGACCCAAGTACACGGACTGCGCCGAAGATGGATGACGCACAGTATGAGTATTATTCTAGTGATCATGCTGGTAGTATGCGGACTGTTTGTGGCGAGTGTTGTTACGTACTATTATAATAGCGTTCAAAGTACATTAGAAACGCAGGCTAAAGCAGCCGTTGGGTTTATGACACGTTCTGTGATCTCAAACCATGAGGACTATTATGCTTTGGCATACAACTATACTCAAAACTTTTCTGAAAAGGATAAAGTTGAATTACAATTTCTGAATAATGAGGGAAAAATCGAAATCTCATCCTATAATTTTACAGCCGGATTGTCCCCGGGAACATGCGATATTGAAACGGCATTAAAGTCTGGAAGAGCGAGTCCTTTTGTGGGAGAAGATCCACATACCTCGGAAAAAATTATTGCAGTATCTTGTCCGCTGATCTATGACGGTGAGCCTGTTGGTGTGATGCGCTATGTCACATCAGCAAAGCTAGTGGACCGCCAGATTTGGACAAGCTGCGGTTTGATTTGCGGTGTTGGATTTGCGATTTTGGTCATGGTGTTTTTCTCAAATATGGTATTTATTCGTAATATCGTAGAGCCTGTTGCAGAAGTGACTGAGGCGGTTCAGCATATTTCTTCCGGCAGTTATGGACTGCAGATTCAGAATGATTATCGTGAGGAAATCGGTGCATTGGTAGATAGTATCAATGAAATGTCGACAAAAATTAGTCAAAATGAAAAAATGCAGAGAGAATTTATATCTTCTGTATCTCACGAGCTGCGTACTCCGTTGACAGCAATCAATGGTTGGGGTGAAACATTGCTGGGTGATACCAGCAATGATACGGTTCAGCTACGGCGTGGTGTGGGAATCATTTTGAAAGAGTCTCGTCGATTGACTAATATGGTGGAGGAATTGCTGCAGTTTTCCCGTATGCAGGATGGCCGCTTTACGTTGGAATTAGAACCTGTGGATATTCAGGCTGAATTTGAAGACGCAGTATTTACTTATAAAGAGTTATTCAAGCAAGATGGAATTGAGGTCTGCTATGATGATGGAGGATTGGAGGAATTTCCGATTATTGACGGTGACCCGGAGCGCTTAAAGCAGGTGTTCTGTAATTTGCTGGATAATGCCTCTAAACATGGCGGCAGTGGTGGGCGCATTGATGCGTCTATTGCTGTGGGAACAGAAATGGTTTTGCTGACGATTCGTGATTATGGCACTGGTATCCCGGAGGAAGAGCTTCCTTATATCAAGCAGAAATTTTATAAAGGAAGCTCTAAAGCGCGTGGCAGCGGCATTGGCTTGGCGGTAGTCGATGAAATCGTGACACGCCATGGCGGGCGATTCGATATTGGAAACGCAGAGGGCGGAGGGTGTATTGCTAAATTATATTTACCCTTGCGACAGTCAGTGGCATAAAATGAAATTAGAACAGAAGTTTGAAAACTCGGTTGCAAAAGATGTTGAAAAATAGTATACTGACAACTATATCAAAGGAGATTATCAATGGCAGAAGAAAAGCAAAGTCTGGGGTGCTGTGATACACCTTATAAAACGACCTGCGGCGGACAAGCACTGATTGAAGGCATCATGATGCAGGGGCCAGAAAAGCGGGCGATTGTAGTACGTAAGCCTGATGGGGAGCTTGATATCACGCTCCATGAAAATGCCGGACGACCTGCATTTTGGAAAACGCCGTTTTTTCGCGGTATTTATACTTTTGTGATGTCGCTGTATAATGGTATGAAAGCATTGATGTATTCGGCGGAAGTTTCTGGGATGGAAGAAGAGGAAGGATATGAGCCGGGCAGAATCGAAAAATGGCTGAGTGAACATGTATCAAGTGAAAAATTGATGACAATTATGCTTACATTTTCGGTGCTGATGGGTGTCGGTATGGCGCTGGTGCTGTTTATCTTTCTGCCCAGTTTTATTGTAGGCATTGTGAATAGATTCATGCCCGGTGGCATAAGTTTGTGGACTATGGGTATTTTGGAAGGCGTTCTCAAAGCAATGATCTTTCTGGCATATATGTATTTATGTTCCCGTACAAAAGAGATGCGGCGTGTATTTCAGTATCATGGGGCGGAGCATAAAACAATTTTCTGCTATGAAAACGGTTTGGAGCTGACGGTGGAAAATGTGCGCAAACAACCCAGGCATCATCCGCGCTGCGGTACAAGTTTCTTGTTTGTGGTTATTATTATTTCCATTATTTTATCTGTGGCGATTTTCACGCCGCTGGAAATCAGCAATGTATGGCTTCGTATGGTGCTGCACTTGTTGCTTCTGCCGCTTATTATGGGCATTACCTACGAGTTTAACCGCTATGTGGGTGCTCATGAGGATCTTGTGAGCCGTGTTTTGCGTGCACCGGGATTGTGGATGCAGAATTTCACAACGTTTGAACCGGATGATTCCATGATTGAAGTCGGAATTGCGGCATTGAAGCAGGTTCTGCCTGATAAAAAGGGCAGCGACCGCTGGTAATTTTCATTAGGAACAAAGGAGAAGACGTGCTATGCCGTCTACTTATAATGATTTATATTTGGATGTGCGCAGGGTGCTGAAAAAGATCGGCGTGGACAGCGCTGCATTGGAAGCACGAGAAATCGTCTGCTGTGCATCGAACAAAAGCAAAGAGGAGTTTCTGCGTGACAGCCGGCTGTATTCCTCACCTGAAATTGAGGAAAAGGTGCAGGGATTGCTGCAGCGGCGGCTTCAGGGAGAGCCGGTGGCATATCTGGTCGGCGAATGGGAGTTTTTCGGCTTGCCGCTGACAATCAGTCGGGATGTGCTCATCCCCAGGGATGATACTGAAATTTTGGCAGAGCAGGCGATTGCCTATTTAAAAGAGCAAAAGGAGCCTGTTCGTGTTTTGGATCTATGCACGGGCAGCGGATGCATTGGACTGGCCATTGCTTCGCAAATTCCAAATTGCCGTGTGGTACTGGCGGATCTGTCTGAGGAAGCGCTGCGCATTGCAAGGACGAATGTGCGGCTGAACCATTTGCAGAACAGTACGGCCGTCATACAGGTGGATGCGTTGGCATCACCACCGCAAAATTTTGATGGATTTCAGTGTATCGTATCAAATCCGCCATATATCCCCAGCGATGATATTGCAGGGTTGGACATTTCTGTGAAAGACTATGAACCGCATATGGCGCTTGATGGCGGAAATGATGGGCTTGACTTTTACCGTTCGATTACACAAAAGTGGAAAGAGGCGTTATGTCCCGGAGGTAAGCTGTTGTTTGAGCTGGGAATTGGTCAAGCTGACGCAGTGCTTCGCCTGATGCGCAGCGAGGGATTTGGTGATTTGGAATTATTTAAAGATACCCAAGGTATTTCCCGGGTGATCAGTGGTACATTATTTACTGAAATTTAGCATTTAAATATATGACAGGTTTCGGCGGGCAGAAAGAATACGCTGAAACGTTAGAAAGGATGATTGAAATGGCAGGCAGAGCAAAGGCGTCCGCTCCGGTGGAACAGGCGGCACCCGCATCAGATAAGAAGCGCGCGATTGAAACGGCTATGCAGCAGATCGAAAAGATGTATGGTAAAGGTTCTATTATGCGCTTGGGTGAAAACCTGCATGCAAATGTAGAAGCGATTCCAACAGGTTCTCTGGCGTTGGATTTGGCACTGGGCATTGGTGGTGTGCCGAAGGGACGTATTATTGAAATCTATGGGCCTGAATCTTCCGGTAAAACAACACTGGCACTGCACATAGTGGCAGAAACACAAAAGCGCGGCGGTGAAGCTGCATTTGTCGATGCCGAGCATGCACTGGACCCAACTTATGCACATGCATTGGGTGTCAATATTGATGATATGTTGATTTCACAGCCCGATACAGGTGAGCAGGCTTTGGAAATTACAGAGGCTTTGGTGCGTTCCGGGGCAATTGATGTTGTTGTCGTGGACTCAGTTGCAGCATTGGTGCCTCGCGCTGAAATTGAAGGCGAGATGGGCGACAGCTATGTGGGTCTTCAGGCGCGTTTGATGAGCCAGGCACTCCGTAAGCTGACCGGCGCAATCAACAAGACAAATTGTATCGTTATTTTTATCAATCAGCTGCGTGAAAAAGTGGGCGTGATGTACGGGAATCCGGAAGTTACCACCGGTGGCCGTGCGCTGAAGTTCTATTCCTCTGTCCGTATTGAGGTGCGTCGTATTGAAGCACTGAAATCGGGTAGTGAAATCATCGGTAACCGCACCCGTGCTAAGGTGGTCAAGAACAAGGTATCGCCTCCGTTCCGCGAAGCGGAATTCGACATTATGTACGGCGAGGGTATTTCTCGCTGGGGCGAAATGGTAGATTTGGGTGTCAAACTTGATTTGCTGCAGAAGTCTGGCTCCTGGTTCTCAATGGGCGAAGTGCGCATCGGTCAGGGACGTGATGCTGCAAAGCAGTATTTGAGAGATAATCCGGATGTGGCACAGAAATTGGATGCTGATATTCGCAGAGATTTTTATAAGCTGATGAGCAATCAGTCCAAGATTGCTGCGCGTGCAGCGGGCCGCCCAGTCGATGTTTCTGCGGATGATTTCGATGACGAGGATGACAATCAGTAAAATAGAGCCGTCACCACATGTAAAGGGAAGATTTTTGGTTTATTGCGTTGATGAAACCCTTTTGAAAGTGACGGAGAAAGAAATTCTCGAATTTTCACTTTATCCCGGTAGGGAACTTTCTGCGAAAGAAATAAAGGCACTGAAAGAGGCAGCAGGCACTTCGGGAGCGCGTATGCGTGCTGCTGCGATGATCGGAGTCAAAGCACTTTCAAAAAAAGAATTATATAAACGATTACTGCAAAAGGGCGAAAGTGCGGAGCATGCAGAAGATGCGGTGAACTGGCTGGAAGAGATTGGAGCATTGGATGACCTGAGCTATGCCAAAAGTGTGGTTCGTCACTATGCGGTGATGGGATACGGTCCCGGAAAAATGCGCGATGAGCTTTATCGCAGGGGAGTTCCGAGAGAACTTTGGGATGAGGCGATTGAAGAGGAGTCGAATGATCCTGAGGCGGCGATTGATCGTTATATTGCCGGGAAATTACATGGAAAGCCTGCGGATGAAAAGATGATGAAAAGAATAAGCGACGGTCTGCGCCGCCGTGGTTTCCGTTGGGATGATATCAAAGAGGCTTTAGGCCGAGTAGATCGAAAATTTTGGGAGGAGTGAGTGCAATGGATGCGCTGAAAGTGATTTTGGAACGACGCAGTATTCGCAAATATCGAACAGTAGAAATTTCGGATGAAATTTTGGAAGAAATTGTTCAAGCGGGACTTTATGCACCATCCGGTATTAACTTGCAGCCTTGGTACTTTGTTGTTGCGAGAACGCCTGAAAAGATGGGTCAGATTCGTGCATTGATGTCGATCGTAGCGCTGCGGATGAATCCTGTTTTGCAGGAAAGATTTCGCGACTATCCTGAGGTGATCGCACAGACAAATAATTTTCTCGTTACATTAGGAAATGCACCGGCATGTGTTTTAATTTATGCGAATAAAAAAGAGGACATAAAGCAGGATAAGGGCGATCGCGACAATGGTATTGAGAGCATATCCGCTGCCATTCAAAATATGCAGCTGGCTGCATGGAATCGCGGTATCGGGTCTTGTTGGATCGGTGCGCCGAATCATGTGGAATGCGGCGGTCTGTTTGAATCGGCCTTTGCATCGGACCACGGCGAATTCATTGCGGCATTGACATTGGGATATCCTGATGAGGATCCGCGGGCACCCAAACGCAAGGGTGGACGTTATACATTCATCTAAAGGAGCGAAAAAACTTTGAAAATATCATTTATATCTCTTGGCTGTGCCAAAAATCTGGTTAACTGTGAACAGATGATGGCGCTGGTTCGTGACAGTGAACATACATTATGTAAAGAACAGGCAGGATCTGATGTTGTAGTTATCAATACCTGCGGATTTATTGACAGTGCAAAGTCCGAAGCAATCGACAATATTCTGCAAATGGCAAAGCTGAAAGAAGAAGGAAAGATCAAAAAAATCTTGGTTTCGGGATGCCTTTCGCAGCGTTATGGCGAGCAGATTTTGGAAGAGCTGCCTGAGGTAGATGGTGTTTTGGGCTGCGGAAGTTATGTAGATGTTGTTGCTGCTGCGGAAGAAGCTATGGGCGGTGGAACGCCGAAGTATTTCGGCAGCATCAATGCGCCGGTGGATGAAGGTGACCGTATTTTGGTGACACCGGAATATTCTACATACATCCGTATTGCGGAGGGATGCGACAATCATTGCGCCTACTGTGTCATTCCGTCGCTGCGCGGTAAATTCCGAAGCCGCCCTATGGAGAATATTGTGGCTGAAGCGGAGGAATTGGTGCGCGGTGGAGCGAAGGAATTGATCATTATCGCACAGGATATTACGCGCTATGGTATCGATCTGTACGGCGGGCACAAATTGGCGGAGCTGCTGCATAAGCTGTGTGCCATCAATGGTGTGCATTGGATCCGTCTCCATTATCTATATCCCGATGAAATTACGGAAGATTTGATCGATACGATTGCGACAGAAGAAAAAATCATCCCATATCTGGATATTCCGATTCAGCATTGCAATGATTTGGTGCTGGATAAAATGCATCGGCGCGGAGATAAAGCTTATTTGAGAGAATTATTCGCCAAGTTAAAGGAACGAATTCCTGGTGTGGTTATCCGCACCAGCATCATAGCTGGTCTCCCTTATGAGGATGAAGACGCTTTCGAAGAGCTGTGTGAATTTTTGAAAGAGCAAAAATTTCAGCGTGCCGGAGTCTTTGCATATTCTCCAGAGGAAGGAACGCCTGCGGCTGCTATGGAAGAGCGTGTGGATGAAGATGAGGCAAACCGCCGCGTGGAGCTGCTGGTAGATATCCAATCCCGCATTATGGATGAATTTAATGAGAGTTGGATGGGCGATGTGATTGAGGTACTCTGTGAGGGATTTGATCCACAGGCACAGATGTACATCGGCCGCAGTTATGCAGACTCGCCTGATGTAGACGGGCATGTATATTTTGTTGCAGATAATGAAGTTGCACCAGGTGCCTTTGTGCCTGTTCGGATTACCGGTAGCATGGATGGTGATATGACCGGTGAAGCAGTGGAGGATGAATATAGATGAATCTTGCAAACAAATTGACACTTTTGCGCGTCATCCTGATTCCTGTGTTTGTGGTCGTACTGTATGGGGATTTTCAATATTCTAATTATGTAGCATTGGTGATTTTTGCTGTTGCAAGTTTGACGGATTTTTTGGATGGATATATTGCACGCAGCCGTAATTTGGTTACTGACTTCGGCAAATTTATGGATCCGTTGGCTGATAAGATCTTGGTAATGACGGCAATGATTATGTTTGTTTCATGGCATCAGATGCCTGCATGGGCCTTTGCGATTGTGTTGGCACGCGAGTTGGCAGTCAGCGGTTTGCGCATGATTGCAGCAACGGACGGAAAGGTCATTGCTGCCGCATGGTCCGGTAAAGTAAAAACAGCTGCAACGATGGTGTGTATTATTTTGATGCTGCTGCCGATTTCTTCGTTGGTGAATACTATTTGCTGGATTGTAATTTTGCTCACAACTGTATATTCTGGAATTGAGTATTTTATTAAGAATAAGCATGTGATTGATTGGTCGAATCTATAATAAAAAAGCTGCGTATGTACGCAGCTTTTTTTATTGATTATGTGGGATTTCTTGACAATTCACTTTAATGTGCTAAAATATCAACCAAGCATCAAAAAGGAAGGGGTGCACTGGAATCGTAGCAGAAAAATGGCAGCTGCGGCTTTACAACCTTTTCCAAAGGAATGGAAATTCAAAGAACAGGAGAGGAAAAGTAACGATGGAAAAGAAGAATATTGATTGGAGCAACTTGGGCTTTGGTTATATCAAAACAGATAAACGATTTGTTTCTAATTATAAAGACGGCATATGGAGTGAAGGAATCCTTACGGATGATGCTGAGGTGACCATCAATGAATGTGCAGGTGTGCTGCAATACGCGCAGACTGTATTTGAGGGTATGAAGGCTTACACAACAGAAGATGGACGTATCGTTATTTTTCGCCCGGACTTAAATGCTGCTCGTATGGCTGATTCTGCACGCCGTTTGGAAATGCCTGTTTATCCTGAGGAAAATTTTGTGAAGGCAGTTGAAGATGTTGTTCGTGCCAATGCAGCATGGGTGCCGCCGTATGGCTCCGGCGCAACACTGTATTTGCGTCCCTATATGTTTGGTACAAATCCCGTAATTGGCGTAAAACCTGCAGATGAGTATCAGTTTCGTGTATTTGCCACACCTGTGGGGCCTTATTTTAAAGGAGGGGCAAAGCCTTTAACGCTTCGTGTATCTGATTTTGACCGTGCAGCACCGCATGGCACAGGACATATCAAAGCCGGTCTGAACTATGCCATGAGTTTACATGCCATTGTAAGTGCTCATGAAGATGGGTATGATGAAAATATGTATTTGGATGCGTCCACTCGTACAAAAGTAGAGGAGACAGGCGGTGCTAATTTTATCTTTGTAACACATGATAACAAAGTGGTTACACCGAAGTCTGACAGCATTTTGCCTTCCATCACGCGGCGCAGTTTGATGTACGTGGCAAAGGAGTACTTGGGGCTGGAGTGCGAAGAGAGAGAGGTATACATGGATGAGGTGAAGGAGTTTGCAGAATGCGGCTTGTGCGGCACTGCGGCGGTCATTTCTCCTGTTGGCAAAATTGTGGATCATGGCACGGAAATCTGCATGCGTGCAGGCATGGAAAAAATGGGGCCTGTTACGCAAAAACTGTATGATACGTTGACTGGAATTCAAATGGGACGTATTGAAGCGCCTGAAGGCTGGCTTCATACCGTAGAATAAAAGAGCAGCAAAAGGCAGCGGAGTGATATTGCTTCGCTGTCTTTTGCTGTTTAATAAAAGGGATTGTTTTTGGAGATTTCGACTAAATAGAATGATGATTTTTTGGATATAATGTAAAAAGTGTAATTATCAAGAAGAAAAATGCACAATATTTGCTTGCAAATGTCCCACTGTGTGGTACAATATGAAAATGCTTTCTAGAAGAATACTTCGAAGCATAGGAAAAGGAGTGTTATTTAATGGATTACTTATTTGCGATTGGTTTCCTTGGGGCAGCCATTGCCGGTATTTTTGCCTTAGTACAGGCAAAAAAGGTCATGGCATATTCTGAGGGAACTGAAAAAATGCAGAAAATTGCCAAGTCCATTCGTGAGGGTGCAAATGCTTATTTGAAGCAGCAGTATAATACTGTATTTAAAGTTTTTGCAGTGGTGTTTATTGCTTTGCTGATTATGGCATTTGCAACTAACGGTCAGATGCTGTCCAAGTTCACCCCCTTTGCATTTGTGACTGGCGGTGTGTTCTCCATGCTGGCAGGTTTTATCGGTATGAAGATCGCTACTGCATCGAATGCACGTACAGCTCAGGCTGCCTCTGAAAGCCTGAACAAGGGTCTGCGTATTGCGTTTTCTTCTGGTTCCGTCATGGGCTTTACCGTGGTTGGTCTGGGTATGTTGGATATCACTATGTGGTATATGTTGCTGCACTTTGTTTTTGGTGTAGTTGAACCCACTGAAATTGGCGCAATTATGGTTATGAATGGTATGGGTGCATCCTTTATGGCTCTGTTTGCTCGTGTTGGCGGTGGTATCTATACCAAGGCTGCTGACGTTGGTGCTGATCTGGTTGGTAAGGTTGAAGCTGGTATTCCCGAGGATGATCCGCGTAACCCTGCTACGATTGCAGATAATGTTGGCGATAACGTCGGTGACGTTGCTGGTATGGGCGCTGACTTGTACGAATCTTATGTTGGTTCTATTTTGGCTACATTCTCTCTGGGTGCTATTGCGGGTTATGGCTTTAACGGTATGCTGCTGCCGCTGCTGCTGGCTGCTACCGGTATCGTCTGCTCTATCATTGGTTCCTTCTTGGTTAAGACCCGTGAAGATGCTACACAGCAGTCTTTGCTGAAGTCTCTGCGTACAGGTACCTATACTGCTGCTGTTTTGGCTGCGATTATTGCTGCACCTCTGACCTGGTGGGTTCTGGATGGCAACTGGGGTGTTTACGTTGCGATTCTTGCCGGTCTGGTAGGCGGCTGCGCAATTGGTTACTTTACTGAGTATTACACATCTGACACATATAAGCCCACCCAGGAGTTGGCTGCAACTTCTGAGACTGGCCCTGCTACAATCATCATTGGTGGTATTTCTCTGGGTCTGAAGTCCACTATGGCTTCTATTCTGATTGTCGCTGCTGCTGTTCTGGTCAGCTTCTTTGCTGCAGGCGGTGCGGCGGAATTCAATCTGGGTCTGTACGGTATCGGTATTGCTGCTGTTGGTATGCTTTCCACTTTGGGTATTACTTTGGCAACGGATGCTTATGGTCCTGTTGCAGATAATGCAGGTGGTATTGCTGAGATGAGCGGTCTGCCGGAAGAAGTTCGTGAGCGTACAGATGCACTGGATTCTCTTGGCAATACAACTGCTGCGACGGGTAAGGGTTTTGCAATCGGTTCTGCATCTCTGACTGCTTTGGCTCTGCTGGTATCTTATGTTGATATCGTTCAGAGAAATACTGAAGAAGTATTGGATCTTTCTTTGACCAATCCTTTGATGTTGGTTGGCTTATTTGTTGGTGCTATGCTGACTTTTGTGTTCTCTGCATTTACCATGAGTGCGGTGCAGAAGGCAGCACAGTCTATTGTTGTGGAAGTACGTCGTCAGTTCCGTGAGATTACCGGTATTATGGAGTACAAGGCTGATCCTGATTATGCGTCCTGTGTTTCTCTGTGCACCAAGGGTGCTCTGCAGGAGATGGTCAAGCCTGCACTGCTGGCTATTCTGGTTCCCATCATTACTGGTTTAATCCTGGGTCCCATTGGTGTTGTCGGTCTGTTGGGTGGTGTTTCTGTCACTGGTTTTGCTATGGCTGTATTTATGTCTAATGCCGGCGGTGCATGGGATAATGCGAAGAAGTATATTGAATCCGGACATCACGGTGGTAAGGGTTCTGACCAGCATAAGGCTGCTGTTGTCGGCGATACTGTCGGCGATCCTTTCAAGGACACTTCCGGTCCTTCTTTGAATATCCTGATCAAGCTGTGCTCCACAGTTTCTATTGTATTCTCTGGCTTGATTCTGGCATTCAATCTGATGAATTTCATGTAATTAGAACTGGTATTTTGGTGAATATTTGATACAGTTTAATTAATTCTGCAATTCATATATTCGAAAAGGCATACAGAAGTAAAAATAGACGCTGCTCAGGTTTTAAGGCTGAGCAGCGTTTATTTTTCTGCAATTTTAAATAGCAATTATAATATGCATAAGAGGCAGTGATAGAAACGTTGTGACGCCCACGAACATAGTTGTTGTCTAAAAGTGTTTGGAAATAGATGATTTTAGATAATCGTGTTGACATAAGTTTTGACATACCATATAATGAAAAAGAATAACTTACAGAATTTGACAATATATTTAGCCGATAGTGGAGGAGAATTATGAAGAAAAAAGAAGTTTTTTCAAGGCTGACAGTTAAAATACCAGCAAAGATCATTGCATTGCTATTGATTATTATGATATTGCTGTCATCTATCGTTGTCTATATGTCGCGTATGGCTACAAAAGAGTCGATCGACAGTGAGGTAGGCCATCTTGCACAAATGAATGCAGCAAAAGTGGATTCCTACGTGGAAAATATGAATGCATTTTCTCATTCCCTGTCAAAAGAGGTTCGCCACTATGGTTTACTTAACCGCATAGATGCAGAGCCTATTTTGATTGAAACACTGAAGGGTGTTTTAGACAATGATAAAATCTTTGGTGCATATTTTGCATTTGAGCCAAACAAGTATTTCCCGGACACCCCAAAAGGTTTATCGTATTATGCCTATCGTGACGATGGTAAGATTTCTGTTGATGTTTTGAATGATTACGATGTTTACCGTACAGGTGAATACTATACCGGCGCACGTGATTCGGGTAAAACTTTTATCACTGAGCCATATCTTTATGAGTTGACCAATGGTGATACCGTCTACTTGATTACGCTGAGCACACCCGTTTTGAATGCGGATGGAACATTTATTGGTGTAGCAAACTGCGATATTCTGGCGGAAAGCATCAATGGCATTACATTTGATAACGGTGGATACGATACTGCGTACAGTACAATTTTGTCTGCTCAGGGTATGTACATTGCAGATTCCGCTGACGCAAGCAGATTGGGTTCTTATCTTGATCCTGAAAGCAAGATCGGCAAAGCTGTGGCAGATGCTGCGCAGAATAACCAGCCTGTCCTGACCAGCGGAACAAGCGAACACTTCGGCAATAAAGAAGCAATTGTCAGCTATATTCCGATTACACTGGATGGTACAAATTTGCAGTGGTTTAGTGGTTTGGCGGTCAATACGAATGAGGTCTTTGCAGGTCAGAACAAGATGACATTTTTTATTGTTTTGACTTGTATCATTGGTATTTTGCTGCTGAGTGCATTTACGGTTACAATCATTAAGAAGGCTCTTTCGCCTATTGGATATGTTATGAATTTGGCAGATAAGATGCGTCGTTGTGATTTGTCTGAAAATGAAGATCATATCAAACTGCCTAATGATGAATTAGGTGAACTGGCTGATATTTTTACAGAAACAAGCGATGGTCTGGCCACCATTATCAAGGATATCAATTATTGCCTGAATAATATGGCGGCCGGTAATTTCCGTATAGACTCGCAGTGCGAGGAACTTTATATTGGTGCATACAGCGATATTCTGCGCGATATGAGAAAGATCAGTGATAATTTGAGCCAGACTTTGTGGCAGATCGAGGAAGCATCTGAACAGGTGAAATCCGGATCTGAGCAGGTTGCCATCGGCGCACAGGCACTTTCTCAGGGTGCTACAGAACAGGCATCTTCCATTGAGGATTTGGTTACTACAATCAATGATCTTTCTGTGCGAATCAAAAATAATGCAGATGATGCCAGCCTTGCAAACACAATTGCTGCGGATGCAGGCACAGGGGTTACAGAGAGCAATGAGCACATGCAGGAACTGTTGAACGCTATGCGTGAAATCAATGAAACTTCTGCTGAAATTGGTAAGATCATTAAAACAATTGATAATATTGCATTCCAGACCAATATCCTTGCATTGAATGCTGCGGTTGAAGCTGCGCGTGCAGGTGGAGCGGGTAAGGGCTTTGCAGTTGTTGCAGATGAAGTCCGTAATTTGGCATCCAAATCTGCGGATGCGGCTAAAAATACAACTGCATTGATTCAGAACTCCGTTTTGGCTGTTGAAAACGGCAGTAAATTAGCAAATGCAACGGCATCTTCGTTGCAGGAAGTTGTTGAGCGAGTGCAGAATGTGGAGCAGAAGATTAAGAATATTTCAACTGCTTCTGATAAGCAGGCCGATTCTGTTGCTCATATTGCACAGGGTATTGATCAGATTTCTGCAGTTGTGCAGACCAACTCTGCTACTGCTGAAGAGTCTGCTGCCGCGAGTGAAGAGCTTTCCAGTCAGGCAAATATTTTGAAGTCTATGTTGACACACTTTACTTTGCGTGAGGAGACTGAGACTGATATCACATATCCCTAATTTAGAGTGATGCGTTCTCCTTTGTGTGCAGGATAAAATTCTTTTAATAGTACACTGCGAAATAAAAGCCATGTCTGATTTTTTATAGAATCAGACATGGCTTTTTGTGTGCTGTTAATAATGAATTTGCATGCTTGCAGAGAGATATGGAGCAGCAAATAGAGAATATAGGGAATGTTGAAATAATCATTGAAATAACTCTGTTTCTTTGATGCAATGTGATTTGAGTTCACTTACTAAAAATTGAAGAGCCTCAACGGCATGAGAACGAATATCACCGCCGACAAGGACATGCATGATATCGTCGCCGACATTTAATACGCCTTCGTTGATCCAAACTTTGATATAGTATATGCCAGGCATTTGATATGCAGCATGAATTGTAGAATTTACTTTTTCTTGGCTGTAGGAAAGCAGCATGCTTGTCACTGGTTTTACTGTCTTGTCAAAATGGACTTCTGCCTTAGAAGTACGGCGAACAACACCGACGTGTGTTAAAAACATACCGATATTTTTAGCAGAAGGATCTGCTTTGGCCTCTGTCAACCATTGATCTATAGATGGTATTGTACATTTTGTTTGCAAGAAAAGCACTCCAATCTTTTGGTTTGAATAATATGTAATTTCTGATATATAAGTGGGAAATCCCTATATCAAGACGAAATACTTCCCTTTGAACAGGAGAAGCTGTCCATTTTTGCTGAACAGGATTTGCTGTTTCTTACCCTGCAGATGAGCTGTGTCATACTGCCCATAGGGCAATAGACGCACCAGGAGCGAGGTTTAAAAAGCACCATGGTAACAAGGCCAAGTATGGTGGAGGTTAACATCACACTATAAAAGCCAAAGGCGAATTGTGCGATCCAGGGAGCAACAGTGGTACTATGATATGCCCAATTCCATGGGAGCTTAAATGTCCACAATAAGGTAACAAACTCTTTTAGATTTGAAGAACCTTCAAATACAAGCCATGTGGTCCAAAGCATTTGGAAAAACATCATAAAAAAGAAAATAAGGAATCCATAGCGAAACCATTTGCTTTTTAAAAAATTCGGAACATCCTTCTTGCGAGAAAGACCAAAGCGTCCGCCTAAAAGGGAAAACAACTGCCCGCGGCCGCAGTAACGATTGCAATAGATCTTGTTGCCGCCGATAATGGAAATGAGCAGAGGGATAAAGAAGCAGAGTAACCCAAGCCATGCAAACAGAATATTCAGGAAACCCAGCATTAAATAGCATAGGGAGACAATCCATAAGTAGTCATACCAGTGCTTTTTCCTTTTCATACATGCACCTCCGAGATTTTGATGATTGATGCGGGACATTCTTTGGCGCATAAGCCGCAGCCCACACATTTTACTGGATCTATCCGGGCAAATAAACCGAAAATAATTTTAATAGCATTTTTAGGACATACCTTGATACAACAACCGCAGGCGACACATGTGCGTTGGTCTACGGATGCTTTTTTCTTTGGTGGGATAGCTTTTTCCATGATAAATCCTCCTGAGCGATAGTTTTTCACTATCATACCTGAAATTTTTGCGTTGCACCGTGATAAAATCACAGGCGGCTAAGATTTTGAGGAAAAGCAAGCAAAAAGCAGGACGTTTTACCGTCCTGCTTTTTGCTATTTTTTTAATTCCTTATGTATGGCATCAGAGAGAATTCGCTGACCTTCTGGCGAGCGAAGCACATCCAGCAGGGTGGCACGCACCATCTCCTGAAAGGATTTGGTATGCAGAAAGGTATCGAATAACGAGCTTCCACCCGTGGAAGATTCCTCGATAACAGAGGTGTTTTTTCCAACATGACGTGGTACTGGAATTGGCGTGGGGTTGTCAATAAAGTTAGCTGGATCCATGTCAACCCAGTTTTCCATTTTTGTACGGTCGTTGCTCTCTGCGCGTAGATAAAACAGGGAGACATCGAAAAATGCGGCCATTTTTTCCTGTTGCTCTTTGGTTGGTGTTTGACGACCTGTTTCGAATTTATCGATAGAACCTTTAGGGAAATTTAGCGCTGCAGCTAATCCGGGGCGACTTAATCCTTTTTCTGTACGAAGGTTTTCAATGCGCTGTGCCATTGTTACCATATAAAGATCCTCCTTGTATACTGTTTTTTGATAGTATATCACGCTGTTGACATGATGTCACCTTTTTTCATTGCATCCAAATTTGAATAACCAAATTATGCAGAAAAAAGAAATAGTTATAAATTATTTTATGTTTCATTCAAAAACAATTTTAAAATCGAAGTTGTTGACATCACACATATTTTTGGAAAGTAGGAATAAGTTTTCCCGGCAATATTAAGACATAAATGATAAAAAATACAATAAAAAATATATAGTACAATATTTAAAATAATAATGTACGCATAGTCCTACAATATTCTATGCTTTTTTCGATGCTCTTTTACCAATTTTCACTAAAATAGAAATATGCAAATGCCCTGTCTATGTTGCTTATTGTCAAGGGGTGAAAGGAAGCCTTGGGGGATACAACTTGAGGAGCTTTCTAGATTGGCTGTCAAGCTATGACAATATAGTAATTATATAGCAGGGCAAATACTCTGTAAAAAGAGAAGGGAATGTATTTTTTTATGAACAGTAATGCAATTGCTGCAAAGCGTAAGGCTGACTCCTCTTTTATGAAGAAAGGCGTGTTTATCGCTATCATGTCCGGTGTCACCTACGGTTTGTACACTGGTTTCCTGACGCTGGGTATGGCAAGAGGCGTGTGGGCAGCAGATTGGTATGGTGCAAACACTTCTGGTTTGTCTGCGTTTGCAATTACCTATGTGCTGGCTGCTTTGGGTTCCGGCGTTAACGATACCATCAGTGGTATCTGGATGGTTATCAAGTGTGCGGTGCTCGGTGAAATGGGCGACTTTTTCCGCGTGCTGAAGACCAAGCCCGGTCTGGTCATGGTTACCTGTGCATTGATCGGTGGTCCTATCGCTTCTACTTGCTATGTTGCTGCTCTGCAGATGGCGGGTACCATCATTGTCCCCTTTGCAGCGCTGAACGCATCTGTCGGTGCTATCATCGGTCGCTTCGTATTTAAGCAGCGACTGAACGGCACAATGATCGGCGGTATCGTTATCTGCTTGATTTGTGCATCTGTTATCGGTGGTTCTTCCTTCGATGGCTTGGGCGGTACCACTATGATTGGTATTATTCTGGCTCTGGTTTGCGCTCTTGGCTGGGGTATTGAAGGTGCAGTTGGTGGCTTTGGTACTACTCTGATCGATTATAATATTGGTATTACCATCCGTCAGTGCACTTCCGGTTTGTCCAATATGATCATCGTTCTGCCTTTGCTGTGCATGATCGATGGCAACGGCGTGAACGCTTTTGGTCTGCTGGGTACTGCATTCACTGATGGTGGTTCTATCATCTTCTTCGTTCTGTCTGGTCTGTTTGCTGGTTTGTCTTATGGCTTCTGGTATAAGGGCGCTTCCATGTGCGGTGCTGCTCTGGGTATGACCTGCAACGGTGCATACGCATTCTGGTGCCCGTTCTTCACCTGGATTATCTGCGGTGTGTTTGGTGGCATTGAGGGCTATGCTCTGTCCGCTGTCCAGTGGATCTTTGCGGCTATCATGGTTATCGGTATCGCAATGGTCGGTAACTTGAATCCGTTGAGCGTGTTCAAGAAGAAGGAGGCTTAATCATCATGAGACCTTTGTATTATTCTATGTTGCTGCTGTTTAAGGACGGCGCTGAACTGTGTGTAAATGATGTTATCGAGAAGCTGAAGCCTGAGTATAGCAATTTCAAAATGCTGAAGCCCGCTGCTGTACGGGAAGGTTTGATGACTGCTCAGACCAATGGCCTGCTGGATGAGACTCGTTTTGATCTGGATGAAAACGGTGAGCTGCGCGTTTACTGGAAGGTGAACGATTACGGCGTTCAGATGATGACTTCTTACATCAAGTAAATTTTTGGTTTTCGACATAGAAGCGGTGACCCAACACCCCGGGTCACCGCTTTTTTATCAAAAACGTGCAAATGTGTGGTATATTAGCACATTTGCGCGTTTTGCTATTTATGAAGAATATCTTTTTTGATATGGCGGAATGCTGCATCTTCTCCCTGATCCTTCAAGACGGTAAGCATGTCTAACAAGAGTGCAGCTGTATTTGGATGGATCATATAATGGTCAAGGGAATGCATATAGTAATCATATGGATGGCTGTCGAGATAGTTTTGGCCCTGATAAGTTTTACTGGCGGCTATGCGATCGCAGAACATTTCAGCAACATATTGGATTGGTATTTCGAGTCCTGCCATCTGATGGTTTGCGTCACTACTATAGTCAATCCAATACTCTAAATGATGCTTATTGCGCCCTTTGTGGTGCAGCCAGGCAGAAGAGTAGCCTTTGGCTTGACGCTCACCATCATTAGGACTACGAGTTCCGAGATAATATTTTGCGCCGACCCAAAATTCTATGGGAGAATATTTAGAAAGATCATGCGTCAAACCCTGCCAATATAACCCTAGCCGAAAACACCCTTGCATAACCAATCGTTTGTGATGCGTAATTGTTTTGAAATGCTTGATAGGATGCAATATTATCACCTCTTTTATAGTTTATCACAAAAAAAGAAAATGGTACAGGAATATTGTGGGACAAGAGAACGTATAGTGAACATATGGTGCATGAGCACAAAAGGGACAAAGGAAGGTGCAATGGAGATGAAAGAATCTGTACATAAAAATGATGTAGTGCTGACAGGAACGGTTTTAACGATACCAGAATATTCACATACGAATCATGACGAGCGATTTTATAAGTTTTTGTTAGGTATTTTTCGCTTATCTGGCAATTCAGATGAATTAGTAATTATTATAAGTGAAAAGCTTTTAAAACAATATCCTATCCGTGAGGGAGCAAGGGTGGATATTACGGGACAATTGCGGTCTTATAACAATAAAGCAGGAGTGGGAAGCAGGCTTGTAATCACAGTGTATGCACAAACGATTGATTGCGGGAAAGTAGAGGACTGCAATGAAATTGTGCTGAGCGGTGTTTTGTGCAAAAATCCTGTTTTACGAAGCACACCGTTGGGACGTGAAATTTGTGACATGATGCTGGCTGTTAATCGCCGCTACGGGAGGGCGGACTATATTCCATGTATTGCATGGGGGGCTCTTGCCAATGAGATAGGAGACATGTCTGTGGGGGATGAGGTGGCGTTTGAAGGTCGAATTCAAAGCCGAACATATCGTAAAACAACCGATTCTGGGGTGGAATGCAGGACAGCGTACGAAGTTTCACTTATGCGTATGCTGGACAATGAATAGTCATTCTTGTATTTTTTTATATGGTAAGGTCGCAATTGTGCCAGTAACACAGCGCTGTGTGTGATAGAATAATTATAAGCTGGTGACCTCAATTAACATTCTGGAGAATAAAAGAGGGTGGATTACGATGAAAAATATTATTGTATTAACCGGGAGTCCGCGTGTGGGAAGCAATACGGATCAAATGGCGGAAGCGTTTATAAAAGGAGCACAGCTTGCGGGACATGCGGTGAGCAAAATTAGCACAGCAACACTACATATACAGGGCTGTGTTGGCTGTGATTGCTGCTACCGTGATGAAGGGCATCCCTGCTGTCATGATGATGACTTTAATAAAATTGCGCCGCTGATTGAACATGCGGATGTTGTGGTGTTTGCAACACCTATTTATTGGTATACATTTCCGGCAACAATTAAGCGTGTGATTGATCAATTTTATTGCTTTTATTGCGGAAAGCGCGATATAAAGGGAAAGAAGGCGGTGCTTCTCTCTTGTGGAGAGGATACAGCATATAATATGTTTGATGGTATCCAGCGTGCATACGAATTGTGCCTTCCGGTTCTTGGATGGTCGAATGCTGGGATGGTTTTGGTTCCAGGCGTGAATAAAATCGGTGATATTCAAAATACTGATGGATTAAAACGCTGTGAAGAATTGGGCAAATTAATTTGAACGCAATACAAAAAGGAAGGCTGAGATCAAATCAACCTTCCTTTTTATCATATTGTTTTACCATTTAACCAGTTCTGCAACGTCAATTGATGGATCACGCGTTAAACTCTTCAAATTACGCCGAAAACGATTGTAACGATTGTAGCAGTAATCCAGAAAGTCTTCTCCGCTATAATGACGAACCAGTGCCCAAAAAGACCAGAGAAGATCTTGCGCAAGGATGAAACATTTGATTTTCATCAGTTCTTCGTATTCTGGACCGACTGCACCAAAATAATAAGAAAAGTATTCAGAGATGGCGTGGGAGGATAAGCGAGATTCTCCGATATACATAGCAATATCCCATGTGGGATCATTCATGCCCGAATACTCCCAGTCGATTAAATATGGCCGTGAACTCTTGGGGTCAAGCAGAAAGTTCTCTGGAACGGTGTCGTTATGGCAGGGAACCGATTCAAAAGATTTGATATTGGTTGCCATAAAATTCAATAGAGTTTCTTTCAAAAATGGATAGTCGGAGAATAACTGTCCGCTAAGTTCGTTTGCCAGATGCTCGTATTTTGCTAGTTCACATTCCCAATTGAATGTACACGGAAAAGATTTGGGACTTGCGTGAATTG
>JAHHSM010000141.1 GCA_020025175.1 Oscillospiraceae bacterium | reverse complement strand
AGTTGTTACGAATCAATCCCTTCATTTATGCATCCTCCTGTGTCAAAAGCGGTAGAATTTCATCAATGGTGGCGTTGTCCACCACAATACCCGGGTGTTCTCTGGCAAATTGTGCCTTGTTTTGCACCAGTGCTTCCAGCTGCAAGCCTCTTTTTCGGGCCGCCAGATATTCGGACGGGTCAAGCTTTTCAAAGTCACTCTGCTTCATGCGGGCAATGCCATATTGATACAGCAGGGTATCTTTTTCCTCTGTGAGAATGATTTTTCCCCGATCGATAAAGGTAATGTAATCCGCAACTTTTTCAAGGTCAGAGGACATATGGGAGGACATGAAAATCGAATGTTCCTCATCCTCCACAAATTCCAGAAGAAGATCCAGAAGCTCTTCCCGTGCCACGGGATCCAATCCGGCGGTGGCTTCGTCCAGAATCAGAAGCCTTGCCTTGTGAGAAAGTGCCACGCTGACGGACAGCTTCATGGTCATGCCACGGGACAGGGTCTTGATTTTCTTGTTTGTCGGAATTTTGAACCGTTCCAGATAGGAGAAAAACTGCTCCCCCTGCCAATTTTCGTAGGCGTCACGGCATACCTTTTCCAGTTTCTTGGGAGTAAGTTCTCCGGAAAAATGGAGGGTATCAAATACAACACCGATATTGTTGCGGATCATCCGGTTATCGTCGGTCATGGTTTCTCCGAAAATGGTCACTTCACCGCTGTCTTTCTGGATGATATTCAGAACCGCATTGATCGTGGTGCTTTTCCCAGCACCGTTCTTTCCCACAAAGCCCATGATGGAGCCTCTGGGAATCCTGATCGATACATTTTCAAGCTGAAAATCTGCGTTTTTATAAGACTTGCACAGGTTGCTGATTTGTAATGCTGTTTCCATTTATTCGCTCTCCTCATAAAATAGTTTCAGAAGCTGCTGGATCTTCTCCAAGGGGATCCCATTGGTTCGGGCGATATCTGCCGCCTGTACCAAATGTTCCTCCACTCGTTTCTGCTGCTCCTCCTGAATAAAATCCTTGTTTTGGGCGGCGACAAAGCTTCCACGCCCCACAGTCGTTGTGATAAATCCATTCCGAGCCAGATCCTCATAGGCCTTTTGTACGGTGATCACGCTGACATGAATGGTCTTTGCCAGTGCACGCATAGAGGGGATCGATTCTCCGGTTTTCAATTCTCCGCTCATGATCATCGCCTTGATTTGAGATGTGATCTGCTCATAGATGGGCTTATCGGTGTTGCTGCTAATAATAATTTCCACAACAATCCTCCCAACTTAATGTATTTAGTGTACTTATTGTATAAGCACATTATGGTTATATTTTTGGAAATGTCAATTAGCAATTTAGGGAACCACAGCGAAAACATTTTTTCTTCGCTGTCGTGAGAGCCTTTTCACTTTTTAGTTGAATAACATAAAAAGACAGATATAATGGAAGCAAATGTCGATACTGTAACATGGTCGCCGATTGATAGGAGAACGCAGAAATGAAAATCGTCTTTTTACATGGCTTAGGGCAGACAGCTCAGGATTGGAACTCGGTTTTAGAGCAGCTGCACTGCACCGATACAGACTGCTCGGAGCTTTTTTCGCTGGATGGGCAGGCGGTTACCTACGCAAATGTTTTCGCTCAGCTTGAGCGCAGATATGCGGACACATCAGAGCCGTTTGTCCTCTGCGGTCTTTCCTTGGGAGCCATCCTTGCACTGGATTATGCCATCCGACACGGGGATCAGGTATCCTCTCTGATTTTAATTGGCGTACAGCACAAGGTTCCCTAGCTTGCTGATCGACTTTCAAAATCTCATCTTCCGATGTATGCCACGCAAAGCATTT
>JAHHSM010000140.1 GCA_020025175.1 Oscillospiraceae bacterium | reverse complement strand
CGGGTAACGCCCGCCGAAGGCGACTTCAGGAAAAGTGCAACAGAGATATACCGCCGGTTTTAAAGCTGGTAAGGGTGGAAAGGCGAGGTAAGAGCTCACCCATCCCTTTGGTAACATTGGGATGCTGTAAACTCTATTCGGAGCAACACCGTGGAAAGGACGTATGGCCTGCCCGGCCGTTCTTAGGAGGTGGCTTGAGCGGATTGGCAACAATCCGTCGAGATAGATGACTGTCAAATACAGAACCCGGCTTATAGACTTACTCAATAAATATGACTCCCACTATGTTCAGCGCATAGTGGGAGTCTTTTTAATCTTTTGATATAATATATTCTATTATTAGGGTTTACGATACAATTCATATCCAATTACTACAAAACCGGAAGATTAGAGATAGTCGATTTTGAGCTTTTGCATTATTTGTATGAAATAAACAGCCTATCGAATGAACCCTGCTTGGTTGATTTTAGTCCTGCTGCCAGTTGTGGTAGACGTTCTGCACATCGTCATCATCTTCCAGCATATCGATCATCTTTTCCATATTTGCAATATCTTCTTCCTTTTCCAGCACAATGTAGTTCTGAGGAACCATAGAAATATTTGCCTCCAGGAAAGCATAACCCTTTTCTTCCAATGCAGCACAAACTGCGCCAAAATCTGCCGGATCAGTGTAAATTTCAAAAACAGGACCTTCATTCGAGAAGTCAGATGCGCCGGACTCCAGTGCATCTTCCATCACCTGATCTTCATCCAGTTCTCCCTCTTCATTGTCAATGATCAATACACCTTTACGATCAAAAGACCAAGACACACAGCCTGTAGCGCCCAAATTACCGCCCCACTTATCAAAAGCGTGACGAATGACAGGTGCGGTACGGTTACGGTTATCAGTCAAAGCCTCAACAATAACGGCAACACCAGCAGGACCGTAGCCTTCATAAACAACGCTTTCAAAATTGTCGGTGTTACCTGCACCCAGAGCTTTATCAATGGTGCGCTTGATGTTATCATTAGGCATGTTTGCAGCTTTCGCCTTTGCAATAACAGTTGCTAGGCGAGAGTTGTTTGCAGGATCGCCGCTGCCGCCTTCTTTTACTGCAACGATAATTTCACGGGCAATTTTAGTAAATGCTGCACTGCGCTTTGCATCCGCTGCACCCTTAGTTTTCTGAATATTATGCCATTTAGAATGTCCAGACATGGATAATTCCTCTCCTATCTAATAAATTTTACTTTATATAATATTGAAATACTTCCTTATGCGAAAGTGATTTTGATATAGTTAATGTGGGATATTGATTTTGCAAAATTGCAACCAACTGCGGACATACAATATCCTCTGTCGGGAAATGTCCTGCATCAATAACATTTAATCCCATTGCTTTTGCATCAAGAAAATCATGATAACTCAAATCCGATGTAATAAAAGTATCGCAGTTTTTGAGTAATGCATCTGTATGATATTCCCAGCAAGCACCGCCGCCAACAGCTACATGATATACGCTCTTTCCTGATGAAACAAAACGAAGTCCGTTGCTGTTCAAAGCATCACAAACAGTTTTAAAAAATGTATTAAGCGAAACTTCGTTTTTGAGATATCCTACACGACCGCAGCCGTCTTCACCCAATGGCGCAATTTGAGTCAGCTGCAATGCCTTTGCAAGCATGTCATTCACACCACCTTCTGCAATATCAAGATTAGTATGCATACAGATTGCAGAAATATTGTGTTGTATCATTTTGATTAAAATGCGTCCTTGATATGTATCATCACGTACGCTCTGAACTGGGAGCCATTTGCAATTCATCACAGGATGATGCGCTACAATCAGATCTGCGCCGATTTCAATCGCTTCATCTACCACTTCATCTGTGATATCCAAAGCCACCAAAACCGACTTCACATGATAAGACGGCTGACCGACTAACAGGCCAACATTATCCCAACTCATTGCCAATTCTTTTGGTGCAATAGAAAAAAGATAAGATTCAATTTCTTTCACTGTTACCATGAATCCACTCCTCCTTCATGTTTTGCAGCTGTGTAATCAGCAAACGATAATGCTCCGCTTTCTCTTTGTTTTCCAAAATACTTGACTTATTTAAACCGGAAAGAGCAAAAGACAGCTGGCTGATAAGCTTATCCAAAGCATTCCCCTGCAGTGGATCGGATTGAAGTTTCACGCCGCCCCAAATCTGACCAATTGTTAATTCAGCCGGCTTTGCACCAC
>JAHHSM010000139.1 GCA_020025175.1 Oscillospiraceae bacterium | reverse complement strand
TAAAAACAACTGCATACCAGAAGCAATGCGAAAACTTGTGCAGTCATAAAAAACGCAAACCAATAAATGGGCAGCCTCTTGATGGGGCTGCCCATTTTTGCTAAAATGTATTCAGAGTAGAGTGTTAACTAAATCAAAATTAATCGAACAGTCAACTAATGGTTGGACTATAAAAGACACATGGGAGATAGGGTAATGGTTTCTGTTTTGCGTTACGGGAATACAAATACATATTTTATCAAGGGAACAGATGGAGGTATATTAGTGGATACCGATTGGGCCGGGACACTTCCCGGCTTCTATCGTGCCCTAAAAGCCAATCAGCTCTGCATGAAAGACATTCGATATGTATTTGCGACCCACTATCATCCGGATCACATGGGTCTAATCTCCGAACTGATGGAGCAGGGCGTCCAGCTGCTTCTGTTTGATGTGCAGATAGAATTTGTCCATTTTCCAGATCAAATATTTGCAAAGGACAGACGGCTACATTATGAGCCAATTGCTGAAGAAAATGCAGTGAAACTTTCCTGCAACGCCAGTAGGGACTTTCTTAAAAAGTTAGGGATTCAGGGCGAAGTGGTCTATACCCCTGGCCATAGCGAGGATAGCGTCAGTTTGCTTTTGGACGATGGGATTGCGATTGTGGGAGATCTGGACCCCCTTCCCTACATGGAAGCTTATCCGCCGGAGGATCTTCGTCAGAAAAGCTGGAAACAGATTCTCGCCCATGCACCCAAACGGGTTTTATATGCCCATGCCAATGAGCAAGTGTTAGGATAATTCCGACCTGCCTCCCCGCAAGATGATGGGTATCGACTCCTGTGGTATGATCATTTCCGCTGTCCATCACGAAGAAGGCGTTGAAAAGCTGCACTGTCTGATGGTGGATCTCCACATATTCCGGCAGGTGCTAAGCTGTACTGAGATGCGCCGTTTTGCTATTCAAAGTGGGGTGTTCCGTATTTCATGGAAACCATAAAATGACTGCATATCAGAAGTGATGCGAAAGCCTATGCAGTCATGAAAACGCAAACGAATAAATGGGCAGCCTCTTGATGGGGCTGCCCATTTTTGTTACAATGTATTCAGAGTAGAGCGTTGGATCTATCAAAATAATTCTGATAGATACAGAAATGCGGTATTTTATGAAGGCATAAACCGGCAAGGCAGAACTAAAAACCAGAATAACTGAAAAATGTTTAAATTTACGGGGAAAAAATGATGTGCATTGTGCTGTTATCGTTCCTTTTAGGAATTATTTTATCGGGAATATGGTTTGGATTTACATATGTGTTCAACCTAATCTCGGAAAAATCAAGGTGTCCTATATTATCCCGATTTAGCGGCGTATTGTCCTCACTTATTCCCACGATCACGGTTCTTTTCCTGAATGAACAATATTTTCTGAATGTACAGAGTTTGGGAGATTGGCATTGGTGGGCGGCAAGTTTATTTGTTTCTGTAATTACTGCTGTAGTAGTTTTTCAAAATACCATTGAAAATTTGCCAAGAGGAAAAGAGTTGATTTGGTATGGCTTTGACGGTGTGTTGATGGAAATTCCGCAACGACTCATGATGCAGTCTTTCATATGGTATATTTTGAGAAAATATGGGATGGAGCATGCCTTATATCTCAGCATACCCATTACCGCTTGCATTTGGTGTGTAAGCATTATCATTCAAAATTTGCTTTTTAAAATCAAATTCAGTATCCAGACTGTAAGAGAAATCGTTGCTTCGGCGTTCTTTTCTGTGGGTGTGGGATACATTTTGTCCGAGACGATGCTTATACTATTTCCTATGATGGCTCATTTTTCTGAGAGAATCATTAGTACGCGATTAAGAGCAGGGCAAAACAGAAAATGAACACACCAGCAGGATTTTACCAACACATATAAACCCAAGGGGATTTTCTTAACAGATAAAAATTCAAAGACCTTGAATGCTTTTCACGGTCTTTTTCTGTTTTGCGGCAAATAGAACCGGAATCGCAAACTTCAAAGCGATCCGTTTCCATTGCCGGATGGTGGATCTCCACATTCCCGCTGATGCCAAGCTGTACTGATGATGCGCCATTTTGCTATCTAAAACGGGGTGTTCCGTAATTCACGGAAACCATAAAATGACTGCATATCAGAAGTGATGCGAAAACTTGTGCAGTCATTAAAAAATGCAAACGAATAAATGGGCATCCTCTTGATGGGACTGCCCAGTTTTGTTAAAATGTATTCAGAGTAGAGTGTTAGATATATCAAAATTATTCTAACAGTGAATACATCCAATATTTGAGCCTGAAAAGGGAAAGACATCTGGTGTCTGGTTGAAGTTCTGTGATATTTTCTCACTTTATGTCGTGGAATTCTCGCTGCGGCAGATGTATGGTAGAGCTGAAAGGAGGTGCCCGTATGAATATGGAGCGCATAGGAAGTTTGCTGAAAGATCTTCGGAAAGAAAAAGGGATCACGCAGGAGCAGCTGGCTGAAAAGCTAGGTGTCAGCAGCCGTACAGTTTCCAGATGGGAGACCGGCACCAACCTGCCGGATCTTGGTGTGCTGATCGAGCTTGCCGACTTTTACAATGTGGACATTCGGGAACTCATTGATGGTGAAAGGAAAAGTGAGAATATGAATCAGGAAACAAAGGACACTCTGATGAAAGCTGCCGATTACGCAGAACAGGACAAAAAGCATCTCAAGAAAAGGATGCTGAACCTGACGGCAGCTGTGCTGTTTTTGCTGTGTGCCGCATCCCTGCTGCCAAATTTGGGCTATCAGGGGAGTCCCTATCAGAATCTGGCGAATTTTGTCTCGGGTTTGACAATGGCAATACTTTTCATGAATATTCTGTATCTCTCCGGCGCACTGGAAAAAATTCGAAAAGCAAAGCTGAGATTTTTCGGAAAAAACAAAAAGTAAGTCGCCAATG
>JAHHSM010000138.1 GCA_020025175.1 Oscillospiraceae bacterium | reverse complement strand
ATATAAACAGCTTTAAGCCGGAACTATAATTTTTCATTTTCTCATGACACAATGCTATCTGCCTCTTGGCTTTATTGTACAAGGGATGCTCGCCGGATAATCCTGCCTGTAAGGGCTTCTTTGGCCGACTGAGGAACGAGATGTTCTATAACCGTTCATGGGCAGGCGTGACCATGGAGGGTTTTATAGCCGGCGTCAATCAGTACCTCCGCTGGTACTGCAATGAACGGATCAAGCTGTCACTTGGGCCTGAGCCCCATCTACAGCTTTTATCCTCTGCTCATAGGTGTATATACGAAATCCCCCTGCGTCCTAAGTTGGTCCAAAGTTCCGTCCGCCCCCTGCTGTAAAATGAATTGTACAAAACCGATATCTTGCTTTTAGGTATAATTTGCTGTATTTTAAAGGTGATAATACAAGGAGTGATATGGATATGAAAATACTATTTGTAAGACACGGAAAAGATGATGATCGTTATAGGGGCGGATGGAGTCAAATGGATTTGACGAATGAAGGAAAGATCCAGGCAGCGAAGTTAGCGGAGTTTATTTCTGATAGGAAGCATAATTTTGATGTATCAAAGATTGTCTCTAGTGACTTACCCAGAACAGCTTCAACGGCATACGCCATATCACAAAAAATGAGAATTCCTGTTGTGTTAGAGGAAAAATTAAGGGAAATGAACAATGGAGAATTAGCTGGGATGAGGAATGAAGAAGCTCTTATAAAATATCCAGGTCTTTTCTTTAACACTCTGGATATGGATGAAAGGTACCCTGGCGGCGAAAGCCCTCTTGAATTTTTTCACAGAATTAAAGGGTGGTTTTTATCCTTTCTTAGCATGTATGATAAGTTAGAAGGTAATATTGTGGTTGTAACGCACAGTGGCGTAATCAATATTATTTACCATATTGTCAATCGGATACAGTGGTCAAACAAGTCCAAGCCTTTTCCTGTTGCAAACTGTAGCCTACATATCCTAGATACAGACACTATGAAGTTTGAAGTGGAGAATAGTATCAGCTTTCTGGATTAAATGTTGGAGAATCATTGGACCTGAGCGATTGCTAATGTAATGTGTTCCTAAAAAACAGCAAAGAAAGGAAACGCAGGTATATAGGTGAGACAATTAATCGGAATTTCTGTATGACACTTAGAGATGTTTCTTGTCAAAAAGTGCAATCATGTTGATGCCGTCAAAAGAAAAGCACAGGCATAGCGAGCAGGAGCGAAAACACACCAGAAAACTCACGATAAATTTTTGAAGGGTCGGACAAAGGCGACCAACTTTTTTACAGTTGGTCGCCTTTGTTTCCCAATCATTTTCTTTTCTCTTTAATTTCAAGTGTTGGTTGCAGCCGACCACTTCATCGGAAAATCTGATTTTTGCACAGCAGCTGCAAAGGGCTTATACGAACGCTGGGATATACTTATATGCCTTAGCGGTCCCCCCTGTCCATACGCAGCCTGAGTGGTGGGACCGCTCAATTCAGACGATCCAATTGCTTAGGCTCAGCGGAACCGCTGCTCAATTTTGCCGATTGGGGTGATCTTGGCGGACGGCATACACACAATGTGTCCATTGGTTCAATTGGAATTCTGTGGTGGGAGATTAGTATTTACGACATCCTTTAAACCTCTTCAATTCGTTCCAATTCAATTCCGCAATTCTCGGACAAATTCTTCATCATTGCATCCGCCTCTGTAAAATAGAGCGGAATAACGATGTATTGCCCACTATCTTTCCCCAGGCGTATCTCATGTACCACTTTGCCGTTTTTGGTAATCTTGGTGCGATATCCTGCAAAGACGAAAAATGTCTTTCTCATGACGGAATGTTGAAGTCTTATAATATCTGAATATCTGATTATGGTCTCATACATATAACCGTCGGAGAGGCAGGCGTAGGTATAGGTCATTTGCTTCTCATCAAAAATCACTTCATCGTACTTACGATCCTCCGGGATAAGCTTTGCATTATGAACCTGGACCTTCAATGTCATAATTGCTACCGGCCAGCAAACAATCATCAGGATCAATGGAACAGGCGCAGCATACACGATAGCTTGTCCAACTGTCTTACCTGTCAAGAACGAAACAAGCAAAAGAACCAGAAATAATACCGCCGGGGCAGCCAAACCGCCGTATCCCCAAATCATTCTTTTCTTTTTTCCTGCTTTCCACTTTTGGGTTTCCTTATACGCTTTCTTTACCAAGTAATCTTTCAACTTGGGATTCGCTGTGTACTTTTGCATACTGTTACCTACTTTCATTGCGCTAAAGCGGCTGGCCGCGTCCATGCGGAGTCATTACGGTACAGAATCCGGTTCCAATTGTCGTATCTGGTAGATTTTTCGCCGATAGAAATCGAAACCGCATCCGTAAGCGTTCCAACACCCACGGTCTTAGGAATGGTATGGGAAACGGTGTCAACGCTGTTGACCCTCCAAGTGACAACAGCGTTTTTTCAAAGGTACCCGTCAACCTAATAATATCATGTTTTTTCTCGTTGTAAATAAGTTTTTGACCTTCAATCAACATTCCGGTAATCTCTGCCGGCTGGATCTTTCCGGTCACTGTTTTCACAATATCTGCATGGCTTCTGCTAACCGCAATATTATTTGTCACGAAATAATCAACATAAGTATCGCTTGACCGAAGCGGAAGCACACAACGGTTTCCTGCTTTTGACAAAGGCAGCCTTTGAAGGGAAGCTTCCCACAGACGGGCTGCAAATCCAGCTGACAGTCCACAACGGCCCCGGCTTTGAACTCCCGGAAACCGGCAGCGAGGATCTGATTCACGCCGCCGCTTTCGGTTCCGGACTGATGTGCCTGGCTCTGATGGGTGTGGCAATTCTGCTGAAAAAGCACAACCCACTTGAAAAGTAAAAGCAATATGGAAGTGCAGCAAATGTGGTATTTCCAAGCACCTGCGTCTGAATAAAGAATTCCTAGGAAGGTTTCAGCTGAAGTGAACCCAAAAAGTTAGACAATATTTTGGCATAAAAACTGTTCAAGCTA
>JAHHSM010000017.1 GCA_020025175.1 Oscillospiraceae bacterium | reverse complement strand
CCCTGATGCCGTCCGTTTTCTTGCAAAACGTGCAAATTTAGAGGTCCCAGAGGAACACGAAAACCACGAAAGCAGCCATTTGCGTCAGCGCGTCCTGGCACTGAACAAGGATGCTGCCCGTTTTTATTACAAGATACTGCAAGAACCAGAAGGACGCCATGTGCAAGAGTACCTTGACCGGCGGCAAATTTCAAAGCGAACTGCCGTGCGCTTTGGAATGGGCGCTGCCCTCGATCAATGGGATGCTTTGATCACCGCTATGCTCAAAATCGGATATACAAAAGCTGAGCTTCTCGCTGCCGGTCTTGCTGCTCAAAACAAAAACGGTAGACTTTACGATAAATTTCGGAATCGATTGATTCTCCCGGTAATTGATGTGCGCGGTGACATAGTTGGTTTTGGAAGCCGTGTATTGGACAAGTCTGAACCCAAATATATGAATACCCCAGAAACCATTACATACAGTAAGCGGCGTGTTTTATACGCAATCAATCTAGCCAAAAAATCAAAGCGTCCAAATATCATCCTTTGCGAAGGAAATCTCGATGTAGTCACCCTTCATCAAGCTGGATTTGATAACGCTGTCGCTTCTATGGGTACTGCATTAACAACCGAGCAAATCCGTTTGTTATCCCGATACACCAAGGAAATCGTCATTTGCTATGACAATGATACCGCTGGCAAAGCCGCAACGGAGCGTGCATTGCAGCTGCTGAAAAATTCCGAATTATCTGTCCGCGTACTTCAATTGCCAAACCGTATCGTAGACGGAAAAAGCATCAAACAAGATGCTGATGATTTTATTAAGCTTCAGGGACGGGAAGCATTTGAACGACTTCTAAGCGGGAGCGAAAACAGCGTTGCGTATCGCATGGCACTCATTGGTGCAAAATACAATTTAGATTCCGATGCAGAAAAAGTGAAATATTCCAAAGAAATCAGCGAACTGATCTCAACGCTCGATACCCCTGTTGAGCGGGAAGTTTATGCAAATCGTGCTTCTGAAATTTGCGGTATCAGCACTCAGGCTATTATGAGCGAAGCAAAACGTGCATACTATATACAGCAAAAGCGCTCCAAAGCCAAGCAGACACGCAAAGACCTGAATCCCGCTTTAGAACTGCAACCCAAAGAACGTGGCGCACGATACGATAATATCCGTTCTGCACGCGCTGAGGAAGGCATTATCCGCCTTCTTTTATTGGATGATACCCTATTTCTCCCCACCGCCCCGATCTCAGCAGAGCTTTTTTCGTCTCCGTTACTCGCCAAAGTGTATTGCGCACTGCTGTCTGCTGCACAAGATGGCCGCACAGCAAGCATCTCCACCTTGGCACCAATTTTATCTAATGACGAAATGAGCCATATTACGAGTATTCTTCAGCAGCCGGAGACTTCCGCAAACCGCTCTCAGGCACTGCAGGATTACATAACAATTATCAGCAACGAAGCCGCAAAGCGCACAGACAATACCGCACTGGACCCCTTGGCTGCTGCCATGGAAAAATATAAAGAGAAAAAACAATATGGAGGAAAGCTGAATGGCTAACACAAAGAAAACCACTAAATCCGCAGAAGAAAAAGTCAAAAATACTTCTAAAAAGGTCTCCGATGAATCTTCTATCGAGTCTCTTTCAGGAGAAAAATCAAAATTCACCGGAAAATTGGATGACAAGATGATTGCATCTCTGCCTGCAGCATCCATTATTGCAGCAAATGAAAAGCTGCGTGACCTGCTCATCAAGGGCAAAAAGAAGGGCAAGCTGGACTCCGCAGAACTTTCAGAGGTTTTGGATGATATGGATTTGGAAGGCGACCAGATGGACAGTATTTATGATACACTCGAACTGCTGGGCATTGATACTGCAAGCGACGATTACCTTACAGAGCCTCTGGATGACGAACCCCCCATAGACGAAATTACCGAAATTGAAGAAGAAGAGCTGGTTGACCCCAATACGCTTGTCGATAACTTCAACATTGATGATCCTGTTCGAATGTATCTCAAAGAGATTGGCAAAGTTCCTCTGCTCAGTCCCGACGAAGAAATTGAACTGGCACAAAAAATGGCAGAGGGCAGTGAATATGCAAAGCAGAAATTGGCCGAGGCAAATCTGCGCTTGGTCGTTTCCATCGCAAAACGTTATGTCGGCCGTGGCATGCAGTTCCTAGATTTGATTCAGGAGGGTAACCTTGGTCTGATTAAGGCAGTAGAAAAGTTTGACTACACCAAAGGCTATAAGTTCTCTACTTATGCAACCTGGTGGATTCGTCAAGCCATTACCCGTGCAATCGCAGATCAGGCTCGCACAATCCGTATTCCTGTCCATATGGTTGAAACCATCAATAAAGTGATTCGTGTTTCCCGTCAGCTGCTGCAGCAGCTGGGTCATGATCCCTCTCCTGAAGAAATTGCCGAGGAAATGAATATGCCCGTTGATAAAGTACGCGAAATTTTAAAGATTGCTCAGGAACCCGTATCTTTGGAAACCCCCATTGGCGAAGAAGAAGATTCCCATTTGGGCGATTTTATCCCCGATGAAGATGCTTCAGAGCCCAGTGAAGCTGCTTCCTTTACCTTGCTGAAAGAACAGTTGGTCGATGTATTGTCCACCCTCACTCCCAGAGAAGAAAAGGTACTAAAACTGCGCTTCGGTATTGAAGATGGCCGCAGTCGTACCTTGGAGGAAGTCGGCAAAGAATTCAATGTCACTCGTGAGCGCATCCGCCAGATTGAAGCGAAAGCGTTACGCAAGCTGCGGCATCCCAGTCGCTCCAAGAAGCTGAAAGATTTTCTCGCATAATCTCAGCCTTATAAAATAAACAAGTCAGGACCACCAGCTAAGCTGATGGCTTGCATGAGCCCTGAAAGGGCTCAATGCGAACAAAGCCCCTCAAGGGATCGCAAAATGGTCAGCTAGTTGCTTTGCTGATTCAAGCGACCCCTGAAGGGGCTATTTTTTATGCCATGGTATTCTTGCTACCCGTAAACGGGTCGACAAATTCTTTCACTTATTCGAGTTGGACGGCTATATCTCCCACTGCCGTTGATGTAATTCTGCAACACCTTTATATGGTCATCTTCTGATCAACATCCCCTTTGGGAGCATTACAGGAAATACCAGAAAGTCAGCCGTTATTTCTATCTAATTCTCCTTTTTAAATCTAATTTTCAGAGAATACACTTCCCCCCACATATCGGCACATTTGAATCGTCTAACGAATCAAGAAATTCAGACGCATAACACATATTCTGCTATTGCGCCTGATATTCCAACCCACATTTATCCAAAAAGTGAAATCTGGCTGGTATCCGGCATCCCAGCAAATGCTCCCAATGCACGAAGATTTTCAATATGTGTTTTTGAAAGCTTATTGCAGCACATCGAGAATTCTTCTACAGAAATAAAGCGCTTTCCTTTTCGCTGCTCTACAGTAGCAACCGCTGCTGATTCACCTAAACCATGAACTGCCACAAAAGGCGGAATCAAACCATTTTCGCAAATCACAAATCGCGTTGCATCCGATTCATAGATATTGATTGGATCAAAATGATAGCCACGCAGATTGAATTCATAACATACTTCCAAAGTCGTTGCCAAATCCTGCTCAACGGCAGATGCATCCTTATTATTCATGATTTCAACCAATTTTTGCTTCACTGCATCTAATCCCGCACAGCAGTACTCTGCATCAAACGCCTTTGCACGAATTGAGAAGAATGCCGCATAGAACGCCAGCGGTTTATGCACTTTAAACCATGCAATACGGAACGCCATCATAACATACGCAACTGCATGCGCCTTTGGGAATAGATAGCCGATTTTTGCCAGAGAATCAATATACCAAGCAGGGACATTATGCTCCTGCATAGCTTCTTTCCAACCATCTTCAAATCCATTCTTCTTCACTTTACCTTTACGAACAGACTCCATGATTTTAAAGCTCATCTTCGGATCCAGTCCCATAGAAATTAGGTAAAGCATAATATCATCACGGCATCCGACAGTCTCATTAACGCCTGCGATACCATCTACAATCAAATCACGAGCATTTCCTAACCACACGTCTGTACCATGCGAGAACCCGGATAAACGAACCAATGTGTTAAAGTCCTGGGGCTGTGTATCTTCCAGCATCTGACGGGTAAAGCGCGTATTAAACTCAGGAATTGCCACAGCCCCGGTAGGTCCAAGAATTTCATCACCCTCATAACCTAAAACCGCAGATTTTGTAAAAATACTCATGGTTTCTTTGTCATCCAAGGGAATCTCACGTGCATTCACACCGGTCAAATCCTCCAGCATACGAACAATCGTCGGATCATCATGTCCAAGCATATCCAACTTTAGAAGATTGTCTTCCATGCAATGGTATTCAAAATGTGTTGTAACTGTATCGCTATCCGCCGCATCTGCAGGATGCTGCACAGGGCAAAAATCTTCAATTTCCATATCGTCAGGAACGACAACCAGACCACCCGGGTGCTGTCCTGTTGTGCGACGCACACCGACAATGCCCTGTGTCAAACGATTTTCTTCTGCCCTGCAGGCAGTCATGTTGCGTTCCTCAAGAAATTTGCGCACATAGCCATAGGCTGTTTTATCCGCTAAAGTGCCAATAGTTCCCGCACGAAACACTTGTGTTTCGCCAAACATTTCAATGGCATGACGGTGTGCCCTGCCCTGATACTCACCTGAAAAGTTCAGATCGATATCGGGAACCTTACCACCGCCAAATCCGAGGAAGGTTTCAAACGGAATATCAAAACCGTCCTTTACATATTCAGTGCCGCATTCAGGACAAACTTTATCCGGCATATCCGCACCGCAGCCATATTTTCCATCCGTAACAAATTCGTAATGTTTGCATTTCGGGCAGCGATAATGTGGAGGCAATGCATTTACTTCTGTAATTCCAGACATATATGCCACCAAGGAAGAACCAACCGATCCGCGGGAACCAACTAAGTAGCCATTTTCCAAGCTTCGTTGTACCAATTTCTGCGCAGACATATAAACCACGTCATACTTACCCAAAATACCGCCAAGCTCAATATTAAGACGATCCACAATCAATGCAGGCGGGTCTTCTCCATAGAGCTCATGTACTTTGTCCCAAACAAGTCGGTTCAGATCTTCCTCAGAATTTTCAAGCCGTGGAGGGAATAATTTTCCTTTCGGCAGTAACTCAATGGTTTCAACCATATCAGCAATCATATTGGTATTTGTCACAACAACTTCTTCTGCCTTTTCCTTGCCAAGATAAGAAAATTCCTTCAGCATTTCGTCCGTAGTCTTAAAATAAATCGGCAGTCCCGCGTCGGCATCACTAAACTTCTTGCTTGCCAACAAAATGTGACGATATACTTCATCTTCTGGATTGAGGAAATGGACATCTCCAGTTGCAACAACAGGTTTACCAAGTTCTTCGCCCAAGCGGACAATAGTTCGGTTAAATTCTTTTAACTCCTCAATTGACTTCACCTTGCCCTGTCGCAGCATAAACATATTATTGCACAACGGCTGAATTTCCAAATAATCATAAAAAGATGCGATACGCTTGAGTTCATCCCAGCTTTTGTTATCAATTACAGCCTGAAATAATTCGCCCGCTTCGCAAGCTGCGCCAATGATCAAACCTTCTCGCCACTTGATCAATTCTGTTTTTGGAATAATTGGCTGGCGCTTGAAATATTTTAGATTACCCATAGAAATCAGCTTGTACATATTATGCATACCAAGCTTATTCTTTGCCAGAATAATCATATGACGTGGACGTCGATTTGCTCGTCCTAATGGACGCAGCTTTAGCATTTCATCATTAATTTCCTGAATGTGGGACAATCCACGATCACGCAGTCTTTGAAACAACGGCACGAGCATATAGCCAACAGTTGCACCATCATCGCTTGCACGGTGATGATTGAATGCCGGCAGCTTCAAATAATCTGCTACCACATCCAGCTTAAAATGATTTAATTCCTGAAGCAGATTCTGTGCCAAAATCAAAGAATCAATATAGGTCGGCGCAAACGGAATGCCCTCTTTGCGACAATTCTCACGAATGAATCCAATATCAAATTCCGCATTATGCGCTGCCAAAGGACGTCCATTTACAAAACCAAGGAAAGCTGTTAATGCCTCCTTTGGCTGCGGTGCATTTTTCAGCATCGCATCCGTAATACCTGTTAAGCCAATAATTTCAGGTGTCAGTTTCCGATTAGGATTGACAAAGGTTTGGAAGGTTTCAGTGATCTCCCCATTCTTTAACACTACAGCTCCAATCTCTGTAATGGCCTCATGCTTTACATTTAATCCGGTAGTTTCAATATCAAAACACACGATTTCATCGTCAAATGAACAATCCTGATTTCCGTGGACAGCCAAGCGATCATCCAAATTATTAACAAAATATGCTTCCACACCATAGAGAATCTTAATTTTCCCACCAGCCGCTGACGATGCATCTGGAAAAGACTGAACAACACCATGGTCTGTAATTGCAATGGCTGGATGCCCCCAACGAATTGCGGTTTTTACAGCTTTTTTCGTATCCGTTAACGCATCCATATTAGACATTCGTGTATGCAAATGCAGTTCAACACGCTTCTTTTCTGCCGTATCTTCACGTTCAGCATGATCAGCGGTACAAATACTATATGGCTCCATCTGAAGATCCGTGCCGTCACGCGTCAACTTCATCCTCCCCTGCACTGTAAGATACATACCAACGCTGATTTTCCCCTTGATCGCCTCCATCTCTTTATCTTTAAGATACTTGATCACACGAACGCTGCCCTCGTTGTCTGTCATGTCAAAAGATATGCACCATACACCGGGTCTACGTGTCTCATAGGTTTCCTCCGCAAAAACATGACCTGTAACTGCAAAGGTCGGCATTTTCAAACTTAAACCTGACATGGAAACCACATTGGCTGTAATCGGTCCACCCATAATGACGCTTTCATCCGTTGATACAGCCGATACTGCACTGCCCTTGCGGTAAGAGTGACGCTGCTCCACCTGTGCCACAGGTTTCTTTTTGGCTTCCGGCACAACAATGCGGTACTCAATATGCACTTGTTTCAATCCATAGAGGCAGCACAGCTGCTCCTGTACTTTCTCGATCGCACCAGCAGGTAATTCTTCTTCCGAAATCAGCTTGATGCTCATGATCAGTTCTTCTTTACTAATTACCGCTTCTTCGATCATGACTTCCATGAGGAGTATCCGAAGATCCCGTTCCGGAATATAATCCGAAAATAAATCGAAAAAGGGAATGATTTTACTCATTTCTTTCAAAACCCCTTATCGCAAACTGCGACCATCTCATGTATTTATATTTTTTCAATTTCGTCCATCAGCGCATCTACCAACTGTTCCTGAGGGACCTTTCGTAAAATTTTGCCTTTGCGGAATACAAGCCCCTCGCCATTACCACCGGCAATGCCGACGTCCGCCGCAGATGCTTCACCTGGGCCGTTCACCACGCATCCCATCACTGCCACAGTAATATTTTTGGTGCAGTTTTGCAAACGCTGCTCCACTTCATGCGCAATGGAAATCAAATCAATTTTTGTTCTCCCACAAGTAGGGCATGCAATGAAATTGACACCTTGATGACGCAATCCAGCAGATTTCAAAATATCTTTTGCCACGCTGATTTCATCTACAGGATCCGCTGTTAAAGTAACACGAAGCGTATCACCAATTCCCATGCATAGAAGGCCACCGATTCCCATGGCAGATTTGATAATCCCGAGCTTCGGCGTACCTGCTTCTGTAACACCCAAATGAAGGGGATAATTACATTTTTCATGCAGCAGCTGATAAGCCTTCATCGTTGTTGGCACACTGGAGCATTTCACAGAAATACAAATATCATCAAAATCAAATTTATTCAAAAGCGCAATATGCCCAAAGGCACTTTCTACCAAAGCCTCCGCTGTCACACCGCCGTACTTGCGCAAAAGCGGTTTTTCAAGGCTGCCTCCATTTACGCCGATTCGAATGGGAATTCCATTTTTGCGACAAGCATCTGCTACAGCCTTTACACGATCCTCAACACCAATATTGCCGGGATTAATCCGAATCTTATCAATACCGGAATCCACACATTGCAGTGCAAGCTTGTAATCGAAATGAATATCGGCTACCAGCGGAATTCCAACCTGAGAGCGAATCTTTCCCACAGCCAGAGCGGCATCCATATCAGGCACCGCCACACGAATAATCTCACATCCAGCTTCTTCCAAACGCCGAATCTGTTCTACTGTTGCTCCAACATCCGCAGTATTGGTATTGCACATGGATTGAATTGCAACAGGTGCTCCCCCACCTACCGGAACGGAGCCAATATGAATCTGCTTCGTCATTTTTATGCACTCCTCTTATCAAAAGAGCTTTGTAATGTCGCTCATCGTAACCACCAGCATAAATAGCATCAATGCTAGAAAGCCTGCATAATTCAAATATCCTGCATATTTCGGATCTACTTTTTTACCTGTGATCTTTGCGATAATAGCGGTTGCAAACATCAAAAAGATATGACCGCCGTCCAGCGCCGGCAGTGGCAGCAAATTCATTACCGCCAAATTGATTGCAATGAGTGCGGTGAGATATCCAATATTGGCAAGCGCCATAAAAATTGATGCTGAATTTTGACCTACATCGGAAATTGTTGTAACAATACCTACCGGACCAGACATATCAGAAAGACCAACTTGCCCTGTAACCAACATCTTCAAACTGTACCAAACCATGCGGACAAAATCTGCCGCGTTCAAACATGCCATTTTCACTTTTACTAGCGGTGTGGCCTCCACTGTCTCACCAAAATTCAAGCCAAAGCGAACAGAGCTGGTACCATCGCCGTTCGAGTATTCTTGCGGCGATAGCGGCACATCATTCAAAACAACACGTTCTCCATTGCGCCGTACTACAAAATCATAGCTTTCATGATTGCCCATATTTAAAAATACAGAAACATCTTCATGCATGAAAATACGTTCACCATCGATGCTCAGGATGCGATCACCTGCCATAAGCCCCTGCTCGCCCTGGGATACAAATCCGTCAGCAAAGCCAACAATGGTGGGTGTCAAAAAGGCAGCAGACTGACTGAACAGTGCAATCAAAATTAAAAAGCCGGTCAAAAAATTCATAAAGGAACCAGCGGCAAAAATAATAAAGCGCGGAAAAAGTCCTTGATTATTTAATGCTCTCGGATCTTCAGACCCTTCCTCTTCGCCTTCCATAGCGCAATATCCACGAATCGGCAAAATACGAAGGGAATACTCCGTTTCACCTTTTCTTTTTTGTAAAATAGCTGGCCCCATTCCAATGGAAAATTCGTTGACACGTACCCCAAATGCTTTTGCAGCCAAGAAATGTCCTAATTCGTGTACTGCAATCAATACACCAAAAACGAGAATCGCTACAATAATATACATGAAACAAAAGCTCCTTAATTGAGTTGCTGATATGCTTCTTCTACAGCGATGCGTGCGTCAGCATCTGCCTGTAAAATCTCCTCGAGCGTTGGATTCTGCACCACAGCTATATGATGTAAAGCATGTTCCACCAATTCAGGAATTTGACCGAATAGAATTTTGTCGTTCAAAAACAAATTGACCGCCGCTTCATTTGCGCCATTCAGCACAGCACATGCAGTACCGCCGATTTGCGCAGCTTCCATTGCTAGGGCCAGACACGGAAAGCTCTCCATATCCGGCGCAGAGAATGTAAAGCTTCCACACTTTACAAGATCAAATGGTTCAACAGGCGATGGTCTGCGATACGGATGCGTCAATGCATACTGAATTTGAAGCCGCATATCGTGTGATCCCAATTGCGCCAACATAGCACCATCACAAAACTCGACCATTGAATGAATAATGCTCTCTCGATGGACTACAACACTCACCTGTTCCAAAGGCAAGTGATACAGACGCATCGCTTCGATCACTTCCAACCCTTTATTCATTAAGGAAGCACTATCCAACGTAACCTTATCACCCATGCTCCAGTTAGGATTATTCAACGCTTCAGCCCGTGTTGCAGAATAGATCTCATTTTTCTTCTTTCCATAAAACGTGCCGCCCGAGCAAGTCAATATTAAGCGGCGAATTTCCTTCTCATCTCTGCATGCCTGCAGACACTGAAAAATCGCGGAGTGCTCACTATCAACCGGTACAATTTCTGCGCCGTATTTTGCAGCTTCAGACATGACTAACTCACCTGCACTCACCAGTGTCTCCTTATTGGAAAGTGCAATCTTCTTTTTCTTTCTAATAGCAGCCAATGTCGGTTTCAAACAAACCATGCCTACCACAGCGGTCAACACTGTATCTGCCTCTTCAACTGTCGCAGCAGCAATTAAACCATCCATTCCGGAACGTACTTCTATATTTATATTACACAAACGCTTCCGTAATTCCTCTGCACACGCCTCATCATAAAGCACAACAAGACGCGGAAGATACTTCCGCGCCTGCCGCTCAATCAAATCAATATTATGATGTGCCGCCAAAGCGACAACTTTAAGCCCTAACTGGTCAACAACATCCAGTGTTTGAGTACCGATAGAACCTGTTGAACCTAATATTGCAATAGATTTTGTCATTTGTTTTCCTCTTTATATCTCAGAAAATTTGAACTGCATACAGCAAAAGTTCCAATGCTGGTGCTACAAAGATCACGCTGTCAAAGCGATCAAGAACACCACCATGACCCACAAATATTTTACCATAGTCTTTGATACCAAATTGGCGCTTAATATACGAAAACACCAAGTCACCAAACTGTGCAGTGATACTTAGCGGAATGCCGAACAGTGCCAATGCCAAGTAGTTTGTTGCTGTCATCCCAAAGCAGTATTCTGCAACTAATGCAAATGCAAAGCCTCCAATAACCGCAAACAAAACCGCACCAACGGAACCTTCCACTGTCTTTTTAGGGGACAGATTCGGTGCTAACTTATGCTTTCCGAACAACCGCCCGGCAAAGTATCCCCCTGCATCACTACAAAAGGAATAAAGCAACGGCAGCGCAAACATCAGCCGTGTTCCCATATTCATTTCCATTCGTAAAAAAGCACATAAAAAACACGGGATAATAATTGCAGCAAAAAGGACACCGGCAACCATTTCAAATTTAATTGCCGCCTGGTGCATCATGCCGTCCAAAAAGCAAATAGATACTAATACCAGAGTTGCTGCTAAAAGCAAATATAACTCACCGCTAAAATAAGTCCAAATCGGGATCACTGCCGCAAATGCACAACCATATGCACACAATCCCTTTTGTCTGACAAATCCGGTTGTCCACAATAGTTCATAGACTCCAATGGCCGATATCATTGAAACTGCTAACGCAACGCCCCAGATCGGTGCGAATGTAAACAGCAATACAATAATCGGTATCCAAATCACAGCAGTTAATATACGTGTAGCCATTAAACTCCTCCATATCTGCGATTACGACTCTGATATTCTATGATTGCCGCATCCAGATCTTCTTTTTTGAAATCCGGCCACAATGTGTCGGTAAAAATAAATTCCGAATATGCGCACTGCCATAACAGAAAGTTTGATACGCGCTTTTCTCCACCTGGTCGAATAATGAGATCCGGATCTGGTAATCCACCGGAAAAAAGCTTTTCAGAAAACAATTCTTCCGTCAAAGCATCCGCACCGATTGTACCTATAGCACAATCTTCTGCAAAACTACGCGCTGCACGAAGGATTTCATCTCTTCCTCCATAGTTTAGACAGATATTCGCTTGAAATCCATCCAGTGTTGCAGATATTGCATTTGTCTCTTCTGTGAGTTCCTGCAACTCCTCGGAAAGCACACTTAAATCACCCAAAAAACGAAGGCGAATATTGTCTTTAGCCATTGTGTCAATGGATTCTAACAAATATTTCTTCAAAAGGGTCATAATCGTATTTACTTCATCTTGCGGACGTTTCCAATTCTCTGTTGAAAATGCATACACTGTTAAATAATCGACGCCAAGATCTTTGCAGTAGGTTGCGATCGTACGAAATACTTCTGCCCCTACCTTATGCCCAGCCGTTCTAGGGAGTCCGCGTTTTTTTGCCCAGCGGCCATTGCCGTCCATAATAATAGCGATGTGGCGGGGCAAGTGGTCAAGATCCACTAACCCCGCCGTATTTCCAGATTTCGACTTGAAAAAAGCCATAAACCAATACCACCTACGGATCAAACGGACATTAATTCCTTCTGCTTCTTATCCAGCAGAGTATCAATTTCCTTGCACATCTTATCGGTCAGATCCTGCATATCCTTTTCGATATCCTTCAAATCATCGTCTGTAATTTCAGATCTCTTTTTCTGCCCCTTGAAAGTGTCCATTGCATCGCGGCGGATATTGCGAATGGCAACTTTACTGTTTTCAGCATATTTACGAACCAACTTCGTCAATTCCTGACGACGTTCTTCCGTCAACTGAGGGAAAGTCAAGCGAATGCAAGAACCATCATTCTGAGGATTAATACCCAAATCAGACTCGTAAATTGCCTTTTCGATCAGCTTCAATGCCGCCTTATCCCAAGGCTGGATCACCAGTGTACGGGAATCGGGAGAGGTAATGCCGCCAATCTGGTTAATCGGTGTGGGCGCACCGTAGTAATCAACGCGCAGCTTATCAAGCACCTGTGCATTGGCGCGTCCAGCGCGGACACTGCCGAAATCACCATGTAAAGCGTCGATGGTTTTTTTCATTTTTTCTTCATAAATGCGATATTCTTCCTTCATCGTCTTAAGCCTCCTTCACAATTGTGCCAACATTTTCACCGCAAATCGCACGAATAATATTCTGAGGGTCCTCCAATGCAAACAGCAATACTGGAATTTTATTATCCATAGACAGTGAAGTTGCTGTCGAATCCATGACATTCAAATGTTGTGCCAATACATCATCGTAGCTGATCTCATCATATTTCTTTGCATCGGGGTTCTTAGCAGGATCAGAATCATAGACACCATCTACATTCTTTGCCAACATAATCACATCAGCATTGATCTCCGCAGCACGAAGAACAGCGGCTGTATCTGTAGAAAAATAGGGGTTTCCTGTACCGCATCCAAAAATGACAACGCTTCCCTTCTCCAATTGATGCACAGCGCGCAAGCGGATATAGGGCTCTGCAATGGCGCGCATTTCAATTGCAGTCTGCACACGAACAGGCACACCTTTCTGCTCCAAAACGTCAGCAACCGCAAGGCAGTTCATAACTGTAGCCAACATACCCATATGGTCTGCACGGGTGCGCTCCATTTTACCGGTACCATTTTTCACGCCACGCCAGAAGTTACCGCCACCAATAACGATGCCAACTTCAACACCCATATCAATGCACTGCTTCACGACATCACATACATTATCAATTACATCAAAATCAAGGCCAAAATGTTTATCTCCCGCAAGCGCCTCTCCACTGATCTTCAGCAGGATTCTCTTATACTGGGGCTTTTGCATTCTGTATTCCCTCCATCTCTATTTCTATCACGAACCGATCCATTTCAGACCACTTCACTTATTTTTATATCTTACATATTTTATAATATTTTTACCATTTTGCATAGAGGTAATACAAAAGTTTTTTTATTGTTTGCAATTTTTTCATAGAATGTAAAACTTTCGCAAAAAGGCGGGGAAATACATCTGCATTTCCCCACCTTTTCAGATTCCAATCATATCATTGATACGATAAATCAACTCTTCTTTACCAATTCCTTTTTCTGCGGAGAAAGGAATCACTTCCGCTTCCCCATCCGGGCACAATGTTTGCCGAATCCTTTCTATGTTGGGTTCGATTTCACTTTTTTTCAGCTTGTCAAGCTTATTTGCAACAATCAGCAGTGGGCAGCCCGTTCCATAAAACCATTCTGTCATCGTTATATCATCCGCAGTAGGCTTGTGACGAGAATCGACAATCTGTACGCCTAATGTAATTAACCCAGATGCAAAATATCCTTCCATCAGACGTCCCCAGCGGTCACGCTCCGCCTTAGAAACTTTCGCATAACCATAACCGGGCAAATCTACAAGGTAGCTTTTTCCATCAATTTTGAAATAATTTACCTGGGATGTTTTGCCAGGTGTTGCACCAACATGCGCAAAATTCTTACGACTTAACACGCGGTTAATCACTGAGGATTTTCCTACATTGGAACGACCGGCAAATGCAATTTGCGGCAGGCCATCCCGAATAAATTTAGATGGCTCTACGGCAGACATAATAAATTCCGCTTTACTAAAATTCAAAATTCTCGCTCCTCTCTATCTCACTCATTGGTGGATGGATACGGATTCACTCTGTATTTTCTCGGTTATAGAAATCGTTTTCGTTTGGTTTCCCCTTTTTTTCCCTAACACAGTCGGAAATGCTTCATCAAGGACATCCTCAATCGTTTCCGCAGGTACAAAATGAAGTTGTTCTCTCACAGCGGGATCAATCTCTTCCAAATCAGGAACATTTCCTTTTGGAATGATCACTGTCTTTACACCATTGCGCAATGCAGCCATGGTCTTCTCTCTCAATCCACCAATTGGCAGTACCCGACCATGCAATGAAATTTCACCCGTCATTGCCAAATCGCGACGTACCGTTTTTTCTGTCATGGCAGAAATAATGGCTGTTGTAATCGTAATACCTGCTGAAGGACCATCCTTTGGCACTGCCCCCTCAGGGAAATGCACATGAATATCCTTATTTTTATAAAAATCAGGATCCAAATGCAATGCTTTAGAACGGCTGCGCAGACAAGAAACAGCAATATGAATAGACTCTTTCATCACATCGCCCAGATTGCCAGTACATTCAATTTTCCCTGTACCGTCCATCAGGTTGACTTCCACTTCCAAAAGCTCGCCACCCACAGATGTCCATGCAAGGCCGGTTACAATGCCCGCATCTTTTCCGGCACCACGCACTTCGGGATGAATTTTTACAGGTCCAAGTACATCCTGCATATTTTTAGGGGTCACGCTGAGCCGTTCCACTGTGCCATCTACCAGCCGAATCGCTGTTTTACGGCAAATCGCACCCATCATACGCTCCAATGCACGAACACCTGATTCACGGGTATAACCTGCAATAACAGAACGCAGCGCCGCGTCACTGACCTTTAGCTGAGAGCGCTTGAGGCCGGTCGCTTCCATCTGTTTGGGCAATAAATACCGCTTTGCAATCTGAACTTTCTCTTCATCGGTATAGCTTGAAAGCTCAATCACTTCCATACGATCCAGCAACGGGCGCGGAATCGTGTCTGTTGTATTTGCCGTTGTGATAAACATGATTTTCGATAGATCCAAAGGAATTTCTAAATAGTGATCTCTAAAGGAAATATTTTGTGCATTGTCAAGTACTTCCAGCAAGGCAGCAGATGGATCACCACGATAGTCGCTTCCAATTTTATCCACTTCATCCAGTACCATCAACGGATTCATGGATCCGCACTGAATCAATGCATTCACAATCCGCCCTGGCATGGCACCCACATACGTTTTTCGATGTCCGCGAATTTCAGCTTCATCGTGTACACCGCCAAGAGATAATCTTGCAAGTTTACGATTCATTGCATGGGCAATAGAAATCGCAATAGACGTCTTACCAACACCTGGGGGGCCCACCAAGCAAAGAATCTGCCCTTTGGCCTCCGGATTGATCTGCCGAACAGCTAGATATTCAAGAATGCGCTCCTTCACCTTTTCCAATCCAAAATGGTCACGATCAAGAAGCTTCCGAGCCTCACCCACATCCACGCGGTCTTCATTATACTCATTCCACGGAAGTTCCAGACAAATATCTAAATAATTGCGTAAAACGGAACCTTCGGCACTGCCGTAAGACTGCTTTGCCATGCGTTCAACTTCCTTGAGAAGCTTTTCCTCAATATCCTGCGGCAGTTCCAGTGCCAGGATCTTTTCCTGATACTCCAGCGCTTCACTGACAGTATCTCCTTCACCCAATTCTTCCTGCAGCACCTTCATTTGCTCACGCAATATGTAATCTTTCTGTGTTTTCGCCAGGCGCTCCCGAACCTTTCCCTCCAGATCCTGTTCAATAGCAATCACTTCTAACTCGCGCGCAAGAATTGTATTTAGAGTCTTCAAGCGCTCCAAAGGAGAAAGTTCTTCCAAAATTTGCTGTTTATCTTGATGGCGCAAGCTGGTATTTTGGGCAATATAATCTGCTAAATAACCAGGATCGCGGCTGGAAAGCACCGTTGTCAGTACTTCCGTAGTCATACGGGGTGCCACATCATGATATTCTCCAAAAACAGCATAACATTGGCGCAAAAGAGCCTCCGCCATCAACGTGTTTTGCTGCGGCGCGTCCTCTTCCTCAACTTGTTCAATTGTACCAAGCAGATATGGGCTTTCCTGGACCAAAGAATCCAATTTGGCACGTTTTTTACCCTCGATCATCACACGCACATTCGTCTCAGAAACACGTAAAATCTGACGAATATGAGAAATGGTTCCAATAGTGTATAGATCTTTTTGCTTCGGCATTTCTGTAAAAATCTCTTTTTGTGCAACCAGAAAAAGATCCTGATTATTTTCCATTGCCGCTTCCAACGCTTTTACGGAAATTTCGCGTTCTACATCAAAATTCATCAGCATATTAGGAAAAATTGTCAATCCGCGCAATGCCAATACCGGCATATCTATCATTTGGGCTTCCATATTTTTCACACCTCCTAATGTGGCAATTCTGCGATTCCATCATTTGCCCCAAATCAAAATCGCACTCTTATATCTTCATGACAAGAAACTTTTGACCATCGCACTTTGCAATCCAACTATTTTCTTTACAAAAACAAGGGGACGTTTGTCACGCCCCCTTGCTACTTTGTTCATTTACGACTCTGAGGCATCCTGGTCAGAAAGATCAACATTATTTTCAGCTTTTTTTGCAGATTCCAACTTTGCGCGTCTACCGATGTGATCTTTATTACGCACCAGTTCCACTGTGCCTTCACCACGCACATATGCTGCTGTAATGATAACCTTCTCAATCGTCGGATCAGAAGGAATATCGTACATAACAGGAGTCAACAATCCCTCCATCACTGCACGAAGACCTCTTGCTCCGATATTGCGCTCAATCGCCTTGTCAGCGATTGCTTCCAACGCCTCATCTTCAAAAACAAGTTCTACATCATCATACTCAAGCAGGCTCTTATACTGCTTCAGCAATGCATTTTTAGGTTCTTGCAAAATGCGGATAAGTTCATCTTTTCCCAGAGACTCCAACGGTGCAATTACCGGGAGACGACCGACCAACTCTGGAATAATGCCAAACTTCAGCAAGTCGTGGGGCTGAACCTCTTTCAGCACTTCACCTACAGGACGATCGTTTTTACTATGCACATCATTGCCAAACCCAATGCCTTGCGTGTTGGTACGCTTCTCAATGATTTTCTCCAAGCCATCAAACGCACCGCCGCAAATAAAGAGAATGTTTGTTGTATCAATATGGATAAATTCCTGATGCGGATGCTTGCGCCCACCCTGAGGCGGCACATTTGCAACCGTACCTTCTAAGATCTTCAGCAGCGCCTGCTGCACACCCTCACCGGAAACATCACGTGTAATCGATGTATTTTCGCTCTTTCGAGCAATTTTGTCGATTTCATCCACATAGATAATACCATGCTCCGCACGCTCAACATCATAGTCAGCTGCCTGCAGCAAACGAAGCAGGATATTCTCCACATCGTCACCTACATAACCAGCTTCAGTTAATGTCGTAGCATCCGCAATTGCAAAGGGAACTTTTAAAATACGCGCCAACGTCTGTGCAAACAGAGTCTTTCCGCTGCCTGTAGGACCGATCATCAAAATATTGCTCTTTTGAAGCTCCACATCATTATTACCGCCAAAATAAATGCGTTTGTAGTGATTATACACCGCAACAGCAAGTGCAATTTTAGCACTATCCTGTCCAATCACATACTGATCAAGAATGTCTTTGATTTCTTTTGGCGCAGGCAAATGATCAATTTCCTCGGAAATATCATGACGACTTTCCTCGAATCCTTCATCCAGCAGACTCATGCACAACTGTACGCATTCATTGCAGATATAGGCGCCGGGACCTGCAATAATCCGCTCCACCTGATCCTCATGCTTGCCGCAAAAAGAACACCGAATGGACTTTTTTTCATCATTCATAAGAGAACAACCCTCCGCGTCTTAGCGGCTGTAGATGACCTTATCGATCAAGCCGTATTCCTTTGCTTCTTCAGCAGGCATGAAGTTATCACGTTCCGTATCAATGGCGATCTGATCCACAGATTTACCCGTATTTTCAGCCAAAATCTTATTTAGCTTTTCTCTGGTATGCAGCATCCACTCAGCCTGAATCTTAATATCAGATGCCTGGCCCTTGGTGCCGCCAGAGGGCTGATGAATCATAATCTCAGCATTAGGCAGTGCTAAACGCTTGCCTTTAGCACCGGACGAAAGCAAAAATGCACCCATACTCGCAGCCATACCGATGCAAATGGTAGAAACATCGCACTTAATATACTGCATGGTGTCATAAATTGCCATACCGGCCGTTACACTGCCGCCGGGAGAATTGATATACATCTGGATATCCTTATCCGGATCCTGTGCCTCCAAATAAAGCAGCTGCGCCACAACAAGGCTTGCTGTGGTATCATTGACCTCTTCACCAAGGAAAATAATACGGTCATTCAGCAACCGAGAGTAAATATCATAAGATCTCTCGCCGTGGCTGGTCTGCTCAACAACATAAGGAACTAAACTCATAATAACAGCCTCCTGATCCAATAGCTACCGTTAAGTATTGCCAAAAATGTTAAAAAACAATCAATTGAAATTATTCAGCCTTTGCAGTAGCGCTTTCAACAACGATTTTCAGTGCCTTTTCGCGCTTAATCTGCTCTTCCACATCAGCCACACGCAGGTACTTCTTAACATCCTCCAGCTTCAGGCCATACTGATCAGCCATTTTCTGGAATTCTGCATCAGCCTCTTCCTCAGATGCTTCGATATTTTCAGCCTTGATAATTGCTTCCAATGCCAAGCTGCCACGCAGCTGGTGCAGAGCGGGCTCCTTAGCGGAATCAATCAAATCAGCTTCCTTCATTCCGGTCATCTGCAGATAATCTGCAAACTTCACGCCCTGAGCCTGAACCTGCATCTTATAATCATCGACAACACGGCGTGCCTGATTCTCAATCATCGCTTCGGGAATGTCGCATTCCATATTCTCAGCAACCTGCTCAATCAGGTTATTTTCAAAAGCCTGCTTTGCAGCAGTCTCCTTGCTTTCTTCTTCCTTCTTACGGATATCAGCCTTCAACTCATCCAAGGTATCGAACTCAGAAACGTCCTTTGCAAATTCATCATCCAGTTCAGGCATCTCCTTAACCTTGACTTCATGCAGCTTAATGGAGAACACAACTGCCTGACCAGCCAGATCTTCAGCATGATAATCAGCAGGGAAAGTGACATCGATATCCTTCTCCTCGCCAGCCTTCATGCCAACGATCTGCTCTTCAAATCCTGGGATAAAGGAACCGGAACCCAGCTCCAAAGGATAGCTCTCACTCTTTCCGCCGTCAAAAGGAACACCGTCCTTCTTTCCTTCAAAATCAATCACAACGGTATCGCTATTCTGAGCTTCACGCTCAACGGAAACGAGCCGTGCATTGCGCTCCTGCATCTGTTCCAGCTTCTTTGTGACATCTTCGTCAGAAACTTCAGTAGAAGGCTTTACAGCACTCAGGCCCTTATACTCACCCAATTTAACTTCGGGATAGTTTGCAAAGGTTGCCTTAAATGTAAAACCATCCGCAGAAATATCAGTTACTTCAACCTGAGGATGCTCCACGGGATTCAGCTTTGCTTCTTCCAGCGCAGCTTCGTATGCTGCCGGGAAAGCAATATTCATAGCTTCATCAAAGAAAATCTCAACACCATACATACCTTCGATCACTTTACGAGGTGCATGACCGGGGCGGAAGCCGGGAATCTTGATCTGCTTGACCTGCTTCTTATATGCCTTTTCAATGGCAGCTGCAAATTCATCCTTACCGACTTCAACGGTAATGGTTACCATGTTCTTTTCGTGTTTTTCAACATTTTTCAAATTCATTTCGTTTATCCTCCGTTCCGTGTGCTATCTATATCACACGCAGTGTATTATTTTAGCAGAAACATTACGAAAAAGCTATACTTTTTTCTATTTATTCACAGATTTTTTTCAATTGAAACCGTAAATAGTCAGACGCAATTAAAGAAAAGTTAATTCCCATACGCGGGCCTTCAATCGCCTTTTTATGGCTGGGGCCATGAAGATGTCCGTAATAACATGCTTTTACATGATATTTTTGCAGCATTTGCATTACTTCCTGACATTCATAACCGTAGTACATCGGCGGGTAGTGCAGGAAACACAGAATCTCCTTCTCTCCGGCGGCTTTCAATGATGTTTCAAGCCGCATCACTTCACGATTCAATACTTTTTGGTTGTGTTTCATATCTGCCGTTTCTTCATCACGAAACCATCCACGAGTACCGCAAATTGCATAATCCCCGTAAAAATATGCATTATTATGCAAAATCCGAAGAGTTTTTAAGTCGTGCTTTTCAAAAAAAGCATTCATTTTTGATACCGTTTCCCACCAATAATCGTGATTCCCTTTTAATATAATTTTTTCCCCCGGCAATGCATCAATAAACTGAAAATCCGCCAAGGCCTCATCCAAAGAGATCCCCCAAGATGTATCGCCGCATAAAATGATCGTATCATCACCTTTTAATTGCGAAAAGCTCTCTTTCAGTTTCTCGGTGTGTCCCTTCCACACATCACCAAAAATATCCATCGGCTTATTTGTGGACAGCGACAGATGCAGATCACCAATGACATACAATCCCATGAGATTCCTCCAACACCTGTATCATTTCAAATAGTCCAAAACAACCTGTTCCATTGCCAGTTTTTCTGTGCTTTGGGTAAAGCGAACTTTCTTATCACCCAAAACAGCCAAGCGCCAAGGCGCCTGCACACCAGTCGCATTTTGCAGCTGCGCAATCAGCTCCACGCCATCGCCGACAGGCTCCTCACCTATCGCATTCAGCACATGGCTGCAGAACTTATACGGGCTTGCTGTAGACGCAAATACAGCAATTCCGTTATCACCCATCTCAGCGCGATACGCTTCCAAAACATTTGCTGCAACCGCGGTATGCGTATCGATCAAATAATTCTTCTCTTTATAGTAGCGATGAATCGTTGATACGGTATCTTCTTCACTACAGGAATCTGCCCAGAAGAGCGCACGGATCTTTTCCATGATTTTATCGCTGACCTGATACTTTCCGGTTGTATTCAGCTGCTCCATATAGCCGCGAACCTCTGTATCGTTTCCATCGGACAGCGCATACAGCAAACGCTCCAAATTGCTGGAAATCAAAATATCCATCGACGGAGACATCGTGGTATGGAAATGACGATTGCGATCATAAACACCTGTACGCAGGAATTCGGTCAATACATCATTTTTATTGGATGCACAAATCAGCTTACCAATGGGCACACCCATGCACTGCGCATAATAGGCAGAAAGAATATTACCAAAATTTCCGGTAGGCACACAAATATTCAGCTTCTCGCCTTCTTTGATCTTGCCAGCACGCGCCAGGTCGCAATATACCGATACATAGTAAACAATCTGCGGCAAAACACGTCCCCAGTTGATGGAGTTGGCAGAAGAAAGGAAATAGCCACGCTCTAATAGCTCCTCACGAATCTTTTCGTCGGAAAAAATGCGCTTTACGCCAGTCTGTGCATCATCAAAATTACCAATGACAGAGCAAACACCGACATTGTCGCCCTCCTGGGTAACCATCTGCAGCTTTTGGATCTCAGAAACACCATTCTTAGGATAGAACACCATAATTTTAGTATGATCTACATCCTTAAAACCTTCCAATGCTGCCTTACCTGTATCGCCGGAGGTAGCAACCAAGATACAAACCGTCTTATCCTCCCCGGTCTTTTTTAAGCTCGCATACAGCAAATGCGGGAGCATCTGCAGTGCCATATCTTTAAAAGCGCTGGTAGGACCATGCCACAGTTCAAGACAATGCGTAGTAGCATCCAATGTGTGCACCGGGGCAACAGCAGGCGTATCAAAGCGCTCGGGACTATAAGCCGCGTCAGCAAAACTCCGCAGTTCCTCACGACTGTAATCCTCCAAAAACAGACTCATCACTTCTACTGCCCGTTCCTGATAAGACATCCCTTCCATTGCCTTCAACTGCTCTTTTGTCAATGTGGGCATCGTTTCAGGAAGAAACAGACCTCCCTCGCGTGACAAGCCTTGTTTAATGGCTTCTGCCGCGGTATAACGCAGTGTATGGTCTCTTGTACTTAAATAGTGCATGGCTCTTCTCTCCTTTATCTGTTTTATCTGTCAAAAATCGTGCGTTTTAGGTTATCATAAAAAATATTATGAATCAGCTCTTCGCTGTAATTGCGCTGAAGCATCTTGTCATAGATTCTTTCCATATCCTGAATGCCGCGGATTCTTTCCGGCATCTGGTCACATCCGTCCCAATCAGCGCCAAAACCGACTGTTCTCTCGCCGCCTAGTTCCAGAAAATGCTCCAAATGCGCAAAGATCGCATCAATGCTGTTATCCAGTCCTACGAACGGACTATAGAAATTAATGCCTACAAATCCTTTTACTTCCAAAATCGCTTTGAACATATCATCCGTTAGATTTCTCGTATGATCGCACAAAGATCTCGAATTACTGTGACTTGCCACAATAGGTTTTTCCGTAACATCAATCAAATCCCAAAAGCCGGCATCAGAAAGATGCGAAACATCCACTAAAATCCCAAGCTTTTGTGCACGCTTTACGAAGTCTATTCCCAATCTGCTCAGGCCGCGATCTCGATCTTCTAGATTCGTCCCGGAAATCGCATTTGGGCGATTCCATGTCAGATTGATCATCTTGACGCCCAACTCGCTTGCAATATCAAGCTTTGCAGGATCACATTCCAGCAGATCAGCACCTTCAACAGAAAGCAGCGCCGCAATTTTGCGTGTACTTTCCGCATGTTCTAAATCCGCCAGCGTCTTGCAGTGCATAACAGTGTTTTCATTCAAACGGAGCTGGCGAAAAAACACTTCCTTTTGGCGGTTAAATTCGGCAAACATCCTCTCTGCCGCTATCTTGGCCGGATCATAGTAAATCGCAAACACCTGCGCATAATGTTCAAACAGCTGTCCACGCTCCAAATCTACATGGCCGATGCTCTTTGCCACATTCCACCCCAAGTGGGTACAGCAACTGATTGTGTCACAATGGGCATCGAAAAACGAAATAGGTACCATCTTTTCACCTCATTCAAATGCTGCCTCAAGATATTCAATCTTGGCATTTTTTTCATCTAATGTACCATCAGCATAGACCTCTGCCACATCAAACCGCATTGGGCAGTCCAGTCCATACTGTGCAAGATAGGTATTTGCCGCCGCACGAATTCTCTGCTGCTTTTTAGGTCCAACAAATTCTCTGGGCAAGCCATATTCAGTTCCTGTTCTCGTTTTCACTTCCACAAAACAAAGCACATCGTCCTGTTTGGCGATCAGGTCAATCTCACCCATACGGCAGCGAAACTGACCGGCAATTATCTCATATCCATTTTTCCGAAGATGTTCTGCAACAAATGCCTCGCCCCAATCACCACGAAGCTTTTTAGCATTCATTTCGCTTCATCTCCCATTTTTTAAGAAAACTCTTCCGGTGCACAGGAGAAGGCCCGTATGCATCTAATGCTGCATAATGTGCTTTTGTTCCGTATCCCTTATGTTTTTCAAATCCATATACAGGATATTCCTTTGCCAGATCATTCATGTATCGATCACGGCTGACTTTTGCAAGGATGGATGCGGCTGCAATATTGGCACTGCGCCCGTCTCCTTTCACAAGAAGCTCGTGGGGCATTTCAATCGCACAGCGACTTCCGTGATCACGGTTTCCATCGATCAACGCCATATCTGGTGTGACCGCCAACGCCTTGATTGCTTGATCCATAGCTTTCATTCGCGCATTAAGAATATCGATTTCATCAATCTCCTGCACATCTATTGATATGACAGCATAAGAAGTTGCCTTTTCTATGATTTCATCAAAAAGCATATCGCGCTTTTTTTCTGTTAGCTTCTTCGAATCATTTAGTCCTGCAATGATTAATTCGGGCGGCAATATAACCGCTGCCGCGTATACCGGTCCTGCCAAAGGACCTGCACCAGCCTCATCTGCACCGCAAATCACCGTCTTCCCCGCATCCCAAAGTCTCCGTTCCTCAAGCCACAGATCATTCTGCTCCATCATTTTGCCCTCTTTCTGCCAGCGGTTCCGTTTCAACAGGCGGCACTTCCAGCGTAAACCGCCCCAATTTGCTATCACGGAATTCATCCATCAAAATCTTAGCCATACGTTCTGTATCCACTTCGCCGCCGGAAATGAGAAATCCACGTTTCCGCCCTGCCTTGATCAGCAAATCGTATCCGCTGTCCCCCTCTTCGACCGCCACTTTGTAACGCTCCATTAGGCACTGCGGATAATGTTTTGCTAAAAATTCCATCAAATAGCAGGCAAGCTCTTCAATATCCATGACTTCATCACGAATTGCACCAATAAAGGCCAGTCTTAATGCAGCCTGCTGGTCTTCAAACTTTGGCCACAAAATGCCCGGTGTATCCAGCAACTCCAAACCGCCGCCCACATTGACCCACTGATTACTGCGTGTTACACCGGGACGATTCTCTGCTTTGGCACGCGTTTTCCCTGCTATGCGATTGATAAATGTAGACTTACCCACATTTGGAATACCGACAATCATAACACGGATAGTACGCCCCACTTGACCTTTTTCAGCATAACGCTGAATTTTTTCCGCCAACAAATTGCGCACACACGGCACAAATTCTTTCACACCTGTGCCGCTTTTTGCTGCCGTTTCCATAACAGCATAACCGCAGCGGCGAAAATATGCAGCCCATAATTTTGTTTTTGCGCTGTCTGCCTGATCCACATGATTCAGTACGACCAGACGAGGCTTTCCGGCTGTCAGTGTATCAATATCAGGATTCCGGCTGGACAGGGGAATCCGCGCATCGATAATCTCACAAACTGCATCTACTTTTTTTATACTTTCTTCAATAGCGCGCTGTGTTTTTTTCATATGTCCAGGAAAATAATGTAAATCCTGCATCATTCTTCACCTCTCAACGATTTTCTTGCAAGGCGCACAAGCACCACTTTATCTTTCACATGCAACATGTAAATAATATGAAATATTATAT
>JAHHSM010000137.1 GCA_020025175.1 Oscillospiraceae bacterium | reverse complement strand
CGTCATTCCCCGTCCTCATGTTGAGGTTGAATCTATCCTGCCTCAGAAGGGTTAAGAATCAATTGATGAAGCATAAAATATCCTGAATATTATAGAATAAACTGGTGTAACCAGCGTGTGTATATTTTATATAAAAACTGCAACTTTGATTTAAAGGCAACCTATAGTATCGGATGGTTTCGCAGGAAGGGGCAGCTTTGCTGATGGCTGCGCTGTTCCTGCGAAACCTGAAATGAAATTTCGGATATTTGAGTTTGGGTATTTTTCCTTTATGAAACAGATTGGCTTTGATAAAAATATATATGAGCTAATATGTAAACCTGGCAAAGAAATTCAAAATATTGATAGCATTTGTAGAAGGGAAGGAAATTATGGAGAAAACAGAAAAGAAGTTTACGCTCTATAAAAGACGGTGGGCTGTTCTGCTGTCCTTTGTTTGTGTAAATGCAGTTATGCAGTATGGTTGGGCTTTCTTTAGCGCAATCGTAACAGATGCTTGGAAGTTCTATGGTTTTACGGATGCAGCTTCTGGTGAAGCGGCAATCAGCGCACTGACAATGATTATCATGGTTGCAATGATTACGCTGTCCATACCTGCAAGTTGGGTGTTTGAAAAATTCGGCTGGTATAAGACGGTTTCGGTTGCAGGTATTGTACTGATGATATTCACATTACTGCGTGGTTTTGTTGGCGGTACTTCTTACACCGCACTGTTGATTACTACAACTGGTATCGCAATTACACAGCCGTTCATTATCAATGCGTTTGGTATGATCAGTGCCCTGTGGTTTCCGCCTTCTGAACGCGGTGTGGCCAATGGCTGGGGCATGATTTCCACTTATTTAGGTGTTGTGATGGCACAGTTTGGTGTACCTTGGGTCATGTCCACATTTGGATTGGATATTCCCGGTGCTTTGAAGGTATTTGGCTTCCTGTCCATCCCCATGGTTCTATGGTTTGTAGTAGTTTCCAGAGAGAAGCCGCCTACGCCTCCTGCAGATGAAGAATTGATTGAGCGTGTTAGCTTTGGCGAAGGTATGAAGCAGCTGATTAAAAATAAGCAGTTTATCTGTGCACTGCTGGTCTTCTGGCTGATGCAGGGTGTTTATTTCACTATGACTACGCTGCTGGAGCCCATTCTGCAGTTCTTTAATGAAGGCAGTCTGGATAGTATGTTTGTTGGTACGCTGGGTACAATCCTCACCATTACTGGTACCATCACAACTCTGGTTTTGCCGATTATTTCCGACCACTCCAAGAGCAAGAAGAGAAAGCCAATCGTTTTGCTTTGTCAAGCAGGTTCTCTGATTGGCCTGGTATTGATTATCATGGGTCATAGTGTGGGGCTGATGATTGTGATGGCTTGCTGCATGGGCGTATTCCTGACCGGTGTAACTCCTGTCCTGATGGTCATGGGTTATGAGGCGGCATATCCTGTTTCTGAAGGTACTACAGAAAGTTTGATGCAGTTGGGTGCTAATGGCTGGGGTCTGATTTGCCTAACTGCAGTGAATGCGATCTTCAGAGGCAATCATATGGGTACACTTGCGTTCTTTATTGGTGGCATGGTCTTGGCAGTTATTTTGACTCTGTTCGTAAAGGAAGCATCACTGAAGGATCGTCGCCTTGAGTAATTGTTTGAAAATGCATAGCAGGTGACACAGATTGCAATATCAGAATTTGCTTTCAGATGGTTGATGAACTTACATACTGCAAAGGTCGTGGGTGGACGCTCGATTGATTGTTAGCGTTAGAGAAAGTGTTCGTAGCGATCTTTGCAGTATTTTTTAACGGTGGGAAAACTAGAATGATATAAAGGAGATGCAGATTATGGGAAGATTAGACGGCAAAGTGGCTATCGTTACCGGTGGTTCTCGCGGTATTGGTAAAGCTGTAGCAAAACTGTTTGCAAAAGAAGGTGCAAAGGTGATGATCGGCGCACGCAATCTGGAAGTGGGGAATCGTGCAGTCAATGAAATCAATGCCATGTATCCTGCTTCAGTATCTTTCTATCCGTTGGAGGTTACAAATGTAGAAAGCTGGAAACATATTATTGCGGAGACACTGAATCGATATGGAAAACTGAATATCTTGGTCAACAATGCAGGCAATTCCATTCGCAAGAATATTATGGATACAACAGAAGAGGATTGGGATGTGACAATTGGAATACATATGACCGGTGGGTTTTATGGAATGAAGGAAGCGATTCGGGTTATGAAAGATAATGGAGAGCTATGCTCCATTATTAATCTTTCTTCCATTGAGGGCCTTATTACAGAAGGTGAATTTTTTGCCTATTGCGCAGCAAAGGGCGGGATTGTGACCATGACGAAAGCAGCAGCTGTTTATTGTGCAGAGGCAGGTATGCAGATCCGAGTAAATGCAGTTCATCCGGGGTATATCGCAACAGAGATGCTGGAAAGTGAAGCTGCACAAAAGGGGCAAACCTATGCACAATATGCAGAAGGATTGGTAAAGCGCCATCCCGTGGGGCATCTTGGTGATGTATCTGACATTGCTTATGGAGTGTTGTACTTGGCATCTGATGAATCAAGATTTACGACAGGATCTTCCCTGGTAATTGATGGCGGATATACTGCGGTGTAATTCATGTCTGTTGTATGTTAATTGCAGCGTATTTGCGTGGGTAGAAAGGGATACCACAATACTTTAGCGGCAATATAAAAATAAAGAACTCAAATTTATGTAACTTTTACAAAAAATTGGTAAGTGGTTGACAGAATGATTTTGATTTGGTACACTCAAAGCAGATTCAAGGGATTGCTTCTTCCCTAAGTATCTTTTGTAATTAAATAACGATTGATATGCAATGGCGTGTATCAATGATTTGTGACATCGAAGTCCAAAAACTTTTACGAGTTTTTGGGCTTTTTTTATTTAATTACAGAAAATACACCTCTTTCTTTGATTATTGTGTAAATCATCGCACAGTTTACACAATGATCTGCACCGCTCAAATAATACCCCGCTCAGCACGAACTACCGGACATCCATGAGGATGTCCGGCAGCGAATGCATAAAATAATTGTTTGAGAAAGGAATTTCCACAGTATGTGTGCGTAACTTTTTTATTAATAGTAAAAT
>JAHHSM010000136.1 GCA_020025175.1 Oscillospiraceae bacterium | reverse complement strand
GAATAAAACTGGTGTCAATGACTTGCGCGAACTGTTTCTGCGCTTTTTTGAAAGCAAGGAGCATTTGCGTCTGCCGAGCTTTTCATTGATCCCTCAGAATGACAAGTCACTGCTCCTGATCAACTCTGGTATGGCTCCGATGAAGCCTTGGTTCAAAGGTGAGGAAGAACCCCCTCGCCGCCGTGTCTGCACTTGCCAGAAGTGTATCCGTACCGGTGATATTGAAAATATCGGTCACACCGCACGCCACGGCACATATTTTGAAATGCTGGGCAATTTCTCTTTTGGTGACTATTTCAAGAGAGAAGCGATTCACTGGTCTTGGGAATTTTTGACCTCTCCTGAATGGGTTGGTTTGGATGCTGATCGTCTGTATCCGTCTGTTTATGAAGAAGACGATGAGGCAGTTGCGATTTGGCGCGATGAGATCGGTATTCCTGAGGATCGTATTTTCCGATTTGGCAAGGCGGATAATTTCTGGGAGCACGGATCAGGTCCTTGCGGTCCCTGTTCTGAAATCTACTATGATCGCGGTGAAAAGTATGGCTGTGGACAGGAAGGCTGCACAGTTGGCTGTGATTGTGACCGCTATATGGAAGTTTGGAATAATGTGTTCTCCCAGTTCAATAACGACGGTGAAGGCAATTATACGGAATTGAGCCAAAAGAATATCGACACCGGTATGGGTCTGGAGCGTCTGGCTGTTGTGTGTCAGGATGTCGATTCCTTGTTTGACGTTGATACTGTGATGAATATTACCAACAAGGTTTCCGAGATCACCGGAGCACACTATGGTGAAAGCAAAAAAACGGATGTATCTCTGCGTGTTATTACAGACCATATTCGCAGCGCAACATTTATGATCTGCGATGGTGTCTTGCCTTCCAACGAGGGGCGTGGATACGTTCTGCGCCGCTTGCTGCGCCGTGCAGCACGTCATGGTAAGCTGCTTGGCGTGAACAAGCCCTTTTTGTATGAGGTTTGTGATACCGTTATCCACGAAAATGAGGGGCATTATCCTGAAGTGCGTGAACGTCAGGAATATATTACCCGTGTGATCCGCGTGGAGGAAGAGAACTTTGCTAAGACCATCGACGGTGGTATGAAGATTTATGATGAGATGCTCGCTGAGCACAAGGAAAAGAATGAAACGGTATTCTCCGGTGCGGATGCATTTAAGCTGTATGATACCTATGGATTTCCTATTGATCTGACCATTGAAATGGTGGAAGAAGAAGGAATGACCGTTGATAAAGCTGCATTTGATCAGCTGATGCTGGAACAGAAGGAGCGTGCGCGTAAAGCACGCGAGGCTCTGGGTGATTTGGGCTGGGCCGGCGTAGAGTTTGGCAAAGATGTGCCTGCAACTGAATTTGTCGGTTATGATAATACGGAAATTGATGATGCTAGAATTGTTGCATTGGTTGTTGAAAATGAGCAGGCAGAAGAAGTGATGCCCGGTGTTGAAGGTATCATTGTTCTGGATAAAACACCGTTCTATGCAGAAATGGGCGGTCAGGTAGCTGACCATGGTACGATCAATTTAAATGGCGCTGTATTTACTGTGACCGATGTCCAAAAGAACAAGGGCGGCAAGTATATGCACTATGGCAAGATGACGGAAGGCACTTTGAAGCTGGGTGATATTGTGACTGCATCTATTGATGTTTCCCGCCGCAAAGCAATTATGCGTGCACACTCTGCGACACATTTGCTGGACAAAGCGCTGCGCAATGTTTTGGGTGATCATGTGCATCAGGCAGGTTCTTTGGTAGAACCCGATCGCCTGCGCTTCGACTTTACGCATTTCTCTGCCATGACTGCGGAAGAACTGGCTGCTGTTGCAAATGAAGTGAACAACGCTGTTTTGGAAGGCTACAATATTCATACAGACGTGCTGCCGATCGAAGAAGCGAAGAAGAGAGGCGCAATTGCGCTGTTTGGGGAGAAGTATGGCGATACGGTCCGTGTGGTTGACATGGGTAAAGGTTACAGCGTTGAGTTCTGTGGTGGTACTCATTTGGATAATACCGCAAAGGTTGGCGTGTTCCAGATTAGCAGTGAATTTTCCGTTGCATCCGGTGTACGCCGTATTGAAGCAACCACCGGCCGCGCATCTCTGGAGAATATGAAGAACGTGCAGGAGATGCTTTTTGCGGCAGCTGCAACTGTCAAGACGAAACCCGGTGAGCTGCGTGAGAAGCTGCAGCAGACCGTGGAGGAGCTGCGCGAACTACGCCATGTGATTGAAAAGTACAAGGCAAAAGAAGCTGTTGGTGAAGCAGATCGCATCCTGTTTAGTGCACACGAGGTCGATGGATTGAAAGTGCTGACTTCTGTGGTCCCTGATGCAGATGCAGGTAAATTGCGCCAGATGGGCGATATGCTGCGTGATAAGGCAGATAATGTTGTTGCTGTTTTGGCAGCTGTCAATGGTGAGAAGATCACATTCCTGGCGGTTTGCGGAAAAAATGCTATTGCACGTGGTGTGAAAGCCGGAGAAATTATCAAGGCGATTGCACCGATTTGCGGCGGCAAGGGCGGCGGTAAGCCTGACAGCGCTATGGGCGGCGGCAGTGACCTACTTAAGCTGGATAATGCATTGGCAGCTGTGGACGATTTCGTTGTATCCAAAATTGGCTGATTTTTATAGAAAAGAGGTGCCGTATGCTGCCTAAAGATCCCGTGATACTGCTCAGTGTGATCAATACGAAGCTGAGAGATGAATTTGATAGTGTGGATGAGCTGTGTGCCGCATTGGATGCAGACGCTGCGGAACTGATGGGGACATTGGCGGCGCTGGATTATCATTATGATTCTGTACAGAATCAATTTATATAAGGAGGTTTCCTGATGTCTGATTGCCTGTTTTGTAAGATTGTTGCAGGAGAGATTCCGTCCAACAAGGTATATGAGGATGATTTGTGCTATGCATTCTATGATATTGATCCTCAGGCACCGGTACACTTTTTGGTGATTCCGAAGGAGCACATTCAGTCTGTCTCTGCGGTGAATAAAGAAAATTCCCGTGTAGTAAGCCATATTTTTGAAGTGATTGCAAAGCTTGCGGATGAGCTGAACCTTAAAAGCTATCGTGTGGTTTCCAATATTGGTGAGCAGGCGGGGCAAAGTGTATTCCACATGCATTTCCATGTGTTGAGTGGAAGAGATATGACTTGGCCTCCGGGCTGATTAAATTTATCGAAAAAGGACTTCAACCTAAAAAGGTTGAAGTCCTTTTAATTGGCGCCTTTAGGCTAGAATAAACCCCTGGTAGTACCAGGGGTAAATAAAAAT
>JAHHSM010000135.1 GCA_020025175.1 Oscillospiraceae bacterium | reverse complement strand
ATCTAATATATTGTTGTAAATTTCTTCGGCATGAGATTCGAAATGCTTGGATAGCTGCTCTGCCATATCCTTTTTAGCAACCATCAAATCAAGCGACATAATATTATCAACATCGTCACTTAGAGAAAGTGTAACGGTATATGTTCCATTGGAGCGCTCGTTGATACTGGAACGTACCAGACCTTTGCGCTTTAATTTTTGGTTGTAGACAGAAATGTTTTTATCCACCTTAATACGCACAGAGTAAGGTATACTGCTTTCACAGATTTCACTGTTGCGCACACCCTTTGGCGTTGCACAGAAAAGATTATCTTCCGTTTTTTTCATGTGTTCGCTCTCAATCAGCTCGTTCAAACATTCGGAAAAGGAGAAGTAATCAATGCCTTCATCGCACAGTGCCAGATCTGTTAAAACATCAATACCAACAGGCTCAATCAAACGAGAGGCAATATATAAAACTAAAAATTTGATATCTAACTTATCATGAATAAAGCCAACACGACCCACGAAGCATCACATCCTTTTATTCAGCGTACTGATATTTGTATGAATTATAGCACATTTTTTGCTAAGCAACAAGGGGAATATCGTCCGCATTCAGAATGCAGCGAATAGGAACGGATTTTGGGAAATTGCATACAATGGCATGAAAGGATTTTCTTTCAAATACTTATAGGAGGATATATGATGTCTGAAAAGAATGTTCCGGGTCCTTTGCAGGATTGCGAAGCCGTTTGTATCAATACAAAAAAAGTGTTTGACAGTTGCCGTGATCAGGACTGTGTTGAAGATCTGCGATTTTATCCGATTTCATGTGGTCAAGAAATCATCGATAACGCAATTTCAGTGAAAGGGGCACATGCTGAGTTGCTCCATGTTTACACTGATGTGGAACCGATTACCTTCAATCGTGGCTTTTATACTGTAGATCTGCGCTATTTCTATCGGGTAACGCTGCAGGTTTATTGTGGCTGCGGTCGTCCGAAAGAGGTGGAGGGTCTGTGCGTATTTGATAAGCGTATCATTCTCTTTGGCAGTGAAGGCGGCGCAAAAGTATTCACGTCCGATAAATGCATGAGTGAAGACAGTATTAAAAACAGCAATCTGCCCACAGCGGTTGTAGAGGCGGTTGATCCGATTGTATTGGATACCAAACTGGTTGAAGACCACCATCATCATTGCTGTGATTGTGATATCAGTGAGATTCCTGCCTGTATCTGTGCCTGCTTTAGCGGAGAACTGTGCGGTGCAGATCAGGGAAAGCATGTTTATATTACTTTGGGGCAGTTTTCCATTGTACGGCTTGAACGTAATACACAGTTGTTGATTCCGACGTACAGCTACTGTCTGCCTGAAAAGGAATGTACCTGCGGCGGTAATTCTGGCGATGATCCGTGTGAGTTGTTCAAGAGAATCGAGTTCCCAGTTGACGAATTTTTCCCGCCTAATGCAGCAGATAAATGCTGCTGCGATTATTCAGAAGTGAAACATTGCTGCTGCTCTAAACGATAAATGAATCAAAAAAGGAACCATCTTTTAAGATGGTTCCTTTTTTATAAGAAAAATCCGGTTCTATTATCGGACAACCATCAATATACTATAGCATCACATACGAAAGAGAGGGTGATGAAGTGAATCAACGATTATCCAATACACTTTTTCTTTTGCCGGATCATTTGCAGCAGGTGATACTGCAATATGATGCTCAGCAGCAAAATATGGCGGAAGAGATTCGATTAAGAATTGGACAACGTATGTCGCTGCTGCTGGCAAATAAGGAAGTGTTGTTAGACTCTCAAAAGATTTGCAGGCAGGATCTGCAAGTGGTATTAGACAGAGCAACAGAATTTTCCGCCTATCGTTGCGCGGAAAGCATCCGAAACGGATACATCACCGTGCAGGGTGGATGCCGCATCGGGTTGTGTGGTACAGCTATTTTGAGAGATGGAAAAATTGCGACATTGCAAGACGTTTCTTCTATTGCGATTCGGCTTGCTAAAGAAATTTGTGGTGTTGCAGATGAATTGTATCCACAACTTTGGAGGGACAGCATTTTTGAAAATACACTATTGATTGCACCGCCAGGAGGTGGCAAAACGACACTTTTAAGGGATTTGATCCGCTGTTTATCCAATGGTGATGAAGCGCACCGCGCACTCAGGATGGCTGTTGTAGATGAACGCTGCGAAATTGCTGCAATGCATCATGGTGAGCCGCAGTTTTATTTAGGACGGCAAACTGATGTATTATCCGGTGCAGCAAAAGCGGAAGGAATTTCTATGGTATTGCGGTCCATGAACCCAGAAGTCATTGCTGTGGATGAAATTACAACGCCGGAAGATATTCGTGTTATGGAGATGGCATGTAATTGTGGTGTATCCTTTCTTGCAACAGTGCACGGACAAGACTTACAGGAAATCAGAAATCGCAAAATATGCAGAACATTATTGGAATCTGACATATTCCATCAATTCGTGATTTTGGAAAGGCAAGGTGGGAAGAGATATTTCCGGGTGGAGCGATGCTGAAATTATGGGGCGCTGCATTTATTTTCTCTGCACCAATTATATTTTCGTTTTCTAAATATACAGCACAGATGCTACAGAACCGGATATTGCTGGCATTTTCTGAAATGCTGGAATTGAGTATTGTTCAAATTCGCTGCAATTTAACGGCACTGCCGTGTATGGTTGAACATATGGAGAAAAACGGGCCCTATTTACTACGGGAGTTTTGGGGCGGTATCAAGCGAGGACTTGGTCGAAAAGACACATCCTTTGATCATGTTTGGACACAGGCACTAAGCACTTTAGAGCTGCCAAACGAGGTTGAATCCATTTTGGCGGTATATCCGGATGCGTTACGTTCATATGATGCAAAACAAGTCATTCATACACTGCAGAAAATGCAGTCAGATATTGAAACTTATCGGGGAGTGGCACATCGCAAATTTCAGCGAGATTTTAAAATGTATACAGGTGTACAAATTTCGGCGGCACTGCTGCTAATGATTTTATTGTTTTGAGGAATGAGCATGGATATTGATTTGATTTTTAAAATTGCAGCAATTGGTATTATCGTAGCGGTGCTGAATCAGTTGCTAGTGCGTTCCGGTCGTGAAGAGCAAGCGTTTATGGTTACTCTGGCTGGCTTGATTATTGTCATGATGGTTATGGTGCAACAGATTAACGATCTATTTGCGTTAACAAAAGCGTTATTTCATTTTTAAACAATGGAACTTATATTAAAATTTTTGATTTTGTGTCTTTTTAGTGCGGTATTTGCAATGCTTTTGCGAG
>JAHHSM010000134.1 GCA_020025175.1 Oscillospiraceae bacterium | reverse complement strand
GTTATAGAGTATCTTTAAAATATAAGTAGAAACAATGATCATATTTAGTATTTAAATTTAAAGAAAGGTGCAATCAAGGTGATATAGTATGAAAAAAAAGCGAATTACCATTCCAGTGATTATTGTAACAGTAATTGTTGCGGTGGAGCTATTATTGGGTACATTTTTTACACCTCTGGGCGCCATCCATCATAATCTTTTATTGCGGGGGCAGTTCCCCTACGCATTTACTGCGAAAGCGGAAAATATATCAGATCATATTGGAGACTATTCATTCATATCCTTGAAAAGCAACGAGCAGACATATCGTATTCTCGACAAATATGCAGATGATCTGCCGCGCGATAAAATTACTGAGGCGCCTCTGGATCTATGGCTTGTTAAGCAGTATGGCCCGATTTATATCGCTGAATGGATGCATCCTTTCTAAGTCATACTAAGTCATGCTAAGTCATAAAAAGCCCCGGTTTCTTACATAAGAAAATCAAATTACGGCACCCGCCGTATTTAAATACGGTAGTGCAACCTTATTCCCAAACCATAGTACAGAAAAACGCTCGATACCTGGCTTTTACCAGGTATCGAGCCTTTTCTTATCAGTAAACTCTGCACTGCAGATGCTGTAAACCATCATTCTATCAAGCTGCTCCCAACATCTGTTTTATAGGTAATGATAACCCCTCGCTGTTATTTAGCAACCACAGCTCGGAGCCTGACCACAGCCGCAGCCATTGGGCTGACCACAACCGCAGCCACAACCGCAACCATAGCCGTTAGACTGACCACAGCAGCAGCAAATGAGAATAATTGCAATGATAATCCAGCAGCAATTACCACCAAAGAAATTCTGATTATACATAGTGAAACCTCCTAAGATTGATTCGTGACCGTTACGATCGGTCCCACTTCATTCTATGTGTCAGCTCTTTTTTGGTGATTGCAGAATGCCATTAATTTTAAATTCGAGCAACCCCTGTCTGTCTCGCCGCTTCAGCAACTGCTTTTGCAACAGCAGCCCCTACTCTTGCATCAAAAGCTTTTGGAATGATATTATTCTCATCTAATGCATCATTTGCCAACGATGCAATCGCCTGCGCAGCGGCAATTTCCATTTCTACGTTAATTTCAGATGCGCGCACATCCAATGCTCCGCGAAAAATCCCCGGAAATGCTAATACATTATTGATCTGATTTGGATAATCGCTCCGTCCGGTAGCAATAACTCTTGCCCCACCAGCCTTTGCTTCTTCCGGGAAAATCTCAGGTGTTGGATTTGCACAAGCAAAAATAACCGCATCGCGGTTCATGGTCTTGACCATTTCCGCAGTCACGATACCCGGTGCAGAAAAACCCAGAAAGACATCCGCTCCTACTAATGCATCTGCCAGCGTCCCTCGATGATACATTCGATTTGTCATGCCAGCCATCTCAACTACATAAGGATTCATGCCATCTGTGTGGCCCTCGCAAATGATGCCACTTTTATCGCATATTATAATATTATGAAAACCGGCATGCAGCAGTAGCCGACAAACAGATATTCCCGCCGCACCAGCACCATTGATGACGATTTGAACCTCCTCTTTTTTCTTACCAACAACCTTCAGCGCATTCATCATTCCTGCCAGCGCAATCACAGCAGTACCATGCTGATCATCGTGAAATACCGGGATATCACAGATTTCCTTCAGGCGGGATTCAATCTCAAAGCAGCGGGGTGCTGAGATATCCTCCAAATTGATGGCCCCGAAGCTGCCGGAAAGCAGATATACCGTGCGTACGATTTCATCAACATCGTGACTCTTGATACAGAGAGGAAAGGCATCCACCCCACCGAACTCTTTGAAAAGAACACATTTCCCTTCCATAACCGGCATACCGGCTTCAGGACCTATATCACCCAGTCCCAGCACAGCTGAGCCATCCGTAATAACAGCAGCCATATTCCAGCGCCGCGTCAATTCATAAGATCTGGCGAGATCCTTTTGAATTTCCAGACAAGGCTGCGCAACACCCGGCGTATATGCTACAGATAAATCATGCGCATCCTTTACCTGAACTGTCGAAATCACTTCAATTTTACCGCGCTTTTTCGCATGAAAAGCAAGGCTTTCTTCTGCAATAGGTGTCATATGGCAACTCTCCTTTTGATATCCCACAAATCAGAATAAAATAATAAATTTTATTATAGATTCTCTTCATTTTAATTGCAAGGTTTTAAAACAATAGTTCTTTTCTTTTCTACCAGAGTATACTATACTGAAATATGAAAGTGAGGTTCTAGTATGCGTATCAAGGATTTCGAAAAACGTTTCGACCACTATAGGCCAAAATTCCAAGGCGTTACGGCTTCTTCCGCCGTTTTGGTACCATTAATCCATCAAAAAAACGAACCTTACCTGCTTTTCGAAGTTCGTTCTGATAGGCTCAGGCATCAGCCAGGTGAAGTCTGCTTTCCCGGCGGAAAAATGGAAGAAAACGAATCTTCTGTAGACTGTGCACTGCGTGAAACTGAAGAGGAGTTATCGATTCCTGCAGCTTCTATTCGGCCCATTGCTCCACTGGATTTCATTTATCATCAGGCAGGATTTGTAGTCTATCCTATCCTTGCAGAAATCAAAGCAAACAGTCTAAAAAGTCTTTCAATGAATAAAGCTGAAGTCAAAGAAACTTTTCTCGTTCCATTTTCATTCTTCTATGAGAATAGTCCTATGATGTACTCCTGCACAATTTCCACCCAGCCGCAAAATGATTTTCCTTATCATCTAATCGGATCAGAAAATGCGTATCCTTGGCGTACTGGAAAAATGCATATTCCAATTTATCTTTATGAAGGGCATGCAATTTGGGGACTCACCGGTCGTATCTGTATGAATTTAGCGAAACAGATGCATGAAAAAAAAGGAAAAAACACTGGCGCGTATCACCGTATTGAACATCCATTTCCGCCGCTCTATGACTCCAATTCAAAAATTTTAATTTTGGGTTCCTTTCCATCTGCCAAGTCGAGAGAAGCAATGTTCTTTTACCATCACCCACAAAATAGATTTTGGAAGGTAATCGCCGCAATCACCGGAGAAACTCCTCCAGAATCCATTGAGGAAAAGCGGAGCATGCTGCTTAACCATCATATTGCCCTTTGGGATGTGATTCAAAGCTGCGATATTATCGGTTCCAGTGACAGCAGCATCAAAAATGTTGTCCCCAATGATCTGCAGTCCATTCTTGCTAGTGCAAATATCTGTCAAATCTATACCAATGGTACCACTGCAGCCAAACTATATCGCAAGTATATCGAACCAAAACTCGGTCAAAATTGTATCATGCTCCCCTCCACCAGCCCGGCTAATGCTGCTTTTTCTGTAGAAAAGCTGATAAGCATTTGGGGAGAAGCAATCAGAAAAAATTTGTGATCTCTGCATTCCATTATACTTTGATTGTTATATATTTATATTGCCCCTTAAGCATAAAACGGCATGACGCAGGTCGTGCCGTTTTATGCAAAC
>JAHHSM010000133.1 GCA_020025175.1 Oscillospiraceae bacterium | reverse complement strand
TTCCCGTGTCCAATTTCTACCCCCTCTGTGTCCAGTTTTAGCTTACCACTTCAATGCCACTTGGCTTGTTCCTCCCCTTTGTTTCAAAGAAAATCAATAATTGGAGTATTGGGAAAATCGCAGCTATCATCCCAGTAATTCTGGAAATGATCCAACCTATTTTTGGCAGCAGCTTTGATGTTGATGACATAATTTGCAGGAATTTTAGTTGGATTTTATTTTGCGGCGGGACTTAAAAAGATAAGAAACAAAAAGCCTTAACGCATACTGAGGATTAAACTAATTCCGATTATTCTAGCACTTATGAAAATCAAAGGCTCCATAATATTCTACAATCAAAAGCAGTCTGCCTATTCAAGGTAGGCTGCTTTCGCACGCTTCTAATGATGGCTCGCACAAACAGGAATAAACCGCAGCCATTGTTCCTGTACGTTTCAGAAAATCGGGAAAGGAGAGTACATACCATTAGTAATAAATAATTATATACTATTCCTATGGATAGTGGGTTTCAGAATACAGGTATTCATGTTATACTGATCCTGTCAAATGAAAGGAGATGTTACGATGGATCTTCATTTATCGCAAAATATCCGCCGTTTTCGCAAAGAGCATCATCTGACACAGGAGCAGTTGGCCGAGGCAATGGGCGTCACCTTGGGGGCTGTATACAAATGGGAATCCGGACAGTCTACACCGGAACTGAGGCTTCTTGTAGAATTGGCGGATTATTTCGGCGTTTCCACTGATATACTCATTGGCTACCAGATGCAGCACTGCAGTGTGGAAAGCCTGTTGCGTGATCTGAATCGTTGCCGGGAAAAACGAGATTATAAAGAGGCAGTACCGTCGGTAAAGAAAGCTTTGCAGAAGTATCCCAACCATTTTGAAATCAACTATACATGCGCTTTACTTCTTACTCAGATGGCTGAAGATCGGAATTGCACCACTGACTATGAGGCAGCATTGATCCAGCTGAATCGGGCATGTACACTAATCGATCAGAACACGGACAATTCTGTCAGTGAATTTTCCATTCGTAATAAAATGGCTCAAATCCATTTCCAGCTTGGTCACACAGATATTTGTCTGGAAATGCTGAAAAAATACAATTCCTGCGGGATTAACGATGCTCAGATCGGCTGTATCCTTGCAGATTGCTACCACAGGACGGAGGAAGCATCGGTTTATCTGCAACATGCATTCTCCCAGATTCTAATGGATTTAGACAATGTGGTAACAGGTTTCACGACAGTTCTTTTTCAGAAGAAGGAGTACGACACGCTTATTTCCAGCATTGAATGGCTTCGCACGGTCCTTCGTGGCGGAGAATCAAAGGATACTGTGACTTGGTTTCAGAAGTATGAATGTGTTCTTCTAGCGATTGAGGCAGAGATCTTCTGCAAAACAGGGAATGATCCGCAGGCAAAAGAAAAACTGATGGAAGCAGCAGTTCTGGCTCAGCACTTCGATGCAGCAAGCGGCTGCGACATTCATATGCCCGGTTTGCTGCAGGCTTTCGGTGCAGAAGAAAACCACTATATGTCCTACGGAAAAACGGCCTTTGAAGCAACGGAGCGCAGAGTGCTGACAGATGCGGAAGTGGTGCCTAAACTCCCTGTAATTTGGGCAGAAGTGCAGAAAAAGGTGCTTCCGGAATGAATCCATATCGGAAGATTCTCAAAGGGAATTGGAAAATCATCACGCTGACCACTCTGTTAACCATTCTTTCGGCACTGGTTATGGTATTTGCAGGGTATTCACTGTCATTCTTCTTTACCGCCTATGAGCAGGAGAACCACAAAATAAGAGCCTTGCTTTTGACTTTGTTCGTTGAGCTTGTGATATGGTTCAGCGCAATGGGGATGTACTATCTCAGCCTGATTGCAGAGTGTCATGCAAAAAGAGTGATTCGCCATGACATCCGCATCTTTATATCAGAGAAAATCAATTCCCTGAGTTACCGGGAACAACAGGCGAAAGATTCCGGTAATCTTGTTTCCTGGCTTACAAATGATGCGGATCAGATCTATACCCAGGCATTTGCCCCAGTATTTTCGGGGGCAGAAGCTCTGGCATCCTGGGTATTTTCTTTGGCGGCGCTGTTTTTCCTTAGTCCTTATATCGGTATTACAGCAATTCTTCTGCTGGGAATTGTCTCTGTTTTTCCCCATCTAGCCGGAAAACAGCTTGAAAAAGCCAGCACCCGGCGATCAGAAGCAATGGAAGGAGCAGTGGAGCGGTACAAAGATGCTGTGATGGGTAGCTCTGTTTTCCTACTGTCCAATCTTCGCAGCCAATTTGCAAAACGGATTGCAGTCGCTTCAAAAGAGGCTGAGCAGCAAGACTGTATGTTTAACCGAACCAATACGGGAATTCAGATTATGATTGCTGCGTTCAGCATGGTGGGACAGGTCATCCTGCTGTTTGTGTCTTTCCTTGCCGCTGCCATTGGCGCAGCTGTCCCCGGAGCTGTGCTATCTGTGGCAAATTTATCCGGCTCGTTTTTTAACGGTGTTGGAGACTTTACGCAAGCCATTACACAGGTAAAGGCGTCGAAATCTCTTTGGGATAAATTCATACAGAAAGACATCGCCCCGGCGGACAGAAAAACAATCAGAAATCTACAAAACATTCGCATGGATTGTATTTTTTTCAGCTACGGACAGAATACGGTTCTCGAAAATGCAAATTATGAATTTCACGAGAATGGGAAATATGCACTGGTCGGAGAAAGTGGTAGTGGGAAGTCCACGCTTGTCAAAATTTTGCTGGGACTCTTGCCAAATTATAGCGGTCATGTTTTTTACGATGAGAAGGAACAGCAAGAGATCTCTCTGGAGAGCTTATATGATGAGATTTCCTATGTGGATCAGCAGGTCTATCTGTTTCAGGATACACTGCGATATAACATCACATTAGGAGAATCTTATTCCGATAAAGACCTAGAGAAAGTCCTGCAGCAGTGCTGCCTGACAGAATTGATTGCCTCCTTGCCGCAGGGAATCGACACAATCATTTCTGAAAACGGGAAAAATCTATCCGGTGGCCAGCGGCAGAGAATCGCTTTGGCACGAAGTTTGATCCGAAAAGTACGATGGATCATTCTGGACGAAGGAACCTCTGCTCTTGATGATGAAAACGCAGCTCGAATCGAATCCAATCTCGTGAAGCAGAATCATTTAGGTGTTATTTTCATAACACATCATCTGCGTGAAAATATGAAATCTTTTCTTTCAGGTGTATATAATGTTATAAAAGTATAATCAGGAGCTTTCTGTGGTTTACTTTGGTGGCCTTTTCCTTGTTGTAAAGCTTCATAAACATACAATCAAAAAAAACAGTACCCCAAACAGGGTGCTGGTACATCCTCTCCCACAGACCAAAATTCCGCATAATTTACTGTGGCACCAACAAATCAGGGTTTCTGTGATATAATTTTTGTTGGAATAAATGCAAAGAAAGAGAACACGGTCAATGCGATAACCCTACAAATCCAGAGGCAGTGTATCGCAAGTGCGGATT
>JAHHSM010000016.1 GCA_020025175.1 Oscillospiraceae bacterium | reverse complement strand
GCTCAAAAAGGGAAACTATACAAAATTTAATGGATACTTTATTAATGAGTATTAGTGAAGTGATCACAAAAGAAACATAAAAGAAGATTTATCTGCATTATAAATCAAACTATTTGGTGGCAAAAAAATTTTTCAAATATTGTTAAAATTTGATCAATTTCAAATGTAAGACTTGAAAGCGACAGAAAAACAGTATATTATTAAACCTAAGTATGGGGTAGTACGAAGCTACTCACAGGTGTTAGATGAGGTGAAAACAATGGCAAAAGCATTTTTTGGCGGAATTCATCCCAATCCGATGAAAGACGCGACCTGTGGGAAGGCAATTGAAAAGCTGGAAGCACCAGATGAAGTTGTTATTCCCATGTCCCTCCATATCGGCGCACCCTGCACCCCGGTTGTTGCAGTTGGTGACACCGTAAAGGTGGGGCAGAAAATTGGCGAAGCCGCTGGTTTTGTGTCGGCTCCGGTTCACGCAAGTGTTTCTGGTACAGTTGTAGCAGTGGAAGCACGTCCTCATTTCAATGGTCTGGATGGTATGGCTGTGGTGATTAAAAATGACCATCAGGATACAATTTCAGAGGACGTAAGACCCATTGCGAATCCAGAAAGCATCACCGGCGAGCAGTTGGTGGAAATTGTGAAGAATGCAGGTATCGTTGGCTGTGGCGGTGCAACATTCCCTACCCACGTGAAAATCAGCGGTGGTTTGGGCAAGGTTGACACTGTAATTATTAATGCAGCAGAGTGCGAGCCTTACATTACTTCTGACCATCGTATCATGCTGGAAATGCCAGAGCAGGTCATTGGGGGAGCAAAACTGCTGGCACAGGCGTTCGGCGTTACTGTACATATCGGTATCGAAGATAACAAGATGGATGCTGTGGAGATTCTGCGCAATGAAATTGCAAAGCAGGGCTTGACCAATATTGTCGTCGATCCCGAGCATACCCGTTATCCTCAGGGTGCTGAAAAGCAGCTGGTGCAGGCGATTACCGGCCGGCAGGTGCCTCCCGGAGGTCTGCCTGCGGATATTGGCTGTGCTGTATTCAACGTGGATACTGCTGCCGCGATCTATCGTGCCGTTACCACTGGTATGCCCCTGATTCGCCGTATTGTCACGGTGGCAGGCTCCGGCACCATCGAGCCTAAAAATCTGGAAGTGCGCGTGGGTACACCCCTCAAGTGCGTCTTTGATGCATGCGGCGGTGTGAAGGAAACCACTTTCAAAATCATCATGGGCGGTCCTATGATGGGTCATGCCCAGTACAATATGGACGCTCCCATCGGTAAGGGCACCAACGCTTTGCTGGCGTTCTCCGAAAAGGAAGAAAAGACTGTTGAGAATCCCGTCTGCATCCGCTGCGGTAAATGCGTTACCGTATGCCCCATGCACCTGGAGCCTCTTGTTATGAATATGTATACAGCAAAGGACCGTTTGGAAGAACTGGAAGCTGCAAACCTGTTTGACTGCATCGAATGCGGTTCCTGCTCCTACATCTGTCCGGGGCGTGTGCATCTGGTACATAATTTCCGTACCGGTAAGCAGAAGATCATGAACAAGCGTGCTGCGGAAAAGGCAGCTGCTGAAGCTGCCGCCAAGGCAGAAGCAAAGTAATCGGAGGTGCTAAGAGATGGATTATAAAGTATTGAACCTCAAGGCATCCTCTTCTCCTCATATTCGTGCAAATGAGGATGTCCGCTCGATCATGCTGGATGTCGTTTTGGCGATGGTTCCGGCACTGCTCGCAGCAATTTATTTCTTTGGTATGCGTGCGCTGACGGTCACCGCTGTGTCTGTAATCGCATGTGTTGTATTTGAGTATCTGTATTGTAAAATCATGAAGAAGCCTCAGACCATCGGCGACCTGTCGGCAGTTGTCACCGGTATGCTGCTGGCTTTCACCTGCCCTGTCAGTATCCCTTATTGGACGCTGATTATCGGTGATGCATTTGCAATCATTATTGTTAAGCAGCTGTACGGCGGTCTTGGCAAGAACTTCATGAACCCTGCTCTGGGTGCGCGTGCATTCATGTTCTCTTGGGCAGGTACCATGGGTACATGGGTCGCCAACGGCTCCCATATGACCATCGGTCCCTCCACCCCTGAGGCAATCGACGGAATCACCGCTGCAACACCCCTGTCTTTCCTGCATCAGGGTCTGATGCCCGACGGCACTTCCCTGATGAACTGCTTCATGGGTCAGGTCGGTGGCTCCCTGGGTGAAGTTTCCGCACTGATGCTGATCATCGGCGGTATTTATCTGTGCTGGCGGAAGGTGATTTCCCTGCACATTCCTCTGGCATTCATTCTGACGGTGGCTGTGCTGACCTTCCTCTTCCCTCAGGGCGGTCAGGATGGTATGACCTGGATGCTGTACAACGTCCTCAGCGGCGGTGTGATGCTGGGTGCTATTTTTATGGCAACGGACTATGCATCCTCTCCCATCACCCATAAGGGTCAGATCATCTTCGGTATCGGCTGCGGTCTGATCACCGTATTCATTCGTTATTTTGGCACATACTCCGAGGGCGTTTGCTTTGCAATTCTGGTTATGAACTGCACTGTATGGCTGATCGATCGCTACGTCAAGCCTGTCCGCTTCGGTTTTGTAAAGGCCGAAAAGTCTGATAAGAAGGAGGCGGCTGCAAAATGAGCGAAGCAGTGAAGAAGGAAAAGGTTCAGTTGGACCCTAAATATATTCTGAAGCTTGCAGGCATCCTGATGATTATTTCTGCTGTTGTGGCTGCGCTGCTGGGCGTTGTCAACGGTGTTACTAAGGATAAAATTGAAGCATTGCAGGCGCAGAAGCTGCAGAATTCTCTGGAGCTTGTATTCCCCGGTGCAACCTTTGAGGAGGTTGCTGTGACAGACGAACTGGTTGCAGTTGCTAAGCAGAAAGATGCAGAAAGCGGTTTGAAGGCGATTTATGCTGCCTCTACCGGCGGTTATGCGATCGAAGTACTGCCTACCGGCTTTAACGGTGCAGTGGACGTGATCGTTGGTGTGGATGCAGAAGGTAAAGTTGTAGGTATTTCTGTTATTAGCCATGCTGAAACTGCGGGTATCGGTACCAAAGTTGCAGGCAATAAGCCCAATAAGAATGGCGTCGGCGTGCTGGAACAGTTCTATGGACGCACCGGCGGTGCAGATAATCTGTTTACTGTGAATTCCGGCAGCAATCAGGTCGATGCAATCTCCGGTGCTACTGTGACTACCAAGGCAATTACCCGCGGCGTTAATGCTGCAACCCTGGTAGCCGAGCAGTTGGGCTAAGAAGGGGGAGGTTTGAGTATGAATTTCGGAAAACAGCTTAAAGAAGGCGTTATTACTAATAACCCCGTTCTGGTTCAGATCCTTGGTATGTGCCCCACACTGGCTGTCACAACATCTCTGTTCAACGGTCTTGGTATGGGTATCTGTGCAACTCTGGTTTTGATTTGCTCCAACGTTGTTATTTCTCTGCTGCGCAATATCATTCCCAATAAGGTTCGTATTGCTGCATTTATCGTCATTATTGCAGGCTTCGTTACCTGCATTGATCTGCTGCTGAAAGCATTTGTGCCTGATTTGTCGGAGTCTCTGGGTGTGTTTATCCCCTTGATCGTTGTTAACTGCATGATCCTGGGTCGTGCTGAAGCATTTGCTTATAAGAATGGTCCCGTTGCTTCCGCAGTTGACGGTCTGACTCAGGGTATCGGCTTTACGCTGGCACTGACCATTTTGTCTGCTGCGCGTGAGTTCCTTGGCGCAGGTAAGTTTGGCGGCGGTCTGATCGATGTATCCGATGGTTTCCGTATCGTCCTCGGCGGTGCAGACGGCATTCAGGTTCTGCCCGAAGGCGTGGGCGCATCTCTGCTGACTCAGCCTGCTGGTGGTTTCCTGTCTCTGGGTATCTTCATTGCAATCGTGAGCTTTGTGATGAGAAAGTCCGCAGAGAAGGCTGCAAAGAAGGAGGCAACTAAATAATGGAAATGCTTACATCTATTTTTGCGATCTCCTTGGGCGCAATTCTGACAAATAACTTTGTTCTTTCTCAGTTTCTGGGTATCTGTCCCTTTATGGGTGTCTCCAAGAAGATCGATACAGCAGTTGGTATGGGTGCTGCTGTTACCTTTGTTATGGGTTTGGCTTCTCTGGTCACCTATTTTATTCAGCATTTGATTCTGGAAAACCTGGGTCTGGAATATATGCAGACCGTGGCGTTCATTCTGGTTATCGCTTCTCTGGTTCAGTTCATTGAAATGTTCCTGCAGAAAGCTATGCCTGCATTGTACACCTCTTTGGGTGTGTTCCTGCCCTTGATTACCACAAACTGCGCTGTTCTGGGTGTTTCCATCAACAGTGTTTCCTATGGCTACAATCTGCTGGAGACGGTGGTTTACGGTGTAACCGGCGGTTTGGGCTTCATGCTGGCAATTGTTCTGTTTGCTTCCATTCGTGAGCGTTTGGAGTTCTCCGAGTGCCCGAAGTGCTTTGAAGGTGTTCCTCTGGCTATGGTTACCGCAGGTCTGATGGCACTGGCATTCATGGGCTTCTCCGGTCTGCAGGTTTGGTAAGAGGAGGAGAAGAAAGATATGATGATGAATGTTCTTGCTGCCCTGCTTGTGCTGGGTATTTTGGGCCTGGTTTTCGGTACGATCCTGGCAATTGCTTCTAAAGTATTTGAAGTAAAAACAGATCCGCGTTTCCCTGAGATCATGGACTGCCTGCCCGGCGCAAACTGCGGCGGCTGTGGCTATGCCGGATGCTCTTCTGCGGCGAATGCAATTATTGACGGGAAAGCACCTGTCAGTTGCTGCCCTGTTGCCAGCGCTGAAGCAGTTGCCAAAATTGCTGAGATCATGGGCGTTGAGGCTGCTGCCGGTGAACGTGAAATTGCCCATGTGATTTGTAACGGCGGTACTGCTGCAAAGAAGAAGTTTGAGTACATCGGTGTTCAGGATTGCTTGGGTGCTATGAAGGTGGGCGGCAATGGCCCTCTGGAGTGCGCTTACGGCTGCTTGGGCATGGGCTCCTGCGTGAAGGCCTGTGGCTTCGACGCCATCAAAATCGGCGACAACGGTGTGCCTGTGGTTGATCCTGATAAATGCACAGACTGCATGCAGTGCGCAGTTGCATGTCCGCGTGACTTGATCGTTTCTGTTCCTGTATCTAAAAAGGTCTTTGTTGAATGCGCCAACAAGCAGAAGGGCGCGGCAGCAACAAAGGTTTGCGCAAATGCATGTATTGGGTGCGGCTTGTGTGTGAAGGAATGTAAGTTTGATGCCATTAAGGTTGTTGACAATGTAGCTGTTATCGACTACGCAAAGTGCAAAAACTGCAAGCTATGCACCAAGGTTTGCCCCAAGGATGCAATTTCTCCCATTGCAACAAAGGAAGAGAAAGAGAAGTACAAGGCAATCAAGAAGGCTCAGGCTGAAAAGGCTAAGGCTGCTGCTGAAGCAAAGGCAGCGGAGGCTGCTAAGGCTTCTGCTGAAGAAACAAAGGAAAATGCCTGATTTTTTGATTTGAAATCTTAAAAATAACCCGGTTTGACACAAGCCAAACCGGGTTATTTTATATAATGCCAATCGCAAAGGATCTTGAAAAATTTGATGTAATGAGACATTGGTTCATTGGTAAATCAAAATAGTGAGAATCATTAGAACTTCATAAAAAGTAAATAAAAGTATATAATGGTGCATATGCAACACAATAAAGATGGGGAATTGTGTATACTAATCATAAGAAAATGAATTTATTTTTGAAAGTGAGGATGCATCTATGAATAGAAAAGCGTTTGATAAATTAAATTATACATTGGCCATTGTAGGTGTGCAGGCAGATGGAAAGCGTCAGGGCTGCATCGTGAGTTCTTTCGCACAGGTGACATCTTCTGTTCCTGCAAAATTCACAATTTCAATCAACAAAGATCATGCGACAAAGGATGCGATTGAAGCGGCCGGCAGTTTCGTTGTCACACTGCTGGGCAAAGATACACCGAAAGAATTGGTCAATCAGTTTGGCTATAAGTCCGGTCGTGTGGGTGATAAGTTTGCAGCTTACGAGGTAAAAGAGGATGTAAATGGCAATCCTTATCTCACGGAAAATATGGTATCTCGTGTCAGCTGCAAGGTGATTGACAAAATTGAAATCGGTAATTATATTCTGTATGTTGCAGAGGCTGTGGATGCAGAAGTTTTGTCCGATGGCCTTGTTCTGACACTGGATGATTTCACTAATGCCGGCGCAGCAACACCTGTTACAGCGCCTGTGTATCGTACGCTGGAAGGAAACTATGGTTGGAAGTGCACGGTTTGCGGCTATATCTATGAAGGCGATGAGATTCCGGATGAGTATCAGTGTCCCTTGTGCCGTGCGCCTAGAAGCAAGTTTGTAAAGCGTTAAAAATTTTGCTATCCCCATCTTTATTCATCCCTAGACGTAAAGTCGGCAAAAGAGGACCTTGATTTAGGATAGGTCCTCTTTTGCTGTTTTTTTATGTAAAAATTGTGTGAAACGCAGGCAGAATGGGCTTGTAGAAAAATATATGATAAAGAATTTACATTTTGTTCAAATTATCCGTATTGACTTTCTTTGACGATAGAAGTATACTGAATTAGCACTCAGAAAGATTGAGTGCTAAATATTGAGCGGAGGGGTGGAAACATGGAGCTGACAGATCGCAAAAAAAGAATACTGAAGGCGATTGTGGAGCTTTATGTGGAAACGGCTGAGCCGGTTGGGTCAAAAGCCATTGCTGTGGCATTGGGAAACAGCGTTTCCTCTGCTACCATCCGAAATGAGATGGCAGATTTGGAGGAAATGGGATTTCTTGAAAAGCCGCACACTTCTGCAGGACGGATTCCCTCTCCCAAATGTTACCGTATTTATGTGAATGAATTGATGGAGCATCACCGCCTGTCGATTCAGGAAACGGAAAGCATCAACGAAGCACTTCACATCAAGCTGCAGGAGTTGGACAGGGTCCTGTCCCGTGCCGGACAGGTGGTTTCCAATTTTACCAACTATCCGGTCTATGCATTGGCAGCGGGGAAAAAGGAATTTACGATTGCACGGTTTGATTTGCTCAGTGTGGATGAAAATAGTTTTATTGCTGTGATTATGACCGATGACAGCCGCGTGAAAAGCAAATTGCTTCGCTGCGAGGTGCCTGTGGATGCATCACAGCTTCCGATTTTGGCAGCACTGCTTAATAAAGATTTCGTGAAACATTCTGGGACAGAAATGTCACAGCATTTAATGAAAATTGCGTCACAGATTCCCGGTGCACTGTTCATGATTCTTTCCCAAACGGTAGAATATGCTGTTGAGGTTTTGGATGATGTGCAGCACAAAATGATTTATACCACTGGTGCAAACCGGATTTTGGATTTGCCAGAGTATCAGGATGTAGGCAAGGCTAATGAGCTGATGAAATTCCTCAGTGCGGAAAACGCGGCATTGCCTATGCCAGATGATAATGCACCAATGAAGATACTGATTGGCCCTGAAAATGTGGAGGCTGCATTAAAAGATTCCAGTGTCGTAGTTGCAAGTTATGATATTGGAGATGATATGCGAGGGCTGATTGGCGTGGTTGGACCGACGAGAATGGATTATGCAACTGTAGCTGCGCGGCTTTCTTACTTTGCTGAGGGACTGACGCGTATGTTTGATCAAAGGCAATTGCCAAAACATGAAGAGGATGTGACAACATGAGTGAAGAAATAAAGCAGGAAAACAACATGCATGAAGAAGTGCAAGCGTGTGATAATAAGGAAGAAAAGAAGGCGAAAAAGGGCAAGAAGACCAATGGGGTAACCTTCACTATGGAAGAAGCAGAAAAGATGGAGCAGATGGCAAAGGATATGGAAGATCTCAAAGATCAGCATCTGCGTCTGGCTGCTGAATACGATAACTATCGGAAACGTACCACAAAAGAAAAAGAGCAGATTTATTCTGATGCCAAAATGGCAACGGTGAAAGAGTTCCTGCCGGTGTATGACAATCTGGAGCGTGCCGTAGCGGTGGGTGGCAGCGATGATTCACCTCATCTGAAGGGCATGGAGATGATCTTCCACCAGCTGGAGGAGATTTTGAAAAAAATGGGCGTTGAAAAGATCAACGCTGTCGGGCAGCCCTTTGATCCCGATAAACACTCTGCTGTGATGCATATTGATGATGAAACACTGGGTGAAAATACAGTAGCCGAAGTATTTCAGCAGGGCTTTACTTTGAACGGGAAAGTGATTCGTTTTGCAGTTGTCAAGGTAGCAAACTAAAAAGCGCGTGTTCATTTTTTTAACAATGTATAAATAAAATTTTCAAATATTCAGGAGGAAACAATTATGGGTAAAATTATTGGTATCGATTTGGGTACAACAAACTCTTGTGTGTCCGTTATGGAAGGCGGCGAAGCTGTCGTTATTGCAAATGCTGAAGGCAACCGCACTACGCCGTCTGTAGTGGCATTTTCCAAGACCGGTGAGCGTATGGTAGGTCAGGTGGCAAAGCGTCAGGCAATCACAAACCCCGACCGCACCATTGCATCTATCAAGCGCCATATGGGTACGGATTATAAGGTCAATGTAGACGGCAAGGCATATACACCCCAGGAAATCAGTGCAATGATCCTGACCAAGCTGAAGAAGGATGCTGAAGCATATTTGGGTCAGAGTGTTACCGAGGCAGTTATCACTGTTCCTGCGTACTTCAACGACTCTCAGCGTCAGGCAACCAAGGATGCAGGTAAGATTGCAGGCTTGGAAGTCAAGCGTATTATCAATGAGCCTACCGCAGCTGCACTGGCATATGGTGCAGAAAAAGAAGCAAGCCAGAAGATCATGGTTTACGACTTGGGCGGTGGTACGTTCGATGTGTCTATTCTGGATATCGGCGATGGTGTTGTAGAAGTTCTGTCTACCAATGGTAACACCCATCTGGGCGGCGATGACTTTGATGAGGCTGTTATGAAATATCTGGTCGAAGAGTTCAAGAAGGAAAGCGGCATCGATCTGACAGCAGATAAGGTCGCTATGCAGCGCTTGAAGGAAGCAGCAGAGAAGGCAAAGATCGAGCTGTCCGGTATGACTACAACCAACGTCAACCTGCCCTATATCACTGCTGATGCAACAGGTCCTAAGCACTTGGATGTTACCTTGAGCCGTGCAAAGTTCAATGAGCTGACCCACGATCTGGTGGAAGCAACCATGATTCCTGTTCGTAATGCAATGAAGGATGCAGGCTTGAGCGCAAGCGATATTTCCAAGGTTCTGCTGGTTGGCGGTTCTTCCCGTATCCCTGCTGTGCAGGAAGCTGTGAAAAGCATTACCGGTAAGGAAGGCTTCAAGGGCATCAACCCCGATGAGTGCGTTGCAATTGGTGCAGCTATTCAGGGCGGTATCCTGGGTGACGATCCCTCCGCGAAAAAGGATCTGCTGCTGCTGGACGTTACACCTCTGTCTCTGGGCATTGAGACTATGGGCGGTGTCTGCACGCGTCTGATTGAGCGCAATACCACCATCCCCGTTAAGAAGAGCCAGATTTTCTCTACTGCTGCTGATAACCAGACTTCCGTTGAAGTCAATGTTCTGCAGGGTGAGCGTGAAATGGCACAGTATAACAAGTCTTTGGGTAAATTCCATTTGGATGGCATTGCACCGGCTCGCCGTGGCGTACCTCAGATCGAAGTTACATTCGATATCGACGCAAACGGCATTGTCAATGTTTCCGCTAAGGATCTTGGCACGGGTAAGGAACAGCATATCACCATCACTTCTTCTACCAATATGAGCAAGGAAGATATTGAAAAGGCTGTTAAGGATGCTGAGCAGTATGCGGCAGAGGATGCAAAGATCAAGGAAGCTGTTGAGATCCGCAATGCTGCGGACCAGTCCATCTATCAGAGTGAAAAGACTCTGGCAGATATGGGTGACAAGGTCAGCGCTGAAGATAAGAGCAAGATCGAAACCGCTCTGAACAAGCTGAAGGAAACTGTCAAGGGTGATGATGTGGAAGCAATTAAGGCTGACACTGAGGCACTGCAGCAGGCATTCTTTGCAGTAAGCGAGCAGATGTATAAGAATGCAAATCCTGAAGGCGCAGCACAGGCTGGTGCAGCAGGCGATGCAGGTGCACAAGGCGGCGCAGCAGACGGTCAGTATTATGATGCTGATTACAAGGTCGTCGATGAGGACGAAAACAAGTAAGAAATGAATACCGCTCTATCAATGGGACGGGGATTTTCCCCGCCCCATTTGGAGCTTGTAGCGCTATAAACGAGGGTGAATATTTATGGCAGAACAGAAAAGAGATTATTATGAAGTGCTTGGTGTGGATAAAGGCGCATCAGACGCAGACATCAAGCGTGCTTATCGTAAACTGGCAAAAGAAAATCATCCGGATCTGCATCCCGGAGATGCAGCTTGTGAAGCCCGATTTAAGGAAGCGAATGAAGCTTATGAAGTGCTGAGCAATCCGGATAAGAAAGCGAAATATGATCAGTTTGGCTTCGCCGGTGTCGATCCGAATTATGGCGGCGGCGGCGGTTTTGGCGGCGGTTTTGGCGGCGGTTTTGGCGGCGATTTTGATTTTGGTGATCTGGGTGATATTTTCGGCAGTTTCTTTGGCGGCGGCTTCGGCGGCGGTCAGACACGCCGCAATGGTCCGACGCGTGGTGAAACCATCCGTACATCCATTTCGATTAGTTTTGAAGAGGCTGCATTTGGCTGCGAAAAAGATGTGATTATTACACGTACCGAAAACTGCAGCGAATGCAGCGGTACAGGATGTGCCAAGGGAACAACGGCGGAAACCTGCCCTGACTGTCACGGCAGTGGTACGGTACAGGTACGCCGTCAAACACCAATGGGTGTATTTGCGACGACGCAGACCTGCTCCAAGTGTGGGGGCAGAGGAAAGATCATCAAGCAGCCTTGCTCTAAGTGTCATGGAAGTGGTACGGAACGTCGTCAGCGTACCATTAAGGCAAGTATTCCTGCCGGTATCGACAACGGTCAGACCATCTCCCTGCGAGGACAGGGTAATGCCGGTAAAAACGGCGGCCCTGCTGGGGATCTGCATATTACCGTTACCGTACGGCCTCATGAAATTTTCCGTCGTGAGGGTACTTCCGTCTTATGCGAAGCACCGATCACGTTTGTGCAGGCGGCCTTAGGCGCAGAAATGGAAATTCCTACCATTGATGGTAAGGTAAAATATGAAATTCCGGAAGGAACTCAGAGCGGAACGGTATTCCGTTTGCGTGGAAAGGGTATTCCCAATTTGAATGGTAAGGGGCGCGGTGATCAGTTTGTCACGGTCTTTGTGGAAACCCCGCGCAATTTGAATCACGAGCAGCGTGAAGCACTGAAGAAATTTGGTGAAACGCTTGGCGAAGGCAACTATGGTGAGCGTAAAGGCTTCTTTAAAAAATTTAAGAAATGAGTAGAGTGAAGGCAAGGTGTGCGGTATGTATTTAGCGGATTACCATACACACTCCACCTGTAGTGCCGATGGTAAAAATACGATGACAGAAATGGCATTGGCAGCTGTTGCCGCAGGTCTTGATGAAATTTGCCTGACGGACCATTTGGATATTGTGAATTGGCAGGCAGAGCAGGTGTTGGAGCATTCCTGGCAGCCAGCTGTTGCGCAGTACACACAGGCGCAGGAACAGCTGGGTGGACAGATCAAGATTCAGCTGGGTGTGGAGCTGGGGCAGGCTACAGAGGATTTTGAGCGTGCCGATCACTTTTTAGATGATGCACCGCCTCTTGACTTTGTTATTGGTTCGCTGCATAATTTATCTTGGGTTCGTGGGCGCAAAGATTTTTGTACCGTGAAAGAAATGGAAGAAACATTTGCCTATGAAGCGATAGAAGAATATCTCAACGAGATGATGGTGCTGGTGAAATGGGGGCGGTTCAGCGTAATCGGCCATTTGACCCTTCCGCTGCGCTACTGGAATGAACACCTTGGCATGAATTTATCGTTTCAGCCGTTCAAAGAGCAGATAGCGGAACTCTTTAAGACGATTATTCCAAAAGGAATTGGCATTGAGCTTAATACCAATCGCGGCAATCTGCCTTTGCCGGATCGTGATATTTTACAGTTGTATCATGATTATGGTGGAGAATTGATTACATTGGGCAGTGATGCGCATAGTCCGAAGTATGTAGGCTGTGCCATTGCGGATCGGCAGAAACTTTTAAAGGTCTGTGGTTTTGATTACTTTGTAACATATGAACGGCTGAGGCCTGTTTATCATCGGCTCTAAACATTTAGGAGGTACACAAATGAAAATTGCAATTGGCTGTGACCATGGCGGCTATGATTTGAAGGAGCATATTGTTCATTTTTTGGCTGAAAAAGGGCATGAAATCAAAGATTGCGGCACTTATAGCAAGGAAAGCTGCGATTATCCTGCATTTGGTGAGGCTGCTGCCAGAGCGGTTGCTTCAGGAGAGTGCGAGCGCGGCATTGTGATCTGCACGACCGGTATCGGTATTTCGATTGCTGCCAATAAAGTGAAAGGGATTCGCTGCGCACATGTATGCGATGTGCTGTCCGCTGAGATGACACGCCGTCATAATGATGCAAATATGCTGGCGCTGGGGGCAGGGCTGATTGGTCAAAATGTGGCAGAGCGTTGTGTCGAGGTGTTTCTGAACACTGAATTTGAAGGCGGTCGGCATGCGCGTCGTGTAGGATTGCTGGATGCAATTGAGCCGTAAGGCTTTTGAAATGTAAAGCTTGTAGCTGAGAGGAGGCGCTTTGCGCATGGCAAGAGGGTACCAGAGTTACCGCGGTCGGATGCCTGGATGGAAAAAAGTTTTGATTATTATTCTTTTGTTGATTTTAGTTGCTGCCGGTGTTTTTTTGATTTTGCAGCCTAAATTGGTTTTTGATGAAAATGGGCTGCATTGGCAGGCATTGGATACGAAGGTAAGTCAAACTGATGATCAAAGCGCCGATGAAAATGATGTTGCTGATATTCCAGAGGATTTTATCATAGATATTCCGGAGCCTGAGCCGGCAGATGTGCTTCATGGTGTGAGTGTCGAAAGTGATGTGGCACTAAGTGAAAACGGTGTGCAATTAGAGGAAGGACAGCGTCCGGTGATAAGTGTAAAAGCTGCCAATGGTACATTCCTTTTATCTGATATGACAGATGCGGATGCACAAAAAATCAAAGAGAGAAATACTGCAAGCAAAGCGGTAGCACGTATTTCTTGCTTTGCGGATACAAAACGGGCCGACAGCGATAATTCTATGGCGGTTATGAGCGTGAGTGGTCGTGCATGGCGTGATCCGAATGGGAATGCATGGCTGGATCCCTATGATGAAGCTGCAAGAGCTTATTTGGTGGGTATCGTACAAAAATGTGTTGCATTGGGGTATACGGAAATCGTGCTGGAGGATGTCCAGTTCCCCACATATGGCATCGTAAATCGTGTGACATACGGAGCACAGGTGGATACAGCTGAGGCACGAGTCGAAGCGATCAATAGCTTTTTGAAGCAGGTGAAAGATGCTGTTTCTGAAAAGGATGTGAAGGTTTCCATTGCTTTGCCTTCGACGCTTCTTGAAACAAAACAGGATGCGGTGGCGGGTTGGGATCTGTCTGCGATTGTACAGTCTGTAGATCGCATTTATATGGATACAGCAAGTCAGGCTGAGGCAGATGCGGCACGCGCCGCAGTAACGGCTCTTCGAGATGGTGCAGATGCAGAAGTGTTCTTTGTCGCGCAGGCGAAAACGCCCTTGACTGGCGGCAGTTATGTTTTAATGAAATAAGAGTAAAATCCTCCCGGTTTGTTTTTTAAGCCGGGGGGATTTTTGCATAGTGGCACAAGGTGCAGAAACGGGTATTGTTTTGCAATTGGATGTATCTGCACTTTTGTTTATAAAGAACTGTGATCGGGTAAAAGCGCCCACATCATTTTGGGGAAGAAGTATCTATTTTTTTAGATACTTCTTGATTTTTTGATAAAAGTAAGCTATTCTAAAAATTGTTTTTTTAGTAGGAAAGGGATGATTATGTGAAATGGCAAAATGTGTTGGCAGTAGCAATTCTGGTGTATGGACTTGGGTATGGATTGCTTCTGCTGTGGAAAGTGTGGAAAAATTGGACGCATGTTCGGAGTGAAACGGGTAGTTTTTGGAAAATATCCATTTGCGAAGGGGTCGTATTCTTTTTTACTACAATGGGATTTCCGGATTTTATTTTAAATACGTTGGTTTTTCATAAGTGCGGCTGGGTGGAGGATAAACGTCTCCCCGGCACCTTGGTTGTGTGTTCTGTGCTGCCTGGTGCATTGATTGCGTTCATATACCTGTGGGGCAAAGATACGATTGATATGGCAACAACGCTTTTATGTATGGCGGCCATTGCTGCCGGAAGTTTTACCGGCGCGCGGATTATCAGTAAGCTCGATGGAAAAACGATTCGTTTGGTTATGGGCGTTACCATGATCTTTTCTATGGCGGCGCTGGTGTTAAAATTGATCCTTTCGTCAGGTGCGGTCGGCACAGCTGGCAGCTTGACACCCGTACAGCTGTGTATTGCATTACCCATTGTATTTGCGTTTGGTTTCATTAATATGTTTGGTGTGCCGCTGAAGCCGCCTGCAATAGCGCTCTTTCTGTTGATGGGAGTTTCGCCGATGAATACGCTTGTTTTCGTTATGGCTATGAGTGTTGCAAGTCCTATGGCTGGAGGGATTCAGGTTATGCGCAGCGGTCTTTATCATGGGAAAATCGGACTTGCGGCTATCACGTTTGGTATTGTAGGTGCCCTTCTGGGCGCGGCCTTTACAGTGGCGCTGAATGCGACAGTGTTGACGGTGATTTTGTTGATCATTATGGCGCTCACAGTTGTTTCTGTGCTGAAACCTGAAACAAAGGAAGCGTTGGAGAATTGATAAACCTGTATTTTGGAAAAGTGGACACCTTTGAAAAATACTTGCCAAATAAAGATACAGGCATTATACTAAAAGTCACGAATTTATAGAAAGAAGGTGCGCTCATGAATCGCATCAGTAAAGAAAACTATTATTTGGACATTGCCGAAACGGTGCTCAAGCGTGCCACTTGCCTGCGTCGCTGCTATGGCGCCATTATTGTAAAAAATGATGAGATTATCGCAACGGGGTATAATGGCGCACCGCGCGGCCGTAAAAATTGTGTGGATTTGGGCTACTGCACGCGTGAACAGATGAAGGTGCCTCGCGGCGAGCGCTATGAGCTTTGCCGCAGTGTTCATGCGGAGGCAAATGCCATTATCTCTGCTGCACGTCGTGACATGGTGGGGGGAACGATTTATCTTGCCGGTCGCGATGCACAAACGGGAGAGCTTTTGCATGATGCTACATCCTGCGCGATGTGCCGCCGAACAATTATCAATGCTGGACTTGAAAAAGTTGTGATTCGCCGAACGGAGGATACGTTTGAAGTGGTTCCTGTTCAGATATGGATTGATGAAGATGATTCGCTGAATCTTTTAACAGGTGAATGTGGCTGTGGCTGTGATTGTTGAAAGCAGAGTGTAGTGTATGGTATGATATCTGTTCCTATGATGAAGTTCAGTGAATTACATAATGTACGATACAAAAAGTGCCGCTTTTTTAAGCGGCACTTTTTGTATGTCAATAAAAAAAGGACCTGTCCAAATAGACAGGTCCTGAAATGACTGATTAATCAGTTACGAAGGGCAGCAGAGCGATTTGACGTGCGCGCTTGATAGCGACAGTCAGCTCACGCTGATGCATTGCGCAAGTGCCGGTGGTGCGGCGAGGCAGAATCTTGCCGCGCTCGGAAATATAACGATGCAGCTTAGATGCATCTTTGTAATCGATCCACTCGCACTTGTCTGCACAGAACTGGCAGACCTTTCTGCGCTTACGGGTGCGAGGGCCTCTGTTATCGCGTTCCATAGCCATTTAGGGTTCCTCCTTTTATAGAATCAGAACGGCAGTTCGCCGTCTACGTCGTCAATTTCAGCAAATTCGGACGAGCCTGCGCTGGGCATGCCGTAGCCACCTTGGGCTGTGGCGTAGCTGTCGGTAGGGGCAGAGTAACTGCCTGAGCCGTAGCTGTTGCCATAGTTGCCGGCGGGAGCTGCGCCATCGCGCTTGCTGTCACCGAAATACATCTGATCAACGATTACTTCCGCACTGCGGCGGTTGTTGCCGTCTTTATCTTTCCAGGGACGGATTTGGAGTTTACCCTCCACGACAGCCATGCGGCCTTTGGTGAAGTAGTTGTTTACAAACTCAGCGGTATTGCGCCATGCGACACAATCGATAAAATCACATGCAGTCTCGCCGGTTTCTTTGCTCTTGAAGTCGCGATCGACAGCGAGAGTAAAAGACGTGACTGCAGTGCCGCTCTGCGTTCTGCGCAGCTCAGGGTCCCGGGTCAGACGGCCCATAATGATGATACGATTCAACATTTTGCGTCCTCCTTATTCGCCTCTGCAGACGATCATGGAGCGCAGGATGCCATCGGTGATGCCGAACACACGGTCCAACTCAGCAGGGAATGCTGCTTCGCTGGTGAAGGACATCAGGACATAGTAACCCTCAGTCTCGTCATCGATTTCGTAAGCCAGCTTACGCTTGCCCCACTCCTCGACTTCAACAGCAGTAGCATTCTGCTCAGCCAAATGAGTGAACTTTGCGACAATTGCCTGGATATCCTCTTCGCTCTTGGAAGAGTTAATAATATAGACAACTTCATACTTTGCAGAAACCTTAGCCATTTTTAGTACACCTCCTTTTGGTCTTTTGGCCCTCACCCCTTTGGTGAGAGCAAGGATTTTCTGCCGTACAGACAGAAACTTGTAATATACAAGCTATACTATTATATAAGATTTGCAGAAAAAGTCAAGTATAAAAGAAGATTGCCGGGTATTTATTTTTTGTGTATTTTGTCTAATCAGCATGGGAAATGGTATTTGCGCAGAGAGGACTTGCGTTTATAAATAATATCCTGTATAATACAATATACAAAAGGTTCATAAAGTGAACTATATTAGGAGGAAATGGTATGTCTATTAGAATTATTACAGACTCTGCAAGTGATATTCTCCCTGCGGAAGCGGAGAAATTAAATATAAAAGTTTTGCCGCTGAAAACCTATTTTGGTGAAGAAGAATATCTGGACGGTATTACTATTACAAATAAAGAGTTTTTTGAAAAGCTGATTGAATCAGATGTAATGCCGACAACGAGCCAACTTGCGCCCTATGAATATGAAAAGGCCTTTCGTGAGGCAATTGAGGCGGGGGATGAAGTTATTTCTATTTCGCTTTCATCAAAGCTTTCCGGCAGCTATCAGAGTGCAGTGATCGCCGCGGAGGAATTCGACGGTGCGATTGCTCTGATTGACAGTGAAAATGTGTCCATGGGCGAATGGGTGCTGGTACATCTGGCTGTTCGCCTGCGTGATAAAGGAAAAACCAAGCAGGAAATTGTGGACATTTTGGAAGAAAAAAAGAAGCAGATTCGCGTGATTGCTCTGCTGGATACGCTGGAATATTTGAAGAAGGGGGGCAGAATTTCTTCTGCGGCCGCTTTTGCAGGTACATTGCTGTCTGTCAAACCTGTGGTTGCAGTGGAAGAAGGAAAACTTTCTGTTTTGGGAAAGGCACGCGGTTCGCGCAATGGTAATAATATGCTGATGGATCTGGTGAAAAAAAGCGGCGGAATCGATTTTGATATGCCGTATTGTCTGGCGTATACCGGCCTGACAGATGCACTTTTGCAAAAGTATATGGAAGACAGTGCTGTGCTTTATGAAGGGAGGACAAATTGCCTGCCGATTGTGCCGATCGGCAGCACGATCGGCACCCATGTAGGGCCCGGAGCGATTGGGGCAGCATTTTTTGCAAAATAATGATGAAATTTATAAAAATGGGAAAAAACGAAGATTGACTTTTGGAAATGAAGGTCATATTATATACATAACTGCTATTTTAAGCAGATTTTGAATAAGTATGATCGTTTAGTTCTGAGTTGATTCTGAAACCATTTGTGCTGGGTGTGTCAGCGTATATGAAAAAAGCAGAAAAGACGGAGCCTTAGCTCCGTCTTTGCATATTTTAGAAGAAGAGTGAACATTTAAAGTGATAAGCAAAAGTAAAAGGAGCGGTTTATGGTTTTTTCCAGCTTATTTTTTCTCTATGTTTTCTTACCGATCAGTTTGATTTTTTACCATATTATGCCATCGATACGGGCGAAAAATATTGTAATGACGATTTTTTCGCTTATTTTTTATGCATGGGGCGAGCCTGTGTATGTATTTTTGCTTTTGGGCATGGCATTTGTGGATTGGGCACTTGCAAAATATATTGGCAGACAGCCTGCAAGATCACGGCAGGCAAAGATTGGCGTTGCATTTACATGCATTGTTGATCTCGGCCTTTTGGGTGTGTTTAAATATGGTACGTTTTTTATGGAAAACACACACAATCTTTTTGGATTTCCCGATCATATTTTGCAGATCGCATTGCCGATCGGTATTTCCTTTTATACCTTCCAGCTGCTTTCTTATGTGGTAGATGTATACCGCGGGGAGGTAGAGGCACAAAAAAGTTTTCCGACGCTGCTGCTGTATGTCAGCTTATTCCATCAGTGTATCGCCGGACCGATCGTCCGCTATAAGGACATCAATGCTGAGCTGCTGAAGAGGAAAGCGACGCGTGCAGATATTTCTTATGGCGTTACCAGATTCAGTGTAGGTCTTGCAAAGAAAGCCGTTCTTGCAAATTCATGCGGCGCACTGGCAGATCAGCTGCTGGTAGCAGATCAAACACCTGCTGTGGAAGCGCTGAAAACGATTTCGGATCGTCCCGTGCTGGCGCTTTGGGTGGGTGCGCTTGCATTCATGCTGCAAATTTATCTGGATTTCTCGGCTTATTCTGATATGGCAATCGGTATGGGGCGTATGATTGGCTTCCATTATCGTGAAAACTTCAATTATCCGTATATTTCCGTTTCTATTACGGATTTCTGGCGTCGTTGGCATATTTCCTTGAGCAGCTTTTTCAGAGATTATGTCTATATTCCGTTGGGCGGCAATCGTTGCAGCAAAGGCAGAGTCGTTTTTAACCTGTTTGTTGTTTGGTGCTTGACCGGCTTCTGGCACGGTGCAAGTTGGAATTTTATGTGCTGGGGACTGTACTATTTTGTTTTCCTGCTCATCGAGCGTGCGTTTTTGCGCAATGTTTTGGAAAAGATTCCTGCGCTTTTCGGACACATTTATGCACTGATTGTCGTATATTTCGGCTGGGTGCTGTTTAAATTTACAGATTTTGCTGTGCTTGGTGCTGTGCTCAGCGGTATGTTTGGCTTGACGGGTGCAAGCACGGCGACTTTTGAAATGACAGCACTGATTCAGAGTCATCTGCCGATTTTGGCGATTTCTGCACTGGCGTGCACACCGATTGTTCCGTGTTTGGGACGCTGGCTTTACGCGAGAAGTTCAAATCATGCCGCTGCATGGATACTTTATCGAACGGTTGTCGTGGCAGCACCTGTTGTAATGCTTCTTCTGGCAACTATGAGCCTGGTGGGCGACAGCTATAATCCGTTCCTGTATTGGGAGTTTTAAAGGGAAGGGAGTGCAAAAATGATGAACAATAACGAGATGTATAATGAACAGAACAACAGAGGCAAAATCAAGCGTACCGGTGGATATCGATCCATTCAGATTGGTTTGTTTTTTGCGGCGCTGTTCCTTTTGGCAGTGGTTTCATGGATCGTTCCGCTGCATCCTACAGTATCGGAGGCGGAAAAGCGTGAATTGGCTGATTTTCCCCCATTCAGCGTGCAGGCATTGGCTTCCGGAGATTTTTTTGATGGGATCAATACCTGGTTTTCCGATACATTTCCATTCCGTGACACCTATGTTGCACTGAACACAGCCTTCAAGGAAATGCTCTCTCCCGGCGGTACAACAATTCACGGTGATGTAGAGCAAGGTGATGCTATTCCGGATCAACCTGCACCACCGGTCAAAGAGGACGAGGATGATGCATCCTCAAATGAGCCGGAAAGTGTGCAGCCACCCGTTGAAAAAGATCCTCCGAAGGAGATTCAGGAGCCGGATATGACAGATGTGCCTGTGGAAACCTTAGGCGCTATTTTGGTTGTTGGTGATTCGGCTTATGAATACTACAGCTTCAGCCAGACGGCGGCAGATGCCTATGTGGCAGCCGTAAATCGTGCAGCTGCGCTGCTGGACGGCAAGGCAAATGTTTACGATATGATTGTCCCCACCAGCATGGATATTACCCTGCCTGCATCAGTACGTAAGAATGTTCAGTCTGCGGATCAGCGTAAGTCCATGGACTATTTCTACGGTGGCTTTTCTGATAAAGTCCATCCGGTAGATATTTATGATACACTGCGTAACCATAGAGATGAGTATATTTACTATCGTACAGACCACCATTGGACCGCATTGGGTGCTTACTATGCCTACAAGGAGTATTGCGCAGCCCGTGGTACTGTGCCTGCTGATTTGGATACAGCCTATACAAAAGCGGAGTATCCCGGATTTTTGGGCTCTTTCTATTTTGATTCTGGAAAGAAGGCTTCGCTGTCCAAGCCGGATACGATCGAAGCGTATATTCCCAAAGATACCAACCGTGCAGATATCACCCAGAGTGACGGCAATCCTTTGAATTGGTCTGTTGTGACGGATGTGAGTACATGGAAGGCAGGGGCAAAGTACTCTGCATTTATTGGCGGAGATAATCCCTGGACAGTTATTAAAAATCCCAATGTGACAGATGGATCTGCCTGCATTGTGATTAAAGAGTCTTTTGGTAATGCTTTTGTGCCGTTCCTTGTGCCGGATTATCAGACGGTTTATGTGGTAGACTATCGCCATATTCATAAAGTCAAAGGCGATAAGCTGATGGATATTGTCAATGCAACCGGCGCAAAGGATGTGCTGTTTGTCAATAATATTTCTGCAACACGCAATAGCAGTTTGGTCAAAGCGATTGCAAATTTTGTGGGTTAATGGTATGAAAAATCCGGACAGTTATAACGTCCGGATTTTTTCCTATTTGTATATAAAAAGCAAACCATTCCGAAGAATTCGGAATGGTTTGCTTTGATTATTTTATTTAAAATTTGGATACTTTATCCTTCATATACGCTTTCAACCATGCGCCGGTTTCGGGGTGGTCTAAGGCCATATCAAGCGTCGCTTCAAGGAAGCCACAAAGATTACCCGTATCATAACGGCGGCCTTCAAAGTCCACAGCAACCATATCCTCCCTGTGACACAGGGTTTCCAGAGCATCGGTTAATTGAATCTCGCCGCCATAGCCAGGTTTTTGGTTTGCAAGAATCTCAAAAACTTCAGGCATCAGAACATAACGTCCGAGAATGGCGTAGTTGGAAAACTTTTCTTCAATTGTGGGTTTTTCATTCATATCAGAAACGGAGAAAACACGCTCTTCCAAGGGGGAAACAGCAACAGAGGAATAGCGATGGATTGCTTCGTCGCTTACCTGCTGTACACCGACGGCGGAAGCGTGGTATTTTTCAGCAGCAGCAATGAGTTGTTTGGTCACAGGTGTCTTTGCACGAATAATATCATCACCGAGCAATACAGCAAAGGGCTCATTGCCCACAAAACGGCGTGCCTGATAGATGGCATGTCCCAAACCGAGGGTTTGTTTCTGACGAACGAAAAAGATATTCGCTAAATTTGCAGGTTTGTGGACAAGTTCGATCAAATCGTCCTTGCCGGCCTGCATCAGCTTGTCTTCCAATTCCGGAGCGTAATCGAAGTAATCCTCCATCACATCTTTTCCGCGATTGGTAATGATGAGAATATCTTCGATGCCGGCAGCAACTGCTTCTTGGACAATGTATTGTAAGACAGGTCGATCGACCATGGGCAGCATTTCTTTGGGAACAGTTTTCGTGACAGGGAGCATGCGGGTACCAAGACCGGCTGCGGGGATCACGGCTTTTTTGACTTTCATAAAAATATCCTCACATTGTAGTTGCTGGCGCATGAAAAAGCGCCGCAGAGTAGATTAGAGTTTCTTTGCAGACAGCATATCCCGGAAGAAAGGAATCTTGGGAAGAGCAATCAGCAGTACGCCGCCAAAAGCATAGCAGGCAAGCAGCTCGCCCAGACCGACGGTCAATGCATTGAATGCGAATGCCGCAGGATAGGCAGCAGTAAATCCGGTGTTATAGAATGCAAGCAGCGCACCGATAATCACACCGTTACAAATCACAGGGGGCAGAGGTGCCAGCCATTTGTGCGGCATTTTTGCGGTAGCAAATGCTGCAAGCAAAGTTGCAAGAGAACCGAAAACGATATCCAGTAACCCATAGGGACTCAGGAGATTTGCAATAAGGCAGCCGATAAACAAGCCCCACTTTGCTTCGGGAAAATAGTAGGGGAGCACGCACATTGCTTCCGAAACACGAAGCTGAATCACGCCATATGCGATGCCAAAGGGGGCGATAGCCAGTGTAAGTACTGCATAAAGTGCGCCGACTACGGCTGCGAGTGTGAGTTGCCGGATAGAATAATTTTTCATAGTAGTAAGCCTCCCATTTTTTGTTTAAAGAACGATGGCATGCCATCGAACGAACACCGCCGCAGCGGTGCTTGGACAGGGTGTGGAAACCTGTCATGACTATTATATCATAAAGGCAGGGAAAAAGCTATATCATTTCGACATGCTTTCCAATGGATTCTGCGCTTGCTGGCAAATAGTCTTGGGACATCATTTCGGAACTTTGCAAATGGGGAGATAAAATAGAAAACGCATGTACTTTACAGTATATAAAGTACATGCGTTTTTACTGCCGATAGCTCTTTTGCGAAAAGGAAAAGCGTTTATAGCGAAAACTGCTTTCCTATAAAAATCATTCAATAAGACTATAGTTTGTCTTTTAACTTGCAAGCGGCACCATATAAAGCAGAGTTTCTGCTGCACTGTCGATTGCGCTGTCTTGGATATAAGGAGTGCAGGTTATGCCTGCTTCTGAAAGTGCGGCATTGAGCACCTCACCATTTGCAACAGGAACAATATAGTACATCAGATTTGTTCCGTCGGTCAGTGTGGAGCGGAATGAGAAAGAGCAGTATTGATTAAGCAGCGGTTCAGCCGAAGAATCCGCGGTATACAGGGCAGCATAGGTTTCTCCATCGGGTATCATGGTAGAGCTGGTACCGGAACCGCCCGGAATAATGGCAGAGTTGTCTTCATCCGGAATTTGTACATGTTCTCCGCTGCCATTTTCAGATGGATTTGATGGGGATAAATCCGGAGTGGTTTCCTCGCCCTGTTCAGAATCGTTCGGTTCGGAGTTGGAGGGAGTATTGGGTGCAGGGGGAATATTATTTTCTTGATTTTCCTGGGGCTGTGGTGATACGGAATCGTTTTGCGAAGTGGGATTCTGTGGGGTGCTGTCATCAGGATGGTGTAAAAATCCGTTGGAGTATGCCAAAAGGATCAATGCAAGGCAAAGCCCGATAATCGTAAATTTACCGAATACCGGACGGAAACGATACTTCCTGCGTGTTTGAACGGGGACATTCAAATCGCTGCTTCCGCTGTCCTGCTGGATGCGGCCGATCACATAAGAGGCAATATCAGCCGGTGTTTCCCGTTTCATTACGCTAATACCATGGTGGATGGCGCGCAAGGATTCATAGTAAGCCTGACAGCCGGGACAGGTGACAAAATGAGCAGTTAGTGTTTGCTTTTCGGCAGCAGTGCATAAATCGTCTGCGGCAGCGGCCAGAGAGGGGAGGTATTCCTTGCATGCACGATACTGCACTGTGCTTTGAGTGGCTGAATCTTCTGCGTTTAGAGGGAAAAATCCGCCGTTTAAAAAAATCTGGCGGCGGACAAGACCGCGGGCAAGTGCTAGATTAGTATGCACGTTCTGCGCATTGTCACCGATGATATCTGCGATTTGCGTATCTGCCAGACCGCCCATCTCGTGCAGCAGCAACACTTGGCGAAACTGAAAAGGCAGCATACGCAATGCTTCTTCAATATCTGTCTGCAGTGCCAGATGCTCCATATTGGTATGGGGATCATAGCGCATGGGGACAAAGGGAAAATTCAAAGAATCCTCATTTGTTGTGGGGAGATTGATGCGATGGCGAAGCTGGTGCTTGGAGAGTTGCGCGCAATCAATACAGACCAGTTGGAAAAGACGTTCACGAAAAGACATGTTGAAGGTTTTAAAATACTCCAACTGACGCCATGTGGTCAAAAATGCATTTTCAGTGACACGCTGGGCATGTTCCTCGCCGATCAGTGCCCAGGCAAAGCGGTATACCGCACTTTGGTGCAGATGAATCAGTTCGCGGTATGCAATTTGGCTGCCTTGGGATGCGGAAGATAACAATTCGCGCTCATTGACACATTCAATACTCATATAGCACTTCCTCTTCTGGGATCTTCGTCAGTGAGATCCCGCTTAATGCCTGCGGTAATACGGTAAACATCTTCCAGAGTATTCATACGGACGATTTGCTCTTTATAGTAATTGGCATATGGCACGCCTTTGAGATACCAGGCGTAATGCCGGCGTGCTTCCAGAATAGCAATTTTTTCACCCTTATCAGCTACTGCCAGTTCGATTTGGCGTACAGCAGTATCACAACGCTCGTGAAGCGGTGGGATGGGCGGAATTTCACGGCCGTCGAGGGCTGCCTGTGCCTGTTGAAAGATCCATGGATTTCCGAAGACACCGCGACCGATCATAGCCATGTCGGCACCGGTCCATTTCAGAATCCGGACGGCATCCTCTCCTTTAAAAATATCTCCGTTTGCGATTACGGGTACGGAGACAGCCTGCTTGACCTCGCGAATTGCATCCCAGTCTGCCTGGCCGCTGTACATTTGCGCCCGCGTGCGCCCGTGCACTGCGATGGCAGAAACGCCGACGCTTTCAAGCCCCTGTGCAAGCTCCACGGCATTGATGTTTCCTTTATCCCAGCCAATACGCATTTTAACTGTAACAGGCACAGGTACAGCATTGACAACGGCTTGTGCAACGTTCAGTGCGCGAGGTACATCCTTCATTAAGGCACTGCCGTCGCCGCTGTTGACAACTTTGCCGACCGGACAGCCCATATTGATATCGATCATATCAGCACCGGAAATTTCAAGAGCCAGTTGTGCGGCGCGTGCCATGCAGTCCGGATCACTGCCGAAAATCTGTGCGGCAGAGGGGTGCTCGCCGGGAAACAGCTTCAAAAGGCCGCGTGTTTTGCGGTCTTGAAAGCACAATGCTTTGGAGCTGATTAATTCTGTACAGGTCAGTCCGGCACCTAATTCACTGCAGATTTGGCGAAAGGCTGCATCGGTGACACCTGCCATGGGGGCCAATGCTAGTTTTGAGGGGATTTCAATATTTCCGATTTTCAATGTTTCAGCCTCTTTCGGTTTATATATAGGAGTAACTGAGTGACTGTTTATTCAGGAATCAAACAGATACCCTCAGCAAAAAAATATCCAGTTTGCATTATAGCAAATTGGATTAAAAGTGCAAGTGTTTTGCAGATTTCTGCGTTATAAATTAATAAAAAGGGTAGAAAATATAGAAAAACAGGATTATTTTGGACAGGATAAAGAAAAACCACAATACACTGTGCAAGGAAAACTGCACTGCATATTGTGGAAACAAAACAGAATAAACTGCATATTTAATTTTTTCACAGCATAAAGTATGGTGTTGTAAAGTTTTTGAAAGTGCGTTAAAGCCTATACCTCTTTTGCAGCGGTATGGGAAACTGTAGGAATCTGAAGCAGCAGAAGGCTGGCATCATCACTTCGGTCTGTTCGTTGTGTGCTGGTGTCCATCAGCGAAGAAGTCAGAGCTTGAAGCGAGCCTCCGGTCCATTGAGAAAGCAGTGTGTGAAGCCATGCATCGTCTGTGCTGTCAACAAAGCCGTCGCTGGCAAGTAGAACGAGATCGCCGGGGGTAAGACAAATCGTCGTGATGTCCGGGATTCGATCTTCATCACTTAGTCCTACCGGGAGAACATTTCCGGTGATGCGGCGAATACTGT
>JAHHSM010000132.1 GCA_020025175.1 Oscillospiraceae bacterium | reverse complement strand
AAATTTCCGGAGATCCGCACTTTCATGACATCTATTTTGATGGAGAAAGTCATTACTACATTGATGGTACAGTACTGGAAAGTGGTATGATTCCTGTCATCCAGCTTGATACGGAAACCAACAAATTTTATCGTGTGACAGAAACAGGACGTTATATGATTTTGCCTTATGATGCAGAAAATTAGAAAATGAGGATAAATTTAGTAAGCGTAAAACCTAATAGCGTATAAAATTGGCCTGACACCGATTTTGGTGCCAGGCCTTGCTTATTTCGTTTTACATTCTTTGGTCGCATTCCAAGGCAGCAGGGCCTGGATGGCAGCCGGATCTTTGAGATCTGCACAGTTGGCCACTTTCAGCAGCCAGGTCAGATAACGGTAGGGATCCAGATGGTTTTCAATCGCAGTCTGGATCAGGGTAAAGATCACGGCGCTGCCTTTGGCACCGGAAGGTGTATTGGCGAACAGAAAATTCTTCCGGTCAATCACAAAGGGCTTTATGCTGCGTTCTGCACGATTATTACTGAGCTCCAGTCTGCCGTCCTTCAGGTAATTTGTCAGGTACGGCCACTGCTCTCTGAGATACGTCAGCGCTTTGCCCAGGGCAGACTTCGGCGCAGCATTTCGGACATTTGCCCATGCCAAGAAAGCGTCTAAAACAGGTTTTGCCTGTTCCAGCCGCTGCTGATATCGTTCTTCCGGCGTCAGCTCTGCAAAATTATCCTCCAATCCAAACAGAAGGCTGCAATATGCCAATCCCTGTGCGGCGGAGCTGTTTTTTGCTTTACCTTTGGGCAAGGATTTCATGGCTTCGTCGAACTTTCTACGCAGATGCGCCCAGCAGCCAACCACAGTAATATCTTGCGGGAGGTTTTGGTATCCGGCATAGCCATCCGTATGGAGATATCCCTTGAACCCCTCCAGAAATTCCCTTGGATGGGCAGCACCTCTGCTGGGCTGGTACTCATACATGACAATGGGCTGGTCAGTGTCACCACTGGTCCGGTAGAGCCACATATAGCTCTTGCTCTGAGATTCCTTGCCGCGCTCATGGAGCACCTGTAGGGAGGACTTCCTGTTTTAGGAGTTCCCTGTGCAATTGAATATCCGGATTACTAAACAAACGAATTAAGTCAAAGCTAAAGGCGTGTTCCCCTGCTTTATATAGATAACGAGCCCTTTCGGTAGCTTGAACATTTTTAATCAAAATTATTGTCAAACTTTTTTGGGCCACTTCAGTACACATCGATGGGGGATTTTTTCTTCATATATATTTTGAAAAAGTGTCTCTCATTGGGACTACCAAATCGATAATCTGATTCATAAGTTGCGGATAATTACTGTGGTCGTCAAAATTGAGGCCGTCCAGACGATAAAGAATTCTGCTGGCTTTTTTATTATCCAACCGCTGCCAATCGAAGTGCATTCCGAGTTCTTCTTCGATTTTAGCTCTCTTCGAATATAGGGAATCAAAAAGGTCTTTATTATTGTTGATATAGAGTTCCAAACCAACATAATTTTCTTTATTAACCAGTGTAATACAGATACCAGCTTCACTTGTACCGACCGACACATTATACCAATGATCAGTTGTTGCTTTACGGATATTAAACGGTTTTCCTCTCTCTGCAAGACGATCATTGAATTCCGTCCAGAACATCAGCCTTTCAGACTGGCTTTTGCTCATCTCTCCAGACTGTACCGGTGCTTTGGCATTTTTAATAAAGTCATTGGGCATCTCTACCACTTCAAATTTTACAGCAGGAAGAGAATCACCGATTTTGTAGGCATGAACTTCTAAAAGAAAAAAATCCACATTACTGGTTGTGTTGTTATTCAGCCATTCAATCGCACTTCTGTGTTCCTCACGAGCCTTTGTCACAATCCAAACCACAACACTTGCATCCAATCCAGAAGCATATGTAATGATTTTTCCGAGATGGTCATGGTTGGAGGCTTCCAACTGGTTTTCAATAACAACCTTAATTCCCGTGGTTTCATCTTTTGCAACAAGGTCACACCGGTAAGAACCAACATATGCTTCCTTGCTCACATCAACAAGGGTAAGCCCAAGAATATCATTCAGTCTTTCGATATTCTGAGGCTCGGCCATCCATTCAGAAAAGTCGTACTGCTCATGTTTCCAGATTTTTCTGACATCGATTTCTTTTAGTTCCCCTAATTCGTAAATCTGCTTACATCCCATTTTGTTACCTCAAACTCCTAGATAAATTTAAGTTGTGGTTCTATTATATCGTGACACAAACTGATTTTCAACAAACTGTCCAAAGTTATCTTTCGCACATTCGCCAAAAGAACCCTCCTATGCTATGATGGATCTAGCAAAGGAGGGCTTACTATGAAGTCATTATTTGAGCAAATGGGCGGAACTTACACCCAACAAGGAGACTATCAGCTACCCGATATTACAATGCCGCCACAGGATGAACGTCCCATTGGTATCTGGGGGCAGCGGCGCAGGGAGTTTCTAAAGAGCCGCCACCGAGTACGATACTATAATCTTCTGACGAAAGGTACCCTGTACACGCATCTTGCTGATATTAACGAGCAGGCAGAACAGATGAGTGAAACCCTCACGGCACAGTTTGCAGAGCAAGAAGGCATCACCGAACAACTCAAGGCAGACGATATGATGGCGTGGGTTGGGACTATGAACAACATTTCGGAAAGAGTCCGGGAAATTATCTACGCTGAACTGATCTTCCGTTAGGACCAAGGTCAAATACTACAAGTCACAGAAAGCGGCGGGCATATGCTCGCCGCTTTTGCTTTATAGCACAGAACTGCTTGTGAGCTGATCTTCCTCTCCAAATACTTCCCAAGGATGCAGAGCCTTTCGGAGTTTTTCGATGGCTCGGTCATAGATCTGACTGGCGGCTTTCGGTGTTAGGCCGTAGGGAATTGCCAGATCCTCAAAATACTCCTGCTGACGGTAACTGCCGTCAGCATTTTTTGTGTTTAGGCACTTTGGGCAGAAGCCCAGATGGGAGGCTACAATATCCTGCTCCCGGTAGCTCAGACTTTCGAAGGCTGCAAAGAGAACATCCTGTCGTTCCATACGGAGTGCAAGTCGGGCGGGATCGGTAGAATAATCTGGTGCGGGAAGATAGGTGGGTTCTTCGTCCTCGTCCTGATGTTGCTGCATTTCCATAGGGACAAGTGACATATTACGCATACCGGCTCGCAGATACTCTTCCACTCGCTTTTCCGAAATTCCGGTTTCTTCCGAAATTCTCTTGATAGGGTCTGTATTCTCATTTTTCAAATCCTGATACATCCACATGACTTTCCGCAGGGTATCGTATTCATCCTTACTCTGAACCGTGAAGCCGGGACGTGCCAGCCGAATAAAATCGTGAATGGCATCCGGGATATGGTACTGTCGGGCATACCACCAAAAGGGTGTTCCCTTATCCGGGTCATAGGCTTGCAGTGCCTTCCAGATTCCTTCCACACAGGCCTGTTTCAAGTCCGGAAAGAAACCATACATGGCGTAATGCTGTACCATTGCAGACACCGTCTGGTTCAGCATCGGCTCAACCGCATGGAGAAACCAACAGAGATAGAGTTCATCCCCGGATTCCAGATATTTTAGAATATACGCCTGCAAAGTCATCTTGGGCGGTGGAGGGGAGA
>JAHHSM010000131.1 GCA_020025175.1 Oscillospiraceae bacterium | reverse complement strand
CATCTTACCGTATAATATTATAATTATCTTATAGAAAAATGACAAGGGGGAGATGAAAACTTTGAAAATTGCCCTGTATACCCTTGGCTGTAAAGTGAATCAATATGAAACGCAGGCCATGGAACAAGAATTGCAAAGGCGCGGACATGAATTGGTCGGTTTTGAAGAGTGGGCAGATGCCTACATTATCAATACCTGTACTGTGACCGCGGTAAGTGATAAAAAATCCCGCAATGCGATTCGCAGAACGCGAAAATTGAATGCTGACGCAATCATTGGGGTGTGCGGCTGTTATGCGCAGGTTTCACCGGAAAAACTTCAGGAATTGGAAATCGATGTCCTCGGCGGCAGCGGTGAACGCATGGAGTTTTTGGATTATCTGGAAGAGGAGTTTGAACGTCGTCACCCCATTGTGGCAGTGAATGATGCTATGCAGCGCAGAGTGTTTGAACATCTGCCGGCAGGCGGTCTTTCCGTGCGCACGCGTGCAATGCTGAAAATTGAAGACGGCTGTGTCAATTTTTGCACTTACTGCATTATTCCTTATGCGCGCGGCAGAGTGCGTTCCCTGCCGCTTGCAGATGCAGTGGCAGAAGCAAAGCGCCTCGCGGAGGAGGGCTACCGGGAAATTGTTTTGACCGGGATTGAGATTTCGTCCTGGGGCCGCGATTTGGATTGCGAAGAAACCCTGACGGATCTGGTGGAACAGATTTGCATTGCTGTACCGCAGATGCGAATCCGGCTGGGCAGTTTGGAACCGCGCACAGTGACAGAAGCATTCTGCACCAGACTGAAAGAACTTGCTAATCTTTGCCCTCAGTTCCACCTGTCTATGCAGAGTGGGTGCGATGAAACGCTGAAGCGCATGAATCGTAAATATGATACAGCACGCTACTATGAGTCAGTGAAATTACTGAGAAAGCATTTTGATCGTCCGGCAATTACGACAGATATGATTACCGGTTTTCCAGAGGAGACGGAAGAGGAATTTGAAAAAACACTTGCCTTTGTGGAGAAGTGTGCCTTTGCTGAAATGCACGTATTTCCTTATTCGATTCGTCCCGGAACGCCGGCAGCCAAAATGCAGCAAATTGAAAAGAGTGTGAAAGAAGAGCGGGCGCATCGCGCGGCGGATATTGCAAAGAAAATGCATGAAGCCTATCTCGATGGCTGTGTTGGAAACATATATCCCGTCCTATTTGAGCAGGATCGAGACGGTATGTCCATCGGACATGCACCGAACTATATGGAAGTATGCGTTCAGCAATCCGGAATCCATAATGAAGTAAAGAATGTGCGCATAGTGGATAGAAAAGATTCGGTATTATATGGAGAATTCGTTTGAGTGCCCATTGTATAAAATGCAAATCTTTGATACAATAAACAAAATGTAAAGACATGAAGGAGTCTTTCGATGCGTGACAAATTTTTTGCATATATTTCTCGCATGCGTTATATTAAGCGCTGGTCACTGATGCGCAACTCTTATGAGGAAAATGTGCAGGAACATTCTCATATGGTTGCGGTTTTGGCCCATGCACTGGCCGTGATCCGTAATCAATATTTTAATGGTTCCGTGGATGAAGGAGCAGTCGCTGTTGCGGCACTCTATCACGATGCTTCTGAAATTTTAACGGGAGATCTTCCAACGCCGATCAAATATGATAATCCGGAAATCCGCGATGCCTATAAAGCAATCGAGTCTGTTGCGCAGGACAAGCTGCTGCGTATGCTGCCAGAGGAAATGGCACTGGAGTTTCAGCCCGTTCTTAAAGAAAAAGATGCGGAGATTACGGAACTGGTGAAAGCGGCGGATAAGCTGTCCGCTTATATCAAGTGTGTGGAAGAACAAAAGACAGGAAACAATGAATTTTGTGCTGCGGCAAAACAGATCTATCTGGCGCTTCAGGAAAATCCGCTGCCGGAAGTGCAGTATTTTATGGAGCATTTTCTATCTTCGTTTGAATTGACGTTGGATGAATTGAATGAATCTTAAAATAAAAGGAGAAAGAGAAGTATGAAAGCAATTGTTACCGTAATCGGTAAAGATCAGGTGGGTATTATTGCAGGTGTCTGCACCAAATTGGCTGAGTACAATGTCAATGTTCTGGAAATCAGCCAGACTGTGATGCAGGGGTATTTTACCATGATGATGGTGGTAGATGTTGAAAAGTGCGCCCAGCCTTTTGATGAGCTTGCTTCTGCGCTGTCAAAATACGGCGATGAGCGCAGTCTGAATGTACGCGTTCAGCGCCAGGATATTTTTGATGCAATGCACAAAATTTAAGGGGTAGCGTATTATGATGAATGAAAATGATATTTTCAGCACGATTCGGATGATTGATCAGCAGCATCTGGATATCCGTACCATTACGATGGGCATCTCTTTGCTGGATTGCTGCGACAGCGACCCGAAGCGTGCTTGTGAAAAGATTTATGATAAGATTACCCACTCGGCAAAGGACCTTGTTAAAACGGGCGAAGCGATTGAAGCGGAATTCGGTATTCCGATTGTCAATAAGCGCATTTCTGTTACGCCCATTGCATTGGTAGCTGGTGCCTCCGATACAGAAGATTATGTACCGTTTGCGGTTGCTTTGGATAAAGCCAGAGAAGCAACGGGCGTTAATTTTATCGGCGGTTTTTCCGCTTTGGTGCAGAAGGGAATGACACCCGCGGATTTGAAGTTGATTCGTGCGATTCCTGAGGCACTGGCAACAACAGATCTTGTTTGCTCTTCTGTGAATATCGGTTCTACGAAAGCCGGCATCAATATGGATGCCGTACGGCTGATGGGACAGACCATCAAAAAAACAGCTGAACTGACAGCAGATCGCGCCGGCTTTGGCTGTGCAAAGCTGGTGGTCTTTTGCAATGCAGTGGAGGACAACCCCTTTATGGCAGGTGCATTTCATGGCGTGTCAGAAGCAGATCGGGTCATCAATGTGGGTGTCTCCGGTCCGGGCGTCGTATACCATGCATTGCAATCTGTAAAGGGACAGCCCTTTGATGTCGTGGCTGAAACAATCAAGAAGACAGCGTTCCGCATCACCCGTATGGGTCAGCTGGTTGCGCAGGAGGCATCTCGCCGCTTGGGTGTGCCTTTTGGCATCGTTGATTTGTCTCTGGCACCGACACCTGCTATTGGTGACAGTGTTGCTCGTATTCTTGAAGAAATCGGTGTGGAGGTCTGTGGTACTCATGGTACAACGGCTGCTTTGGCGATGCTGAACGATGCTGTGAAAAAGGGCGGTGTGATGGCTTCTTCCAGCGTTGGCGGTTTGTCCGGTGCATTTATTCCCGTTTCTGAAGATGAGGGGATGATTGCAGCGGCATCTTCCGGCGTATTGACCTTGGATAAACTGGAAGCAATGACTTGCGTTTGCTCTGTGGGTCTGGATATGATTGCTGTTCCCGGTGATACCACCGCAGATACATTGTCTGCAATCATTGCGGATGAGGCTGCGATTGGTATGGTGAATACAAAGACAACCGCAGTGCGCTTGATTCCCGCACCCGGAATGAAGGTGGGCGATACGGTTGATTTTGGTGGTCTGCTGGGCAGTGCACCCATTATGCCGATCCATGGTGAAAGTGCCGAAACCTTTATTGCGCGCGGCGGAAGAATCCCTGCACCAATGCATAGTTTGAAGAATTAAAATGAAAAAAGACGATACAGTTAAAC
>JAHHSM010000130.1 GCA_020025175.1 Oscillospiraceae bacterium | reverse complement strand
CTTGGCTGTATTCTGATCGGGTGGGGTCTGTCCGCTGGCACTGGGCGGGGTCTGTCCACTGATGTCTGGCGGCGGTGTCTGATTGCCGTCATTCTGATTTGCAGGCATGCAGCCTGCAAAAGCTACTACCAGCACCATAGCTGCACTGAAAATAATCAATTTTTTATTCATATAAAATAGACTCCTTTGTCATTCTGTTTCTTTTCTACCTAGAGTATCATTATTATACCCAAAAGAAAAATCAATAACAAGATGATATGAGCATAGTTTACATATCTTTCACAAAATACGGGCAGGACTTATTGTTCAAATAAATCCTGCCCGTATTATTTTATTATCGCTATTTTGTGCTTTTGTGCCTTATGTTTTCAATGATCGGCGCAATACTGCACGCTAAATGCTCAAAAATGCTCAACTTGTGTGCTGAACGTAGTTACCTGAACAGTTTTTTCCGCTTTAGGAATCATCGTATAAGTGGTTTCTGCCTCCACTGCGGCCTCATATGCAATCGTTTCATCATCAGAAGGGTGCAGCTCACTTGATAAAGAAAGTCCCACACGGTCATTCAAAATATTCAGCTTTTTCAATGCCGCAATGGTGGATGTCATGTCAGTTTCCAGTCTGATATTCTTTCTGTATACCGCAGAGTGATCGTCGACCTCCTTACCAATAAGTTCCAGACTATTGGCATACTCTTCGGTCTGCGATTCATCAATCAGATTGATTTTATGAATACGCCCTGCATTGATATCCTCCAGCAATGCTTTATAAAGAACCTTCGTATCCTTATCAGAAATCATTCTCTCGCTCATTGCATCGGATTCATTCTTTTCATAATAGGTAAAGGCTGCACGCAGCGGCTCGTGTTCTGCGTCCATCATGATGCCCAAAAGGTCACTGCCGCGGTATTCTTTTGTATCCACAATATGCTTCAGTTTGCTGCTTGCAGAATCCTCGTTCTCAAAATCAGCCTTTGTAATCATCATACGATAGCTGCGCGCAACAGAGGAACCGTCTTTCATAACATAGCGCAATGTGATCTGTCCATCTATTTCCTCTCCGAGTTCCCATCTCCAGTCGCTATTCTGAATGTCTTTGCGGTGATCTACCAGATAACGGTGCAGCTCGACAACCTTTTCCATATTTTCCGGCTCTTTTAACACTGCCTCTGAATAATTGTACGCACCTACACTCAGGGAAACACTCTGCACATCATCCGCTTCAGGAATATACTTGGTGATGCCAAATACATCAAAATAGGAAGCTACGAAAACAAGAAGGATTGCAGCCGTACAGATCACACTGCCGCGCGCACTTTTTCTGATGACATGGAAGGTCTTATTCAAAAGCATCACTGCAATCACAAAACCCAGCACACCCACCAAAATCATGCAGATCAGCTCAACTGCCACATTGTGCACGTCACCGTAGGGAATCAAGAGATGATATAGCCCCTGACCGATCGTGAATGCGGCCGTCAATGCAACACCATAGCGGAACACAACCTTTGCCCAGCCAACACAAACTACATCACCGGCTGTTTCGCTTTTATGCGTGCGATAAACCGCATAGGACAGCACTGCCAGCAAAATGCCCACAACTGCATAAATAAGGAATAATTCACCGCCATACAGCGTGACATCCTGCAGTTTATTAAAGGCAACCGAACTGTCTGCATCCAGAATTCCCTCATAGCTCGTAGTGATGAAGACTCCCGACAGAAGCTTTATAACTGGTGTCAGCCACTCTACAATAGTTTCGCCGCCCAAACCAACGCCGTTGATACCATACAAAAAGGGTCCTATGAAGGACTCAATCGTAAAATAAAGTACAATTACAAGGAAGTTATAAATCCCATAAAATACGGGCAGTGCCAGGATATGGCCGGTAAACATAGCGATAAAGGTCGCAAAAGAATAAAAGAAAATCCCCATCGCGCTCATGCCCAAAAACCATGTAAGGGTCATACCGGGAGCCGCCGCCCCTGCCATGGCTGAAACAATCAGCGTTAAAAAGGCAACGATCAGATGCGGTACAATGATAAACAGCAGACCGCTGACGTAGTTCGTCAAAAACAGGCCGCTGCGCCGGATCGGCAGCGCATGCATCAAAGAAACACTGCGTGCATTATAAAGATAAGACCACACAGCCATTGCAACGATGATACCATAAACAAAAGTGACAACTGCACCAGCTGTCAAGAGATGACCCAAAAACGCTGCTACATCCAGATATGTTTTCATATCCAAATTATGTTCGTCCGTTAACTGCATTGCCAATATCACGGGCACCGCAACCGTCCAGCATATCAGATATCCAATCCAAATGGGACTAAAACGAACCGCATTCTTACGCAGCAGACCGAAATTAAAGAACGATATCCTTGACTTCATAGTCTACACCTCCCAATTCGTAAATAAAAATCTCTTCCAAAGAAAGAGGCATAGCCTCCAGCAGCAGCGGCTGCAAAATCGAAAGCCGCTCTGTCACACTCTGTGCATCTCCACGGATGATCAGCGTCTGCACTCGTCCCGTGGCACTGTGATGCAAAATGTTCACATCCTGAGGCATGTGTGCATTCTCATCGGCAAGCACCAGCTGAATCTTCACCGTACCGCCCTGCAGCTCCTCCAAAGAACGCTCCAGCAGCACCCTGCCCTTGTTCATAATACCCACATGGTCACAAACATCTTCCAGCTCGCGCAGGTTATGGGACGATACAAGAACTGTGGTCCCGCGCTCAGCCACATCACTCATAATCAGGCTCCAGACCTGGCGTCGCATCACGGGATCCAATCCATCCACCGGTTCATCCAGAATCAGATAGTCCGGCATGGTGCACATGGTCAGCCAAAATGCCACCTGCTTCTGCATACCTTTACTCAAACGGCGGATAGTACGCTTTTCATCAATAGCAAATATTTCTTTGAATTTTTCATAGCGCTCCATGCTGAAATCGGGATAAAAACCCCGGTAAAAGCGCATCATCTCGCGTACGTCGGACTGCATGAAATAATACCAGTCATCCGGAATGGATGCAATGCGTGCCTTCACCTTCGGATTTTCATATACACCTTCACCATCCACCAGAACCTCACCTTCATCCTGACGATAAATTCCGGTGATATGACGGATCAATGTGGATTTACCTGCACCGTTGGGTCCAACCAAACCATATACAGCCCCTGTAGGAACCGTCAGTGTTGTTCCATCCAGAGCAGCAAACCCATCAAATTGTTTTCTCAGATTTTTTGTCTCAATCATTTGACATCCCCCTCTCCCTCTTCAAGCAATTGCAGTAACTCTTCATGGCTCATACCCATAAACCGTAATTCTGCAATCATTTCACGCACATGGCGTTTTAATTCTTCCAGACGTCGCTTATCTACTTGAAAATTTCCACTGGCAAAGGATCCTTTACCCGGAACTGTATAAATGTATCCTTCATTTTCCAATTCGTTATACGCTTTTTGAATCGTATTTGGATTGATGGCTAAATCCATCGCCAACGAACGCACTGACGGCAATTTGTCATTTTCTTTCAGTGCCTTGCTTACAATCAGCTTTTTTAGCCCGTTTTTAATTTGCTCATAAATCGGGCTCGTATCGCGGTAATTCAGGCTTATCATCCGTTCTCTGCTCCTTTCCAATCTTCTTTTACACTGTATTAAGCGTACTAGCTGTATTAGTACAGTTAATATATCATGAATTTTCCATCGTGTCAACAATATTCTAACAAAAAAATAACCGATGCTCCTATCCAAAGCATCGGTTATCGCCTCATATAAAAC
>JAHHSM010000129.1 GCA_020025175.1 Oscillospiraceae bacterium | reverse complement strand
ATTATGATTGAAGATGGCTCTGAACGCATTGCATTTCAAAAAGTGAAAGAATAAACAAGTCCCTGACCTATCCGGTCAGGGACTTGTTTGCTTATTGATGGGTAAGATGTTTCAAATCCTCCAAAAAACGCGGAATGACATCTTTAGGCGTTGCCCAGGAAGTCACCAAGCGAATGCAGGTATGTTCTGCGTCAATAGGTTTGTGAATTTCATACGCATACATCGCAGAGAGCTTTTCGAGTAAGGTGTTGGGAAAAATTGGAAAAATCTGATTGGTTGGTGTTTTTATTAGAAAAGAATATCCAAGGGCCTCAATCCCGTCCTGCATTTGCTGAGCAAGGCGGTTAGCATGTTTAGCATTTTCAAGATATAAATCATCTTTCAGAATAGCTTTAAATTGAATACCCAAAAGGCGGCCTTTGGCGAGGATTGCGCCGCGCTGTTTCATATGAAAACGGAAATCCGCTTTCAGTGCATCGTTTGTAATCACAAGTGCTTCGCCAAATAGTAAACCATTTTTGGTTCCACCAATGGTGAAAGCATCTAAAGTTTCGCCGAGATCTTCCCAGGTGAGGGGAGAATCATCGGTCACCATACCGTTTCCAAGACGCGCACCGTCCAAATAGAGGTAAAGGTCTAAAACTTTACACACATTGTGCAAAGCGACTAATTCTTCTTTTGTATAGGCGGTTCCGATTTCGGTGGAGTTTGAAATGTACACCATGCGAGGGCGTACCATGTGTTCTCCGGAATGACATGCACAGAGGGCACGCACACGTTCAGGATCCAATTTTCCATTCTCTGAAAGAACGGGGATCACCATATGACCCGTAGCTTCCAATGCACCGGTTTCGTGTATCAATGGATGACCGGTACAGGGAGAAATGACTGCTTCAAAGGGACGGAGAAAAGCGGCGCAGGAAACAAGGTTCACCTGCGTGCCGCCGACCAGAAAATGCACATCGGCATTGGGCACGGCACATTTTTTGCGAATCAGATCACGCGTTTCTTCACAATAGGAGTCTGTACCGTAACCAGGGGTTTGTACCATATTTGTTTCTGCAAGGGCTGCCATCACGCAAGGATGAGCACCTTCACTATAGTCATTGCGAAAGCTATACATAATTACCTCCAGCATTTCAATTATACTATCCTTATTGTAGGAGGTTCGCCAGCGATTTGCAACAGTGGAACAGTTGACCGATATTTGTTTTTGTATTACAATAAACACCTTAAGTAGTTTTGTGATAATAGAAATACAAGTGAGGGTATCATGGATTTTAAGAAAGAGTATTGCGCCGTTAGAAAGGCGATTATTGAACGGGACTATGAACATTTGAATTCCATGCAGCGCAAAGCCGTTATGGCAACAGAGGGGCCTCTGCTCTTGCTGGCTGGTGCAGGCAGCGGAAAAACCACGGTATTGATTCATCGTGTTGCCAATTTGATGAAATACGGCTGTGGCAGTGATACACAGGAAGTACCGGAGTTTGCCGATGAGAATGATCTGGCATTTTTGAAGGAGTATCTGCAAAATCCTGATCCTGCACAGGAAGAGCGCGCGCATCACTTGTGCGCTGTAGAGCCTGCAATGCCCTGGTCGATTATTGCCATTACCTTTACAAATAAAGCAGCTGGAGAGCTGAAAGAGCGCCTTGAGAGAATGCTTGGTCCATCTGCCATGGACGTGTGGGCATCAACGTTCCATTCTGCCTGTGTTCGTATCCTGCGCAGAGATATCGATCGTCTTGGTTTTGATAAAAGCTTTACGATTTATGACAGTGCGGACAGTCAGCGTGTTGTAAAAGATATCGTCAAAGAATTTGAGTATGACGAGAAAGCATTTCAGCCGCGTACAGTATTAAATTATATCAGCAATGCCAAAGATGCCATGATGCTCCCGGAACAGTTTGCAAAAGAGCGTGTTATGCATGGCGATTGGCGTATGGAGCGCATTGCAAAGATTTATAAGGAATATGTGAAACGATTGAAGGATGCAAATGCATTGGACTTTGATGACATCATTCTACATACAGTTACGCTGTTGCAGAAGCATCAGGATATCCGAGAATACTATCAGAAGAAATTCCGCTATGTTTTGATTGATGAGTATCAGGATACCAATAATTTGCAGTATTTATTGGCATCCCTGCTTGCCGGCGGACGAAAAAATATTTGTGTTGTAGGTGATGATGACCAGAGTATTTATCGCTTTCGTGGTGCAAATATTGAGAATATCCTCAGTTTTGAAAGTGATTATCAAAATGCGCGTGTAATCCGGTTGGAGCAAAACTACCGGTCTACGCAGAATATTCTGGATGCATCCAATGCGGTGATTCGAAATAATGCAGGGCGCAAGGGAAAGACGCTATGGACGGAGAACAGCGCCGGCGATAAGGTGCAAATTCAAACTGTGTATAATGAGGTGGCAGAGGCGGACTATGTGGCTGGCTGCATCTTGAAAGAGTTTAGCGCCGGGCGTAATTGGAAAGACAATGCGGTTCTCTATCGTATGAATGCCCAGTCTAACCAGCTTGAATATGCGTTCAAACGTAATGCGATTCCGTATAAAATCATCGGTGGCACACGATTCTTTGATCGTGCGGAAGTAAAAGATATGCTGGCATATCTTTGTGTGGTTAATAATCCTACAGATGATTTGCGTCTTAAGCGTATTATCAATGTGCCTGCGCGCGGTATCGGCGCACGTTCTGTTGATTTGGTGCAGTCGATTGCATACCAGCAAGGTATCCCCATGTTTCAGGTGCTGATGGAGGCAAATCAGTATCCTGATCTTGCACGCAGTGCAGAAAAGCTGATGGATTTTGCGGCATTGATTATCGAAATGCAGGGTAAGGCAGAGTCGATGGAAATGGATGCTTTTTATGATGAGGTATGTCAGGACAGCGGTTATTTGACGATGCTGGAGGCGAAAAATGACGTGGAGAGCCGCAGTCGTGCAGAAAACGTCAAAGAATTGCGTTCGAGTATCGTTGGATATCTGGGGAATCATCCGGAAGGCGTCAGTTTGGCTGGTTTTTTGGATGAAATTGCGCTGTATACAGATTTGGATAACCAGAATTTTGATGATAACAGTGTTGTGATGATGACAATGCACAGTGCGAAGGGTTTGGAATTTCCTTCTGTCTATGTTGTTGGCTTGGAAGAAAATGTTTTTCCGGGTTCTCGTGCCATGGGTGATATTGATGAAATGGAAGAAGAGCGGCGATTGTGCTACGTTGCTATGACGCGTGCAAAAGAGCATTTGACAATGACAAATGCAAGGCAGCGTATGCTCTTTGGACATACAACGGCCAATCTTGCCTCGCGTTTCCTTGGAGAGATTCCCGAGACAAACTGCGACTGGAAGGGAAAGCAGGCGGAACGTCCCAGAGAGGCACGTCCAAAGTACGATTATGGCTTTTCTGGAGCTGTTGGGGTTTCGGGTCTTTCCGCACCAGGGGTATCAGGCGGCAGAGGGGAATTTAGCCGATCTGCTGTGAGACGAAGTGCCAATAGTCAGAGTGCTGCACAGCCGACAGCACTTTCTATGAAGAAAGGTGATATGGTCAAGCATAAAGCTTTTGGACGCGGCATGGTGATGAGTATTCAGCCTATGGGTGGAGATGCGTTGATCGAAATTGCTTTTGATGAACATGGAACAAAACGGTTGATGTTGAATTCTGCCAAGGCATTTATGACCAAAGAATCATAAAAAGCGATAATCTGAGGGGCATCAGACCTGAGGAGATTTCATCATTTTGTCTCAATATTGTATGCCAAGGGGGAATCGGATGCTGAGCTTCTCCCTTGGCATTTTCTT
>JAHHSM010000128.1 GCA_020025175.1 Oscillospiraceae bacterium | reverse complement strand
CCGCCCGTTATCACAATGTATGTCAGTGTACAGCGGCGCAGCGATATGCAGCGCCTACTGCTCTGCGCATTGCCTATTGTGCTGATTACTACTTATGTTATTTGTGATGCTCTGCTTGGCAGTTCTTTTTTAGGTGGAGGATTTAAGGATATTGAGGAATTAGTGATGTTTTTGCATCAACCTGCGCTTTTAAGAGAAGCGATTTTCCTGATCGTACTATTTCCGGTTTTATCATTTATCATTGGACGATGGTGCAGGGGCTTAGCATGGTGGATGACCGTTCCTGGACTACTTATTAGTTGGGCTTTATATTTATTTTTCCTGTGGGGAACGGTACAGCTAGTTTCTGGGACATACTTTTCTGGCGAATTTCAAATGCAGCCATGGGAAGGACTTTGGTATACATATAGCTTGTATGCAGTTTTGTTCCAGATTGGCATCAATATAATGGCTTTACTATGGCATGTTTTATTTTATGAACGAGAAGTAAAGGAAGATCCAAAGGAATTTATTTATGATGATGATAAATGCAGAAAGAAGATTGTACATATACTTTTAGCAGATCATAGAATCTATCTTTATGCGATAGTTCCTTTGGCTGTATTGTTGAATGTTCTTCTTGTGCCAGATATCATTGACAATGGCGCAACAGTATTTATATTGCTGCTGGAAGTATCTTTAATTTTGGCAGTTGCGATTGTTGCTTTTCGCGTGATTTGTCCGTCGTCGGTATCGGCGATAAGACATATTAACGCATGGCCAGACGGAATATTGCGGCGTCGCTGGTTGTGCCAGGAATATCTCTGCATGACCCCATGGAAAGAGAAAGGTGGTACAATTGAGGTCACAACACATTTCCTTATAAGGCGTACATTAAAGCCGATTGTAATTTATTTACCTGACATTGAGAAAGTATGTGAAAGGAATCTCAATCTCATACTCACATTGAAAAATGGTGAACAGGTGAAAATCTTAGGGTGTACATATGTGGATACGCGCCTGCTGAAAAATATTTTGGATCGGCATGTTATATTTGAGAATAAAGAATAAGGAAAAGAGTGGTGTGCGGCATTTTCTGCCATACACCACTCTTTTCATAAAAAACAGCATTATTCTGCACGAAGGTCATTGATGAACTCTTCAATGCGGTCAAAGGCAATCCGCAGATCTTCCAAAGAATATGCATAAGAAATACGAAGGAATCCTTCGCCGCATGCCCCAAAAGCACTGCCGGGAACTACAGCTACTTCTTTTTTGCGGAGTAGTTCCAAAGCGAATTCTACGCTTGTAATACCAAGTACAGAAGTAGTTGGAAAAATGTAAAATGCACCTTTTGGTTCAAAGCAGGGAATTTTCATTTCTTTAAAACGACGCAATAAATATTTGCGGCGCTTATCATAGGACTGACGCATCATTTGCGTATCAGCATCACCATCTGTCATTGCGTGAATTGCAGCATACTGGCTGATTGTAGGGGAAGACATGATGCAATATTGATGAATTTTGATCATCTGCTCCATGATAGCATGGGGCGCCATAGCATACCCCAAACGCCAGCCTGTCATTGCAAAGGCTTTTGAGAAACCGTTTACGAGGATGCAGCGCTCTTTCATGCCGGAGAGAGCAACGATTGAATAATGGTTTTTTCCGCCGTAAGTCAGTTCTGCATAAATCTCATCTGTGATGACAAGAAGATCGTGCTCCAAGATAATTGGAATGAGCTTTTCAAGGTCTTCTTTTTCCATGATTGCACCAGTAGGGTTATTAGGATACGAAATAAATAATGCCTTCGTGTTTGGCGTGATAGCAGCTTCCAGTTCTTCGGGCTGTAAACGGAACTCGTTTTCTTCCTTTAAAGGAATGATTACTGGGACACCGCCTGCCATCTCGATGCATGGCACATAGGAAACAAAAGAGGGTTGAGGGACGATTACTTCATCTCCTGGGTTAAGCGTGGCACGAAAAGCAAGATCAATCGCTTCACTGCCACCGACAGAAATGAAGCATTCTGTCGCAGGGTCGTACTCAACGCCGATTTTGCGCTTGGTATACGCACAGATTGCCGTACGAAGTTCTATTAAACCGGCATTTGCGGTGTAGAACGTGCGACCAGCTTTAATTGCTTTAATTGCTTCTTCACGGATGGGCCAGGGGGTATCGAAATCCGGCTCACCAACACCGAGAGAAATTGCGTGGGGCATTTCTGTTACAATATCGAAAAATTTGCGAATGCCAGAGGAGGGCATATCCACAATTTTTTTGGAAAGAAAATCCCTCATGGCGTAACCACCATTCTTCTATCTTTTTTTGGCATTACATAGGGAAACCCTTGCTCCTTATATTTGACCAATGTGAAGTGTGTTGTTGTGCTTTGCACTTCCTCCAGTGCGGCGAGCTTTTCAGATACAAACATAGAGATTGCCTTGAGATTTTTTTCGCGGAGCATTACAAGAAAATCATAGCCGCCAGACATCAAATACAAGGATTCGACCTCAGGATACTGATAAATGATTTCTGCAATTTGGTTATAGCCATTGCCGCTTTGCGGAGTGACACGCAGCTCTACCATAGCGGTAACGGAATCGGGATCAACTTTATCCCAATTGATTAAAGTATGATAACCGCAAATAATCTGCTGGTTTTCTAATTCGGATAATGCGTGATTCACTGTATTTGTATCGCAGCACAACAGATCGGCGAGTTCCTCAACGCTGAGTTTGCTGTCGCGTTCAATCAGGGAGAGCAGCTTCATCTGAAATTCTTTATTCATAATGTACCTCCTGTTTCTGTTTTGTCAATGCTTACGCAAAAGATATAAAATATGTGAATTATATTGTAATCAACTAACTTTTCTTTGTCAATGGCAAGCGGTCCTGCATAGGGTGAAAATAGAGAAACTAATCAGGAGGAACACATCATGGCAAAAAAAGTTGATTTTTTTCTGGGTGCAAACAGTGCGAATGGATTTTATGGCCTTTATGAGCAGTTAGAACGAAACGATAAGGTGCATGATTTTTTGATTTTGACAGGTGGGCCGGGAGTTGGAAAATCTACTTTCATGAAATATATTGGAAAGTATGCTGAAAAAGCGGGCATCGACATTGAGTATATTCATTGCAGCGGAGATCCGGATTCATTGGATGCTGTTATATTGCCGGAGCTTGGTGTGATTGTTGCAGATGGAACAGATCCACATGCATTAAAGCCGAAGTATCCGGTGGCTGTAGACCGTTATGTTGACTTGGGTAGATTTTATAATGTAGACCGCATAAAAGAGCGCAAACGAGAGATTATTGCCTGCACAGACGGTTATCAAGATAAATATAAAAAAGCATATGCATGTTTACAGGTTGCCAGAGCTGTACGCAGAGAAATGGAACAATCGTTAGAGCCTTGGTTTAATGGCGAAAAAGCATGGAACCGCATCCGGAATATCTGGGTGAGAGAGCGTGGTAAAAAACGGGATAGGATTGGAAAAGAGGAGAAGCGTTTCCTTGGTGGCTGTACTGCAAACGGTCGGATATGGTACCGTCAGAGCATTACAAGTCTTTGTAAGAAAGTCTACGAGCTGCAGGATACATACCATTTGGGTGCGCCACTGCTTCGAAAACTTGGGAGCATGATTCGGGAAGACGGGTATGATATCATCCTTTGTATGAATCCGGATTCGCCCGAACGTATCGATCATGTTTTAGTTCCAGAGTTGGAAATCGGTTTTGTGACAACAGATGATATCTTTTCTTTGGAAAGAAAAGCGTATAGAAAAGTTCGTTTTGATCAAATGATTGATCGAGAAAGTTATCGAGAATTGCGCGGAGCACTCCGTCTGAAAGGACGCCTGGCAAATGCACTTGAAGACGAGGGCACTCATTATCTATACCTTGCAAAAGCAAAGCATGATGAGTTGGAATTGATCTATCGACCGTTTGTGAATTTCGAGGGCGTTTCAGCATTGGCAGAAGATGAGTGTAGAAGAATTTTTAAAAAATAGTAAATAAATGCGCCGCAGAACATATGCGGCGC
>JAHHSM010000127.1 GCA_020025175.1 Oscillospiraceae bacterium | reverse complement strand
GCAATGTTTTCTTTTGCTGAAACTACCCGCACACCGTTCTTTTTCAGGGCCGCCTTGTAATGCGCACTATCATAGCGGTTACGGGCAAAACGGTCCAGTTTCCAAACGACAACCACATCAAACAATCCTTTGGAACTGTCTTTAATCATCCGCTGGAAGTCTGGACGGTTGTCTGTTTTAGCAGAAAGGGCACGGTCAATGTATTCCTTCACTACGGTCATTCCGTTCTGTTTGCAATACTCTATACACTCTCGGATCTGACCATCGATGCTTTCCTCACGCTGACCCTCACTAGAATAACGAGCATAGATCACTGCATTCATAGTCGAACCTCCTTACTCATCGGTATGTTCTGAAAACATTTGCAAAACAGATTCTTTCATGCGGTTATAGTATGGCGATTTGGGATCAAAGCACATCTCCACAAACTGTTCCATCTCAGCGGCGTTTTTCCATACTTTCGGCTGATAGTGGTACAATTTTCCCTGCGGCTCGTCGCAGCGGGCAAAGATGTAATCCATAGAAACATCAAAGAAGTCCGCATACTTGCGCAGCAGATCAACCGACGGAGTTGACTGCCCGTTTTCATAACGGTTAAGGCTGGACTGGGTGATGCCCAAAAGCTCTGCCAGCTTTGCCTGAGACAGAGATAGACTGCCTCGAAGGGTACGCAGGCGTTTTCCAATCAACTTCATATCAACCACATCCTCTCTTAAGTATTATAACATATATTGAATTGATTTCAACTCAATATTTGGCTTTACAAATAAGCTTATCAGCAGCGGCGATTGTGGAGACAGTGAAGCATTATAAGATGACCTGAAAATTGAAACACGGATGAATGTCTTTTGAGCAATCATCCGTGTTTCACATTCTTTACACTATATGCTCCTCTTTAAGATCATGCTCCAATTGATGTGCGAAAACAAGTGCTTGTTCGGGGTTTGAATAGAAATCTATTATCTTTTGTGAGCAATCCGGTAACATGCGGTAATATGTATCTTTGATAATTTTGAATGTGCAAAGAGCTTGAACAAGCAGTTCATCATATTTCTCGAATATTGACGGGGAAACATCTCGATACCTTGCTATATTCATGACACACCATGCGACATATTCTTTTAGATGCAAAATAATATCATGGTAGGGTTCTGGTTCGACCAAAGTGCCCTCTATGCTTGCCATAGCCAGATGGAATAGCCAAGGGTTGAAGGTATAATATTTCTTTTCCTCATCTTCTGGAAACAGAACAGCCATACTAAAATCTCCAAATTTAGGAAGTTTCCTAATAAAGTGGAATACCTCAGATGACATGCGAAGATGCAAAAACGGTGACTTTTGACTTCCTTCGCTGATATCATAGGCATCAACTAATGCGGGACCAAAAACAATATTGTCTTTATGGTGGAGATCCCCGTAAGCAATTCCTCCTCTGACCGCAATAAACAAGGTGTCCATCCGTGGTTTTGCAAAAAAAGAACATGCATCGAAAAAGCACATTAGATTTTCAGGCATATCAAGAGTTGTTGATATAACGATACTATCGGAAATAATGGTCACCTGCAAATCATTGCTTTCAAGCATTTTCTTCAGACAATCAAACTTACCAAAGACTGATCCAATAGCTTCGGCCGGATAATTACGTATAATATCGTCCTTAAATCCCTGTAAATCAAGAAAGGCTACCAATCTTTTTTCATAGGGGACAATATGTTTCTCCAATATCTGTTCATTTTTACCATCTGATACTGACATATGACCTAACCTCTATTTCCACTCTAAGTTATTAAATATTATCGTAGCAACTCATAATACTGCTGAATCTTCTGTGCCATCAGATGGCGGCGCTTCTCCAGGAAATCTTCAAAATGAGTGTAGTCCATGTTAAAAATTTCTTGAGGGATACAGTTGGCATCCATATTAGCTTCCAACTTCACCAGAGAATCAATACCGCCGTATACAGCATTGCCACCAGTACACTGCTCCTTGACCGGAGCCATGTAGTCTTTAGGAGCTTGATCCTTGATTTTGATATTGATCTCCGATTGTGTGTAGACATAATTTGCAATTTGGTTATAAAGTCCACGCTCTTTAATACCGCACTTTTGCAGATATTTTTTGGGGAAGATATGGTGAATATCACCTCTCTGCTCGATGAGCGACTTCACATCAATCTGCTCTGAAAGAAAACCGCAATCACCCATTTTGACCTGTGCCATCAGAAACACATGGAACATCGGACTACTTGCCACAGATGTGTTCAGCTTTGTTACCAGAATGTTGTTCCAGAAGGCATCGGAAAGCTCACCGGCTTCTGTATTCTCCAAAAACTCCATCGGATCGTTAGCTTGAAAACGCTTGATGTCATAGTCAAATGTAGATTCTGGAGATCCGGAATATCGCCCGGTCAATATGGACAATACCATCCAACGACGCACAATCTTTTCGATGATTGCTGCATTCTCACCCTTACTTCTAAGTAACAGATATAGAGCATAGCCGAAGTTCAGGACGTTTTGAGACCGGATCATAGATGGGGAGATAATGCCTGTGGACTTCACAATCATAAGGTAGCGCTGAAAATTGGTTTTGCTGACAAATTCCAGAACACCTTCTTTGAGTTTTGCAAAAGACTCCTCTGCAATTGCTTCTTGGTAATCACGGGTGTTGAAGTCACGACCAGACAAAAGACTGACCAGATCAGCAATTCGACCACGGAGGAACTTGAATGTAAATGCTACTCGCAACACATCAGTATAATCTGGAGCATAAATATCTTCATGCTCATTAATGATCCACTTGATTTTTGCAAAGTCCTCACTTGAGGCAAATTCAGTATCATTCTGACGAATCGCTTCAAAGTCTTCCGGTTTCTGCATCAAATGGCAGAAGTAATCCATTGTTTTACGGATCTGGTTTCCGCCATAGCGATCATCAGAAGAAATTTTGGACATAGCAAAGTCTGCCTGAGAGAGTACGACCCCCTTAGAGTTGATACGGATAAATATCTCGGTCACTTGGGCAATATCCAGCTGATGAGACAGTTCAATCACACCTATACTGTTGTTCTGAATCTGCTGTAATTTAGTAAGTACATCATTAACAGTACTGCGCTTACTATTATCCAGCTGATTTTTTATGCAGTAGTCAATCACAAAGTTAAAAGAGTCAAAACCAGGCTGATAGAGCGGGGCAATGTCAGGAATCCAGGCCCCGTCTTTTTCAATGGCGGGGTTGGCTACCTCAAAGCGCTGTTCCAGCGGATGGAAAGCGATTTTGATGCGCTTTTGAGATTATCCCAAACTTTGTGTAAACCTCCTGCGTGGTGTAGAATAGAAGCACCACACAGGAGGTTTTAGATATGGCCAGAAGGAATCGCACACCAGAAGAAAATGCCCGCAGAGAGAAGATCCGAGAATTGCTGCAACTGGCAAACATCGGAAGCATGGACGACATCCAGAGCCTGTTTAAAGAGACCATCGCCGAATTCATGGAGAATGGTCTGGAGGCGGAGCTGGACGATGAACTGGGCTACAGCAAATATGACTATAAAAACAAAGACACGGACAACAGCCGTAATGGACACAGCAGCAAGACCCTGCGTACGAGCTTCGGGGATGTGGAGGTGTCTGTTCCCAGAGATCGGAAGGGTGAATTTGAGCCCCAAGTGCTGAAAAAGAACCAGACCAGCATCAGCCAGGACATTGAGGAAAAAATTCTGTCTATGTACGCCAAAGGCATGACTACGGGGGATATTGAGACCCATATACAGGATATCTACGGCATTTCTGTCTCAGACACCACAGTCAGCCGGATCACCGATAAGATCCTGCCCATTGCCAAGGAGTGGCAGCAGCGGCCGCTGGAGGCCATCTACGCCGTGGTTTTTCTGGATGCCATCCACTACCACGTCCGCAGCGAGGGTCAGATCGTAAAGAAGGCAGTGTACATAGCCATTGGCATTGATCTGGATGGACGAAAAGATGTTCTGGGCATGTGGGTTGGTGAAAATGAAAGTGCCAAGTTTTGGGCAACCGTGCTCAATGGCCTGAAAAACCGGGGCGTAGAGGATATTCTCATTGCCTGTACGGACAATTTGACTGGCTTTGACGCAGCCATTCATGCCACCTTTCCCCATACAGAAATTCAAAATTGCATCATCCACCAGCTGCGCAATTCCAGCAAGTATGTGTCCTACAAGGACCTGA
>JAHHSM010000015.1 GCA_020025175.1 Oscillospiraceae bacterium | reverse complement strand
GTGTAAAATAAAAATAAGAGGCAATTCCATAGTTTTTTCCCTAAGGAGGAAATTTCTTTGACACAAGTCATTACTATATCCAATCAAAAAGGCGGAGTCGGTAAAACTACGACGGCTTCCGCACTCATCACCGGTCTGCATCAGCGGGGCGCACGTGTATTGGGTGTCGATTTGGACCCTCAAGGAAACCTCGGTTTCACCCTTGGTTTGGAAATCGGTGCAGGATGCACAACATATGATATACTTTCCAAGTCGCGCTCTATCTTTGAATCCATCTCCTCAACGGAGTATGGAGATGTGATCCCGTCCGATGTCCTTCTTTCAACGGCAGAAGTAGAATTTACCGCGCCACGCCGTGAATTTATGCTGTGTGAACAGCTTCAGCTTGTGCAGGACCGCTATGATTTTGTCATTATCGACACACCCCCTGCACTGAATATTTTAACCATCAATGCTTATGTGGCATCTACAGGTCTTATCATCCCCATGGAACCGGAAATTTTGAGTTTGGTCGGCGTTTCTCAGCTGCGGGATACCTACGAAACAATTCGCTCTTCCTTTAATCCCAACCTCAAGGTTCTGGGCATTTTGATGAATAAATACAATCATCGCCTCAGGCTCCATCGCGACGTGCTTGACATGGCAAACGAAGTGGCCGAGCAGATGGATACTCAGGTTTTTTCTGCAAAGGTTCGATGCAGTGTTGATGTCGCAGCCGCTCCGGCTTACGGCCAAAGCGTTTTAGCTTACCGCCCACAGTCTAATCCTGCTATGGATTTTCGTAAAATCGTTGATGCTGTAGCCGGTGAAGCATTCCCCCGCCCCCGTAAACGCTGATTATTACATTACATCTACATTACATAAAGGAGCACTCCCATGTCATCGTCTAAAGGCAGTTCCAATTCTAACAAAACAGCACATGTCATGAATTTGCTGCGAAAAAGCGCCGCCTCTGCTCCGGTGCAGTCTGAGGTATCCGAAGGGTCCATTTCCACCGCCTCTTCCGCTCCGGCTTCCACTCCCTCCGCCACTCCTCAAACTCCCCCCATTATCACTGCGCTGAACGCAGATGCGGAAGTTTCTTCTCAAATCAAGGCGGCGCTCACTGAAGCATTGGAAGAGGAAGCGCATGCTGTGCAGCCATCAACTCCGCCGCAGCACATTCCCCCTTCTGTTCCGAAACCCGAAGCCGTATCCTCCGAAGCGCCTGTGGCGGCACCCGAAGAAGTTTCTATACATACATCGGAAATCCCCCCTGCTTCAATAGCGGATGCACCCATTTCCGCCCCATCGGAGAATACTTTTGATGCTCCCGCAGCACCTGACGCACATTCTTTATCCGAAGCAGACGCACAGCTTTCATCGCAAACAGACAGTGCTCCGGATGATACGGTTCTCATCAACGCAGTGTGGGAACTGACCGATGAAAAAGTTGATAAGTATATCCATCTTTTGGGTCTTTGTCCATGCAAACGATGCAGAAATGATGTGCTTGCAATCACATTAAGCAACCTTCTCCCCAAATATGTCGTTATGTCTCGGAGCGAATTCCAGCTCCGCTACGATATGTATTCCAATCGTTACGACAGTGAAATTACATCACAGCTTTTGCGCGCATGTCAAGAGGTTCAGAAGCACCCAAGGCACTAACAGCACGCAATTACGACCAAAACAAGTGCGTTTCCAGAGTATGGAAACGCGCTTTGCTCGTCTCAGGCAAACAGCATAACCCAACTCAAACTCAGAATGAACGTCGTTTTTTGCGACAAGTTTGGAGGTACTTATTTTATGGATCGAATCCTTGGCATCAAGGCGGATTTCCTGACCAGCACACATAAATGCAAAATTGAACGCATTGCTGCCGGCAACAATCTCGCTGTCCGTTATTTTACTGATGAAGCAGATTTGGATGCTGCTATTGATCAATGCGAAATTTTATATGGCTATATCCCCCCTGCAAAACTTCCCCGTGCCACTTCTCTGCGCTGGCTGGCATGCGCATCCTCCGGTGTAGAACAGTATACCGCCAGTTTTCTTTATCCGCATCCCGGCGTTATCCTGACAAACTCCGCCGGTGCTTACGGTATTACCATCAGCGAGCATATTATCATGACAATGCTTATGCTCATGCGACGCATGCCGGAATATACCGCAATTGCCGCGTCACACCAATGGAAAAGTCTGGGGCGCATCCGTTCCATTTACGGCAGCGTCATCACCGTCATCGGCACCGGAGATATCGGCACCGCTTTTGCCCAGCGTGCAAAAGCCATGGGTGCAGCACATATCCGCGGCGTGCACCGCACCAATAAACCCCTGCCGCGCTGCTTTGATGAAAGCTATGCTGTCGAAGATCTTGATTTTGCATTGGCCGGTGCAGATGCCGTTGTCATTTGCCTTCCGGAAACCAAAGAAACCGAAAATCTCATCAGCCGCGAACGGCTGGAGCTTTTGAAGCGTTCCTCTGTCCTGATCAATGTTGGACGTGGCTCCTGTCTGGATCAGGATGCCTTGATGGAGCTGCTCAATACAGGAAAAATTGCCGGTGCCGCCTTGGATGTCACCACACCCGAGCCCCTGCCAGCAGATCATCCGCTGTGGAAAACAAAAAACCTGATTCTCACACCTCATATATCCGGAAACATGACGCTGGATATCACCTGTGATTTGGGTGTAGGCATGTTTTGTGATAATTTGACCCGATACTGCCGCAATCAGCCTATGAAACAGGTCGTTGAACGCAGCATCGGTTATTGAAAGGAGCGTCCCCATGTTCTTGTTTAAAAAGAAAACACCAGAAGAAAAAGCCGCAGCCAATCTCGAAAAGCTGCGCCGTACCGAAGGGGAGCAAGGATTTGCCATTGCACTGATGCATCCGGCGCAGGGCGATCTGGCACTGGGCGATATGTCGATCGTGCGCCTGTTCCCCGAAACCCAGGAGCTGCGCGTCACCTGCCACAAAAAATACATTGCCATCCCCTATCGGAATCTGCGTACCATTCATTTCGCCAGCGAAGTGCAAATCCTCAAAAACCAGTGTGCCGTTTCTCCGGAGGAAATGGACGCTTTGCTCGAAAACGGTGCCAATCAGTTCATGGATGCCTTGCGAAGCAATAAGCCCAGCTGCCGCTGGTTCATGCGGCTGGACTACGTCAACGCTGAAAGCGAATTGCAGCACATATACGGCTTGGTCTGCACCGCCCGCGGCTACTACAAATCCGAATGCAAACTCTATGCCGCAGATCAGTTTGAGGTTATTTTTGCAGATATTTTGTCTCGCTTCCCCCATGCCGACAGCATATGATGCTTTATTACAGTTTTCCATCCGCAGAGTTTTGCTCTGCGGATTTTTTTGTCCATTTTGTTGTATTTTTTGGTATAAAACACCATTGATTTCTTACTTTTTCCGCTGTATTCTTAAAGTGTAGGGAAGCTCGATCCCCTTGTACGATTGTGATCGCTCCCTTCAAATACATCTAAGAGGGTGATTCCGATGCACAAACAATGTCACTGGTCACTGGCCAGCTATCTCATGGGCGACGGCTCCTGGAGACTGCACGGATATGCACTGAAACTCGGCAGCATTATGCCGGACATTCTCGTGCATACTTATTGGGTCGGTCACAAACATGATACCACCGCCAAGCGCGTAGAAAAAAATCTCAATAATCTGAAGAGCAACGGCACGTGGACACTGATCAACTGCTTTCGTCTGGGTTACAACCTCCACTTTTTGGAGGACTACTTTACCCATCCGCACAACTCCAATTTTGAAGGCGGATTTGTTGACCATTGCAAGTATGAATTCCGACTGAAAAAAGCCCTAAAGGCACGGTTTGCACAAAAGCACACTGCCCCAATACCTTCCTCAGCCCACAACACCTCCGTCTCTTCCATTTTAAAAGAGATGCACAGCGAGTACATGAACACCGCCCCTTGTCCCGAAAACGATGTGAAATACATCGTTGCTGCGGCAGAAGCCGTCAGCCAGGAGGTTTTCTCCGCATTTAATGCACAAGCGCGCTCATCCAGATCGCTGGCCTTCATGGCCCGTGCAGGCGTGGCAGGATAAAACTTTTTGTTATACCTGCTCAAGAAAAAACAATTTGTATTGCGTCATATTGCGCCAAAGGGCTGCAAAACAGTAATTGCGCAATCATCATTATTCAGCAGTCCCTTTTCCGACAAAGAAAACGCAAACAGGCAGCACCAAAATGTGAAATTCTGGTGCTGCCTGTTCTTTTATTTTGATAGCACACCTCTGTACCGCCCTGCACATCCAGCTATATATTACGCTCCCGCAAAGTACATTATATTTTTTATTATGTCGTATATACTTGACTTATAGAAATATATATGATACTATCAAAGCACAAAAGGAGGGTATATCGTGGCAAAAAATATTGCATTAAAGCTCGCACGAACCAAGAAAGATATGACACAGAAAGATCTTGCGGAAAAAATCGGCGTTTCCAGGCAAACCATCAATGCCATCGAAAAAGGGGAATACAACCCTACGATCAAATTGTGCCTGAAAATATGCTGGGCTTTGGATGCCCGGTTGGACGAACTGTTTTGGGAGGATGAAAACAATGAAAGTGACGAAAAATAATCTGGATGAAATGCAGGAAATGAAACTGCTGAAAATTGAACATACCTGTTGCTGGATCGCTGTTTGGGGATTGGCTGTCGCAATTTTAATCCAAAATCTGCTGGAAGGGAACAGCTTCCGCTCCATCGCCGGAGAATGCATCATCCTCACCGTGCTGTCTGTTTATCTTTTGGTCGGCTGCATCAAAAACGGCATCTGGGATCGCAAATTAAAAGCCAACACAAACACAAATCTGCTGGTCAGTCTGCTGGCAGGCGCCGTGATGGGGGCAGTATGGTTTGCCGTAACCTATTATCGCTACGGCTCCCTCACAGGCTCCTTTGCGACATTCCTGTTTATGCTGCTTTTCGTCAGTATTCCAGCGATGCTGCTGCTCACCTTTTTCTCCGCCATCTACAAGGCGCGCAAGCGGCAGCTGGACCGGAAGGCAGACCGCGAAGAAACCGAAGAATAACCGTACCTCTTTGCAGCACACAAAGGCAGCTCCGGCAGGCGCAGGGTCTTTCCCGGGAAGTCTCCGGCAGAATATTCTGCCGGAGACTTTTCTGTTCTTTTGCATTTTATTTTTCGCTGTCTCTTGTTTTCGCCCGCTATATTCGAGAAATTTTGCAAAAAAGAAACGACAGATTTCAAAAGAAATCTGTCGTTTCCTGGTGCTCCGTCGGAGATTCGAACTCCGGACCCATTGCTTAAAAGGCAATTGCTCTGCCAACTGAGCTAACGGGGCGTGAATGTGTGCGGTACGATGCCGCACATATATAAAAAACGCAGCTGCGTTTTGAACGCTTGGCTGGGATGGCTGGACTCGAACCAGCGAGTGAGGGAGTCAAAGTCCCTTGCCTTACCACTTGGCTACACCCCAATATAATTTGAAAATTCGCGAGGCCGGACAGCTTGCCCGACCCCTGAACTTTCTATGGGGTGGGTAAAGGGATTCGAACCCTCGGCCTCCAGAGCCACAATCTGGCGCGCTAACCAACTGCGCCATACCCACCATAATAGATTCCATTGGGTGGAACCAATTAAAAACGCTGTAATTCTCTTGTAAAAAGCCATTCCCGATCAATGGCACGCCTGGAGGGATTCGAACCCCCGACCTACCGCTTAGAAGGCGGTTGCTCTATCCAGCTGAGCTACAGGCGCATATGGAGCAGGTGATGGGAGTCGAACCCACGTCCCCAGCTTGGAAGGCTGGTGCCCTAGCCGTTGTGCTACACCTGCAGATATGACAGGAGAATGTCAGCCTTGATATGGTATCACAATATTTTTGATCTGTCAACCTATTTTCAAAAAAATAAGAAATTATTTAAAAAGGGACTCCACAAATGCGGGAGTCCCTTTTATGATTACACATCTTCGTCCGCAATATTCTCCATGGGATAAATTTCATGACCGCAGTAAGCACAGCATTCCTTACCGACGATTTCTTCTGTCAAAGGCGGCAGATACAGTTCTGTCTGTGTAATGCAGCGGGAGTTATGGCAAACGGGCAGCTCTCCGATTGCTACAGGGTCCGGCTCAATACGCGGACGGGACGCCAGGGTCTTGAGAAGTGACATACGGGCAAACATACCATAGCGCGCCTGCTTAAAATACACTGCACGCGGATCATCGTCCACTTCCACTGCAATCTCGTTGACACGAGGCAGCGGATGCATGACCAGTAGGCTCTTCTTCGCATGCTCCATTTTGTTCGCCGTGAGAATATACACGCCGCGGTTGCGCTCGTAGGCTGCCATATCCGTAAAACGCTCTTTCTGAATACGTGTCATATACAGCACGTCCAGCTGCGGCATGACCGCATCAAGGTTCGTCACCTCCACATGACGCATATTATGTGCATTCATATAGTCAATCATGTATCGGGGAATTGCCAATTCTCGCGGAGAAATCAAATAAAATTTAATATTTTTAAAACGTGCCAGTGCCGTTACCAAAGAATGTACTGTTCGCCCGTTTTTCAAGTCACCGCACAATCCAATGCACATATCATCCAGACTGCCACGCAAATGCATTATGGTAGTCAGATCCGTCAAGGTTTGGGTTGGATGCATGTGTCCGCCGTCTCCGGCATTGATGACCGGTACATCAGAATAAAGCGACGCCGCCTTTGCCGCACCTTCCTTCGGAGAACGAAGCACGATCACATCCGCATACCCGGAAACCATCTTAATCGTATCCTTCAAGCTTTCGCCTTTCGAAACAGAGCTTGAGTTCGGGTCCGCAAAACCAAATACATTGCCACCCAAGCGCATCATCGCCGTTTGAAAGGAGAAATTCGTACGGGTAGAGGGCTCATAAAACAAATTACAGGATACCTTGCCGTGGCAGGCATCGGTATACGCTTCCGGATGCTCCATGATATCGCTTGTCTGCTGATACAAGGCATCCCAATCTTCCATAGACAGATCGTCGAACTGTGTTAAATGACGAAATGACATCCTTTAGATCTCCTCTCGATTTCTAAAATTACAAAACTCCAATTTTCTTCCATGGTAGTATAGCACAATCACCTCTGCGCAACAAGACACTATACCGATTTTTCAAAATTTGGAAATTTACGCAAAAAAGCCCGGAGCATGATGCTCCGGACTCTCAAAAAACGATTTATTTCAGTGCTTCTGCCACAGCAACCGCAACTGCCACCGTTGCGCCAACCATAGGGTTATTGCCCATGCCCAAAAAGCCCATCATCTCCACGTGTGCAGGAACGGAAGAGGAACCTGCAAACTGTGCATCAGAATGCATACGGCCCATGGTATCCGTCATGCCGTAGGAAGCAGGACCCGCCGCCATGTTGTCAGGATGCAGGGTGCGTCCCGTGCCGCCGCCGGAGGCAACGGAGAAATACTTCTTGCCCTGCTCAATGCACTCCTTCTTATAGGTGCCTGCCACAGGATGCTGGAAACGGGTGGGATTGGTGGAGTTGCCGGTAATAGAAACATCCACGCCTTCCAGATGCATGATCGCAACGCCCTCGCGCACATCATCGCAGCCATAGCAGCGGACGTTGGCACGCTCTCCCTCGGAATAAGCGATCTCCTGCACTACGTTGACCTTGCCGGAAGCATAGTCAAACTGCGTCTGCACATAGGTAAAGCCATTGATACGGGAAATGATTTGCGCCGCATCCTTGCCCAAACCGTTCAAAATGACACGCAGCGGCGCGCGGCGCGCCTTGTTTGCATTTTTCACAATACCGATAGCGCCCTCAGCTGCCGCAAAGGATTCATGACCTGCCAGGAACGCAAAGCACTTGGACTCATCACTCAGCAGCATGGCGCCCAGATTACCGTGACCCAGACCGACCTTGCGGTCATCGGCAACGGAACCGTCGATACAAAACGCCTGCAAGCCTTCGCCGATGGCTTTTGCAGCCTCCGCAGCCGTTGCAACATGCTTCTTAATGGCGATTGCCGCGCCGACCGTATATGCCCAACATGCATTTTCAAAGCAGATCGGCTGAATTCCTTTTACGATTTCATAAGGATCAAAGCCTTTGTTCGTGCAGATCTCGCGGCACTCCTCCACGCTGCCGATTCCGTATTGAGCGAGGACACCGTTGATTTTATCAATTCTTCTTTCGTAGCTTTCAAACAGAGCCATAGTCTTGTCCTCCTCCCAATTATTCCTGACGGGGATCGATGTACTTTGCAGCACCATCGAACTGGCCATAGTGACCCTTTGCTTTCTCCAGCGCCTCGTTTGCATCGTCACCCTTTTTGATGAAGTCCATCATCTTGCCCAAATTGATGAATTCATAACCGATGATCTCATCATTTTTATTCAATGCAACACGGGTGCAATAGCCTTCCGCCATTTCCAAATAACGGGGTCCCTTCTCCTTTGTTGCAAACATCGTGCCCACCTGACTGCGCAGACCTTTGCCCAGGTCCTCCAGAGATGCGCCGACTGCCAGACCGCCTTCAGAAAATGCGGATTGGGTACGGCCATAAACGATCTGCAAAAACAGCTCACGCATAGCCGTATTGATTGCGTCACAGACCAGATCGGTGTTCAGTGCTTCCAGCAATGTTTTGCCGATCAGGATCTCAGATGCCATAGCAGCAGAATGGGTCATACCGGAGCAGCCAATCGTCTCGACCAGTGCTTCCTCGATAATGCCTTCCTTGACGTTCAGGGTCAGCTTGCAGGCGCCCTGCTGCGGCGCACACCAGCCGATACCATGGGTAAAACCGCTGATATCCTGAATTTGCTTTGCCTGAACCCACTTGCCTTCTTCGGGGATGGGAGCGGGACCGTGATATGCACCCTTCGCAACAGGACACATATGCTGTACTTCGGTGGAATAGATCATATCTCAACATCCTTTCTTCTATGTCTGCGACATACTATATAAATACTATATCGGAACATTGTCATTCATCGAAGGTTCGTACTCTTCGCCATGATTGTACTCGCTTCGGATGCATATGTCAATTTATCAACAGGGTGTTTTTACTGGAAATCTTCCACTTTTTTCATTCAATGAAACCATGTGAAAAAGTCCAGATCCCATGCGAAAAACAGGGCAAGTGCCAAAATCTGCAAAATCAAAATGCCGGGAATGCCAAAGCGGAAATACCACTTGCGCGTCTTGTGGTGAAATGTGCGCATACCCAGCAGCGCGCCAATGCTCCCGCCAAACACAGCAAGCAAAATCAACACCTTCTCCGGCACACGCCAAAGATACCGCTCCGCACGGTGTTTATCTACACCATACACGATAAATGCCGCGATATTGATCAAAACAAGGTAGATGACTGGTAAAAACCGAATAAAAATGACCATTTTAATATCCTTTCCGCCAAAAGAGCTGTTCTAAAATACATCATATTGGAACTTCATCCGAAAATCAAGGAGTTTTTCCCTTTCCTCCTTGTCAAATACCCTAAAAATGGCTATAATAAGTCTATCTTTTGATAAAATGAATTACCTTAAGAAGGGAATTATAGAATATGAAAAGAACAGAAATTGCCGCTGTCTTTGCTGACAGCGAAACCCTGAGCGGTCAGGAAATCACTGTCTGCGGTTGGGTGCGCACGCTGCGCGACATGAAAACCTTCGGCTTTATCGAGCTGAATGACGGCAGCTGCTTCAAAAATTTGCAGGTTGTCTTTGAAGACGGCAAAGTCAATCATTACAAGGAGATTGCAAAGCTGAATGTCGGCAGTGCTCTGATCGTACACGGCATTGTAAAGCTGACGCCAGAGGCGAAGCAGCCTTTGGAAATCACCGCGATCTCTATCGAAGTCGAGGGTACTTCCACCCCTGACTACCCTCTGCAAAAAAAGCGTCACACTGTTGAATATCTGCGCACGATTGCTCATTTGCGCCCCCGCACCAATCTCTTTTCTGCTGTATTTCGTGTGCGCTCTGTGGCAGCGATGGCTGTGCATGAATTTTTCCAGGAGCGCGGTTTTGTTTATGTTCACACGCCCCTGATCACCGCTTCAGACTGCGAAGGCGCAGGCGAAATGTTCCGTGTAACCACCCTCGACCCCAAAAATCCTCCTTTGACCGAGGATGGGCAAGTGGATTTCAGCGAGGACTTTTTCGGCAAAGCCGCAAACCTGACGGTTTCCGGTCAGCTGAATGCCGAGTCTTTTGCTATGGCATTCGGCAATGTCTATACCTTTGGCCCCACCTTCCGTGCCGAAAACTCCAATACCCAGCGTCATGCCGCTGAGTTCTGGATGATCGAGCCGGAAATGGCCTTTGCCGATTTAAACGATTACATGGATACCGCCGAAGATATGATCAAGTTCATCATCAAGCGCACCATGGAACGCTGCCCTGATGAGCTGAAGTTTTTCAACAGCTTTGTGGACAAGGAACTTCTGGAGCGCCTGAACCATGTCATGACTTCTGACTTCGGCCGTGTCACTTACACCGAAGCTGTTAAGCTGTTGAGTGAAAGCGGTCAGGACTTTAAGTTCCCCGTTTACTGGGGCTGTGATCTGGCTACGGAGCATGAGCGTTATCTAACTGAGCAGATTTTCAAAAAGCCTGTTTTCGTCACCGACTATCCCAAGGAAATCAAGGCATTCTATATGCGCCTCAACGATGACGGAAAGACCGTCGCCGCCGCAGACTGTCTCGTCCCCGGCATTGGTGAGATCATCGGCGGCAGCCAGCGTGAAGAGCGTTTGGAACTATTGCAAAGCCGTATCACCGAGCTGGGTATGAATCCCGAGGATTACTGGTGGTATCTGGATCTGCGCCGTTACGGCGGCACCAAGCACGCAGGCTACGGTCTGGGCTTTGAGCGCATGATTATGTATTTAACCGGTGTTTCCAACATCCGCGATGTCATCCCCCATCCCCGCACCGTCGGAAACGCTGATTTCTAATGCGCTCAAAGCAGGGCGCTTTGCGTTCAGGCATTTTGGCTCTGCCAAAATCCTGCCGCAGGTGAAATTCATTTTTACCGCTGCGGATATAATATTCAGGGTTCCCAACCGGTATCCGGTTGGGATGCGCATGATTATGTATTTAACCGGTGTTTCCAACATCCGCGATGTCATTCCCCATCCCCGCACCGTCGGAAACGCTGATTTCTAATCAAGCCCCGCAGTCGAAGAGCAGCCCTCTTCGACTGCTTTTTTTCTTGAAGCATATCCCACATACTGATATACTTATTTTAATCATACAAATTTTAGGAGGGATATTATGGTCAATATTGAAACTACCATGAAAAATCTTCAAAATCGCGGCTTTATTGTATCCTATTTTGATACCGCCGAAGCAGCCAAGACATATTTGGATGAATCCATCGATAACCAGACTGTCGGTGTTGGCGGCAGTGTTACCCTGCACGATATGGGAATCTACGATGCACTTTCCACACACAACACCATGCATTGGCAGTGGTATGCCGCGCCCGGCACACCCATTGTGGAAACCCACACCAAGGCCGCCACTGCCGACATTTATCTCACCTCTGTCAACGGTATTGCGCAGACCGGAGAGCTGATCAATATTGACGGCACCGGAAACCGCGTGGCCTCTACCCTGTACGGTCACAAGAAAGTGTATTTTGTTGCCGGAATCAACAAAATCGCCGAGGACTATGACGCTGCTCTATGGCGCGCGCGCAATATTGCAAGCCCCAAAAACGCCCAGCGTCTTTCCAGAAAAACCCCCTGTGCCATCAAAGGCGATAAATGCTACGACTGCAAAAGCCCCGATCGTATCTGCCGTGGTCTTGTTGTGCTGTGGGAGGCCATGGGCAGCATGGAGATGGAAGTTGTATTGATCGGTGAAGAACTGGGATTCTAATCAGCAATACTCCACTCGCTCATTGCATACCTTTCTTTTTCAGCATACCCTCTCCTGTAAATATTGCCCCATATACCCCTGTGGATTTTACGTGCCATCCCCTTCAAAAGCATTCGTTTGATGCAGTTATCATTTCCAAAGGATGCTTTCTTGACTTTTTGCATAGAATTGATATAATCATGATGAGTTAAAGTCCAATTTGTCAGAATCGAGGCTACTTATGAAGAATCCTAAATCCCTTATTTGCGGCACCTTTGGTGTTTTATTCATTTTTGCTGCGCTGATTCTGCGCGGAACTGGTAACAACGAATTGGTGATAACCGCTGTTATTACAGGCTTTTTCCTGTTGCTTGTCTCCTATCATATGCATAAAGATCCTGACCGCTACTATGAGGATGATGACGATGACGACGATTTCTAAATAAGAACCTGTTCCGTTAAGCAGGGCTGACGTATAACAAATGAGCGATATTCGGCAAGCCGAATATCGCTCATTTGTTCATGTAAAGGAATCAGCGCATGTCTGATTTGCTCACAGAGGACTCGCCGTTTCATTCCTCTATATAAAAATTCCGCAGGATTGTTATACCGCCAGCTCAAATTCATCCCACGTATAGTTTCCTGCTTCAATGCTGTTCCAATCCGGAAAACGTGCTTCCAGCTCACTCCAGGTCAAATAGCGGAAATAGAATTCCGTTTCCAAATGACAGGGGATAATATCCAAAATAATATCTGCCATTTGATCAAATTTCTCCGGCACACCGGCGGTATTGGGAAACGTTACACGGACATAGCCGATTTTTCCCGTTTCTTCCACAGTTGCCTTAACGCCGCAGCCGCTGAGCGCACGGTTGATGGCCGATACTGTAAAATCATCGCCGCCGATCTGCGTCAGCGCGGCAATGGCTTTCCTGCGCAGTTCCAGATTGGGTGCTGCCGGTTTTTTCGCAAATAGTGCCTCCATCTGTTCAAGGCCCCAGGTCTGCGCGGTAGGCACAAGCGCTTCCCGTTCCCCTTCTGCCAGCTCTTCTGCACAGCCATCCAACGCCACACCGACACTCTCAATTTCACTTCCGCTGATGCTGCCCTCCTGAAATGTATAAATTCCAAGCGGCTCCAACAGCGTCTTAATATATGCTGCATATGACAAGTAATCACCGCCTTAAGCCGCGCTGATCGTGAGTGTACCAAGCGTTGGTAATTCCATAGTCTTTATTTCTACATCAGCAGCAGGTGCCTGAATATGATAATTCACCAGATCTTTAATTCCGTAAAGGACTGCATGCAGCTGTGAAAGTAAGACCGCCTTTCCAAGGCGTTCGCCGCTAAAATACAGATGCAGTGCTGCCTCCACTTCCTTTTTCACGATTTCAAACTGTGCGCCATTTGCTATTTCCAGAGAAAGTGTTACTTGAACTGGTTTTGCCGTAGGTGCCAATACCTTCACATCCACTGAGATCTCGCGTTTTTCCGCCAAATCTTTTTGAATTTTTTGAAGCAATTCATTCGCCGGAATTCCCGCAGTTGTTGCCACATAAACATCAACCGTGCCAACTCCTCTGGCACGCCCCACCGCCTTAGCCGCTGCCACTCCCGGATACAGCATCGCCTGACTTTCATAAAATGCTGCATTGGCACCGTTTGGCAGCCGCTTATAGCTGTCCAAAATACGCGCACGCAGGCTTTCATCACTCTCTGCATCCTCACCGCCGGCAAACGCTGTCGGATTGGTGCATTTCACAATGCCCGTGGGTGCCACCGACATTGCAATTACCGTATTTTCCGTAGTATTGCCGTTTGCTCCCGCCTCCACCGCCTTGGCAGGCACATCAACGGTGAGTTGCCCGGCACGAAGCACCCCGTCCTGTGTTGTTTCATAGTGCACTCCCGTCGTACTGATGCAAACCGTACCTTTTGGCACCGCCAGATTTTCACTTGCCGCTTCGTTTACAGAAAATCGCATGGTACCCACCGCGTGCACGGCCGTACGGCGCGTGATCGCACGCATCTGCGCATGATAATCCAGATACTTTCCCTCTGCAGATTGCGGAAAGCATTGCTTTTCCACCCAGTCCGTCTGTGCAGAAAGTGCCTGAATCTGTGCTGCCACCGCGTAAAGCCGCACAGCCAAATCACAGGAATTTGATAGATCTACTCCAATGCGCCCTTCAAAATCTGCCAGCATCTGCTGATAGATTTCTTCTACTGTTTTCATACGTTCTCCTCCCTCATTGGATAGTCAACGATAGCTCCATATCCTGACCCCGATAGTTCAAATGCACCGTAAGCACATATAAGCCATCGCCGGATTCCGTCAGCTGCACAGCAGTCACTTCCAGTTCCGTCTCATCTTTCAGCGCTTCACGCACTGCCTGCTCCGCGGCACTGTTGCGTTCCCTCGCCACCAAGCCGCCCATTTGATATAGTTCACTGCCAAGCTGCGGAATAAAAGGAAATTTCTCACGCCGTGCAGTCAACTTATACAGCACACGCTGAACCAATTCGGCACTGCCGGACAATCGTTGCAGCGACCCTTTCCCATCCAATACATAGTCTCCGTTTTTGATTTTAAGCTCCACTCATTTTCCCCCTTCTTTAGCCCCAAGAGATTGATATTCTTCCCCGTTAATTATGACTCTGCCGGTGATCGATACAACACCATCATTTCTAAGATGGATTGATGCGCCGCCGGCATAAAGATAGAGCTCTCCATCGGCAATATTTCGTCCCGATGTATCTTTTACGCCAACAACAAAGCCCTCTTCGCCGCCGGGTCCGCCTTTGAGCACCAATACCTGATCGCCGCTTCTAGGACGCCAAATCACGCCTTTGGGTGCACAAACATCCAGATTCCGCACTTCACCACGGGTATATGCCCCCAGCTTTTCGCCGCCAATGGTCGTTATGCCCAGATCTGCTACAGCCTCACTGCTTTCTGCTCCCTCACGCAATTTTTTAGAAAGCCACATTAATCCTCCAACCTCCTCATAGTCAACGTTGTCCGTTCTCCCTGTATATTGCAGGACGAACCCCATTCCTCCAGATAAAAATCACCTGTAATACCAATATCCTTGCGCTCCATGCAGATCACCTGTCCCGGTTCTGCCCAAAATCTTCCAGGAAGCACAAGCGTCAGCTTTCGTTTATGTCTTTTTGATTGTTCAATTTGATATGCTCCGGTATAACGCATCGCTGTGCCGCTGGAACGACCCGGCACATAAAGGACGCGACGACAATTTCCGCCCCGTGCTAAAAACTCCTGATTTCTTACAACCTGCCGCGTCTTTTTCAGTTTGTCCATCACCAGCACCTCGGAATACACACCATAGCGCTGATCTTTCCAAGAAAATTTCAAAACAGGGGTGCGTACATTGATGGAAAGGCGCTTTCCATTATCTTTCCAAGGCACTGCCTGCAACTTTCCCATTGCAGTAATCCGTGGCTCAAACCCACCAACATAGCGTGTAAACCCACTCAATGCCTTCCATTGGCTGCTGCCGCTGCTTACAGAATACACCTCTCTGCCACGCAGCTCGGAAAAGCTCTCCCAACCAATGCCACAAGGCGCTGCATGATTTCTCAAAAGCTCCGAAAGCGTCGGATATATGTATTCAACGGCTGCCGATTCATTATCCAGCAGCAGTGCCATCAATCCGCGTCCGCTCAAGGAGAGCTGTCGCCCCCTGCGATCCTGCACGATTTCATACTCATCGATCACCGCTTCCAAAACAGGTTTCTTGTCCACCAGCGTCAATCGATGTGCTTTTTCCAGCAGCGATGCCATCTTCGCATCATAAAGGCAGGTAATTGAAAAGCTGTCGCAGGGCACACTGCCCGTCACGGTCACTTCCCAGGAAAGAAGCGGCGGCAAAGTATATTGTTCTCCACCGTAAACCTGTAAAATCGCTTTCATTATGCCACCCGTACTTTCTGTCCTGCATAAATCAGGTTTGGGTTTTTCAATCCGCAGTTCATCGCCAGAATCTTATCAAGTGTCGTATGATATTTATGGGCAATTCCCCAAAGGTTCTCACCCTTTCTCACCGTATGGTACGTCGCCTCTGTTTTGCTGCCCGATGAATAGGTACTGCCGCCGGCAGTGCCATTTTCATTTCTGCGCACAGGTTTCAGTTCCGTTTCATAGCGATCATAGCTTTCCCAAAATTCAAATGTATACGCCACATAATCCGGACGCGGCATCTGCTGCAACGACAGCTTTGCAAAAAATACATGGGCCGACTGCCAGCAGGGATGTACCAGTGTACCCTCGCCTCCGGCATAGTAAACCTTTGCCAGACGTTTAAATTCCTCGTAGGCGCCCTCACCCACAAATTCGCCGCTGCCACGCATCACACGATTTCCAAGGCCCAGGTTTTGCATGGTGTAATATCCGTAGGGCACTTCCTGCACCGCAATACGGCGGCGGTAGGTAATGGTATAGCTTCTGGGATTATGCGGCCATACATAATCCTTATATCTCATTGGCTGTAATTTTGCCATACGCACCTCCTCACATCAATTCACATGCGCCGTCATAACGACGCGCATCTTTTTCAAAATAGGCAGACCATTCTTCCGGCGCGGCACTTTTGATCATTTGCCTTTCGCCGTCACTGATTTGATCTGCATATACGGCAGCATTTTGAGGATACATTCCGCTTTGCGCAGTTTCCTGCACACGCTGCAAGAGCAGCTGCGCCGAATGCTTTTCATTGCTCTGATGCACATCTTTCCGCACCACAGCCGATTCCTTTTTCAGTGCTGCGCGCCGCAGTGCCGTTTCCATTGCTTCCATACCATGCAGAACATGTTCCTGCTTTTCCGCATCCTGTGCAGTCTGCGGCAGCTTTTTTTGCATCCTCTGTTCCGCTCCGACCCCTCGCAATGCTTCCGATGTCATCTGCTCCGCCTCAGCCTGCGGCACTCTCTCTGCTGTATCCACATGTGCTCCCGGCAGCTTTCGCTGCCCAGGAGCACGATCTATATAAACTGGCGGCAAAAGTTCTTTGGTATGTTTCACCTCAAATAATGCACGCCAGAGAAACACACTGCGGTTTTTCAGTTTCTCAAAATAGTTCAACCGGTCTTTCCTTCTTTCAATCTGCGATAACGTTCCATATCAAACGCCGTATTTTCCATGCCGTCCGTCTGGGCGAGGGGCACGCCGCAATGCGTGCACCGCTTTTCCATCGCCTGTGCCCGGCATGTGGGACACAGGCTGTCCAATCGTTCTTCCTCATCCAGCCATTGCTGAAGAACGCAGTAAAGATATTCCCGTTGTGTCATTTGTTTTGCACGTTTTTCACCGGGCAAAACGCGAAACTGCTTGAGCACACGCCACCGCAGCCGCTCTTCCGGCGTATGCTTTAAACTTTTTTTAGTGCTTCAATGGTCTTTTCATCGCAGTTGAAGCCGGGATCGATTTCCGCGCTCCATCTGTGATAGCTTTCCACAATATGGTTGATTTCCTCTGCGGACAGTGTTTGCAGCACTTCCTCGGCATTGAGGAAAAGTCTCTCATCGTCCTGTTTCAAAATTTTTGCCGCTAATGCCGCACCGGAATAAAGTGCCTTTGAAAACTCGTCCGTCCCCTCATCTCCGGCAAAACGAATTTCCATCAGCTCCTGTGCGGTCAGCAGCACCATTGTCAGCTTTTGTCCGCGCAGCTGGATCATCTGCGTCTGCTCGTCATTCAGCAGCCGATATAATGCGCGCTCCATTACGCTGCAACCTCAAGACGTTTTGATGCCAAAATGGTAATGCTTTCCATGACCATTGCCCCCAGCTGTCCCTCTTCTGCAATGTTGCTCCATTGACAGCCGCTGTAGATGACCTTGCGATCCGGCTTACAGATAACCAGGGAAAAATTCTCCAAGTTATAAAAATTGAGTCCATCACTGATTGCCTCATCTGTTGCATACAAGCGCTTTAAAGTCAGCACATACTGATTCTGACCGGGGATAATGGCAACAGGCTCATTTTCGCCAAAGGCTTCGACGGTCTGGCTTGTTTTTGTAGCTTTTGCGGTGTAGCTTTGCACCACCGCAATTTTTTTACCGTCTGCCTCCAGATAAATATCGCTGCTTGTCGGGAATCCTGAAACTTTCATCATTGTTTGCCCCTCCTTATACCGTGATATGTGCTGTCAGATAGATCTGATTTAGGCCGTGTGCTACCGCAAAAGAAAACTCTACCTGGCACACCGTCGCATCCTTTTCAGATGCTGTGACCACAACATCACCGAATGCATCAATGATTTGCGCAGCACGCTTGTTTTCCAGCTCCACAATCACCTGTGAGCGAATGGCACTTCTGGTCTGTGCTGTATTTTTGCTTCTGGTAAACTTGCTGCGCAGCGCATTTCTAATCTGGGGAATGACATCATCCACAATCAAAATGGTGGTCAGTTCTCTCCAAGTGGTATCCGTAACCGAACCGGTTGTTGTGCGTGTCGTAATACCGCGCACCGGACTGACAATACCGGAAACACATTCCAGCGGTGTTACACCGCCACGCACCAAAAGATCGATTTCATTATCGCTGTATGCCGTTTGCAGTCCTGTGAATCCCCTCAATTCCGCACCGTTGAGCGGCACTGCGGGATCTGCGCCCGATGCAATAACGGCAGCCACCGCACCGGCTGCTGCGATACCGCTCAGTGCCGTACCATCAGCTGCCAATACCTCACCGCCCACCAATACCATACGCTCGCTATTCAGATTTTTTGCGCGTTCAACCAGCGCAGAGACATCTTCTCCTTTGCTGCCAACAACAGCAATGCGCTCATTTCGTGCAGCCGAAGCCTGTGCAACACTGTCACGCAGTGCCTGCTGCACAGCCAACGCATCACCGTCGCAGACGATCACACCGATATCTGCTTCCTTCTGCAGCAGCGCAAAAGCCGTCTTGTATTCTTCGGTCGTACCGGTATCAGGCACAGCTACAGCCACAACAGCGGATGCGCCGTTCTGATACAGGATACGCAGCAGGGTCTGCATTCCGATGCTTTTCTTATCCTCGCCAAAGGCCGCCTGACCTGAGGCATAATTTGTCAAGCGCACCACTGTATTTTTTTCGCCCGATGTGGCCTTAGCCGCAATACCGATAACTTTTCTTGCACCGCCGCCCTGAATGGCAGCAGATGCATCATAAGAGGAATAAACGCCTGGGCGTTCATGGATTATGCTGTTCATTGCAGCACTCCTTTCAAAATAAAATCAGTCAGCAGCGCGCCCTCTTCTGTACGCGTCGCTGTAAAATATGCCAAACATGTAACCGTGCAGCGGCATTTGAGATAACCGCTGGTTCTGTCATAATGCAGTTCTCCGCGCTGAACGGAATTTCCCTGAATTCCTTCCGCGAGCGGAGAAAGGAAAATTTCTTCCAATGTTTCGCAGCCTGTTTGTATTTCATCGGCGCACCCCTTTGGGGCATAAAAATCAGCAAACAGTGTCAGATGCAAATGCCTTCCGTAGCGCTCCACAGGATGCCCCAACGTCTCATCCCACACATCGCCAAGATAATTCCACATTGCCACCGACCCACTCTCGCTTTCCCGAATGCCGAGGACCGCCACAGCCTTTTCAAGCTGTGGTAGTCTCCCGCGGCTCCATGCATCCACCGTTGTGATTCCGGCTGCTGCAATCTTTTCAGAAAGGGCAGCCTTCACCTGCTCCATCCCATTCATACAAGCCTCTCTCTTTCCGGACGCAAAAGCGCCCACCAGTGTGTTCGCTTTGTCCCCACACAGATGGCTTCCGCCGTCTGAACCGTGTAAAACTGCCCGTCGGCTGAAAGCCTGTCACCGACCTTTACCGGCTGATTAGGAGGGCCGATATAGAGCCATCGGCGCAGATCCTCCGCGCCAAAGTTCGTTTCTTCTTCCGGGGCGTGTGTTTCTTTTTTTCGAATCATTTGCACGAAAGCATGCACGGTTTTCTGCTCCTGTGCAGTATGGATCTGCACTTCTTTTCCGTGTGTACTCAGAATTGTTTGGAAGCTGTCGCTCATCCATCCACCCCCAAAAAGGCAAACTGCTGATCCTCCAGATGTCCTTCCAGCAATACCCGGGCTGCTTTTCTCAAATTGTCCGAAGCGGCACTGTAAGCCGAAGCAGGTTGCTCATGTACTGTCACATCACCGGCGCTCCAGGATGCAGCTCCATCCGTTCCTTTTCCACCGAAATAATCCGCAGCAGCCATCCATGCCACAGCACAGATGAACGCATCACGGTTCTCCTGGGTCAAAGGTTCTTTCAAGCGGCTCTGAAGACGTGCTTCCTCCATGGCGCAGAGTTTTTCAAGATACGCCGTCTCATGCTCCCCCGCTCCGGTCACGCAGTTCGCCACCGCCAAAATTTCTTCTTTCATGCAGCCGCTCCTTTCTGTTTACTTCAGGGTCAAAACTTTGGAAGCATCTTCAAACAGCTTAGCAAAGCCGGAGATGCTGGTGATTGCCGCACGCTGCAGCTGACGGTCAATCAGCTTATCATATTCGACCTGTACCTCGCTGCCGTTGATCATTTCCAGTGCATAATTCTTATCCAGACCGATCATGGTACCGGCAGGCATTGCAGAGGTACGCAGCAGCTTTGCGCCCAGAGGGGTTGTCAAAGAGCCGGTGCCCTGGAAATTCAGTCCGGTCATAGGGTTCTGGAATTCGGGCATCTTCAAAAGTGCCAGCATGACATCGCTGCTGACCAGCATAGTATTCATCTCATAGGGATCAAACTGTGCCCAAAAATCCAACAGCGCAGCATAGCTCATAGTACTTGCTGTGCCGCCGATGGGAGTGGTCCCAATTTTATAGGTCTTTGCAGGATTATTGTTTCCGTCGCCCTTCATAATGACGTCGATAGCATCCTGCAAATGCATGCGTGCAATATGGGCACCGATCTGGCGCAGTGTAACAGCAAACAGGTCCAGTCTCTGGAAGCGAATGGCTTCATAGGATGCCACCAGCAGACGGCCGCGCTTATTCAGCTTGACCAGATTGTTCTGCACCTTCACTGTGGTTTCAGGCAGTGCTGCGCCCTCGGCCACAACGCGCAGGGACTTATCCTCATCATCTGTGTCAGATTTGATGGAACGATAGTCCATGCCGTTAAAATTGGTCACAGTTGCAGTGATTGCGGGCAGGATATTTTCCTCCTGCATGCCCTGACGCACCGCACGGGACACAAATTCAGGGAACAGCACCGCAGACTCCGTATTGGCAAAAAACTTTTCCACAATATCGCTGCCGGCACCCTTAACCTTAATATCAAAGCGCTTCAGCTGGCGCTGATAAGCATCCATACCTTCCATTGCAGTACCGCGGTACTGCTCACTGGGATCGTATTCTTCCAAAACCTGGGAAAAAGTTTTTCCGCCCTGGGCATACATTCCCTTCTCCAATTTCAAATTATCAAAATGAACTGCCATAGTTTTCTTCCTCCTTAAAGCTTGATGACACATGTTTTGTTGGTCGTATCGACAGCTACCACCAGATAAGTCTGCCCGGCAGAAGCAGTGCAAACGCCGCCCTTGCCGTCAGCAGTTAAAACTGCATTGCCAATGGCAGGTGTGCTGCCGCTGTAAACCACCTTAGCCATACCATGCATCTGCACACCGCAAATACCGTTTCTCACGATATCAGCCACGCCGCAGAATGGATCGCCGCTGGCACATGCTGCCACGGTGTGATCCGCACTCATTTTTACGACCTGCCCCTCCACCGCAGTTTCTGTAGCAAAGGTAGCACTCCATGCTCCGATTTTTTCATAGGAAAATTTCATATTTTACTCCTCCTCATTTCAAATCAAAAACGCACTGCCATCAGTGCTGTTTTTTGTGTTTGCACCATACTGAAGCTGCGGCATGGCAGCCATCAGCTTTTCCGTTTTATTTTTATAAAGGCGCTGCAGCTCCAAAAGTTCTCCTTCGTCGAGCTTTTCCAGTGCCGAAGCAAAAATTTTGCTGTCCAAATCCGTTTCGGCAGTGCATGCACAACGCAAAACGTCTCTGCGCAGTGCCTTCATATAGCTTCTGCCCATGGCAGCTTCACGTTCCAGTCCTTCCAGCTGTTCAAGATAACGCTCATTGCCCTGTGTTTTCAAAAACTCCTTCAGGCCTGCCTTTCTGCTGCCGCCAAAGTGTTTCATCACGCCGGCATTTTTCTGGGCAGGGACAGCCACAAAGGACCACTCATAAGCATCCTGTGCACCGCGCAATTCTGTGTAGCACAATTTCCCGTCGTAGACCTTTCCATGTGTATGGCCGCAGTTTCCGTCCTGAGCGCCGCAAATGGAGCAAACTGCCTCCCGCACACTGCATCCGACAGATACTTCCTTCTTAATACCTGCCTCAATTTCCTCGATCAGATCGCGGTTCTTTTCTGTGCGCAGCATATAGGCCTTGCCCTTCAGGTAGCAATAGCTGTCTCCGGCAGCAGTCAGGCGGCCGTTTTCGCAGCACAGCTCTGTATGGTAAATACGTGCCGTCTGCTCTTTTGCAGACCAGCAATGATCAAAAATACCACTCTTGCCCACGAACATCTCCGCCAGTTCTCTCAAGGTTTCTTTATCAAAGCGCTCACCGTCGCGATCCACTTCATTGTCGCAAAGACGCACACTGAATGTATAAACCTCTTCCGGCAAGAGCTTTTTTTTCGCCAATGCATTGATTTGTGCCATATCAGAAGTCTCTTCCGCGCAAACCAAAACAGGGGGCAAATTTTTACGAATTTCCATTATTGGGATTCCTCCTTATCATTTTCAATGCGCAGCTGGCGTGCCTGTTCCACATACAGCTGTGCACGTGAATTCTCCACCTCATCCTGCAAATTGATCGTATTCCAGATCACGTGAAAATCGCAGGCGTAACCATTCATACGCAGCCACATTCGGCAAATCTTTTCAAGAACAGGTGTCAGTGTACGGCGAATGGCATTCATTTCCGTGGTCAGCATATCTGCCTGCTGGGAGCTCATTCGCTCTGTTGATGACCAGTTCAGTCCGAGCATAAAGGGCGGAATGCCGGTTCGCGCAATCAGCTGCTCCAAAATCTGGCGCACAGGCACTTCGCTGTCGAGCACCTGATTGTCCGCACCGATTACCTTAATATCCACATCACCGGCAGCCACGAAATCGCGCACATAGCCATGTTTTGAACATTCCATCGCACTGGACCATTCTCTGGCGATCTGCGCGCTGCGTTCCCTTGCAAGATTCGCTTCGCTGTCATTTCCCGGTTTATAGATCACCGCGAAATGCACATTCCCCACACGTTCCCAGTTTTGTCCCACTGCATGATAAATTTTCATCAAGATTTCTGCCATAAAGGGCATAGAGCGTAAAAGGGACACCCCGTACGGGCTTCCTATTTCCGGATTAAACGGCGTAAACATTAAAAGGTCCTGTCGTGCAAGGGGCCTCAGCTGCCCGTTTTCGTCCCAGCTGCACAAGGAAAACTCCAGTGGAGAATTTCCTTCTCGCACCTCCACCTGAGTAACGTCACCGCACAGCACCGCAGCAATTCCTCTGCCGTCCCGACGGGGTACGATTTCTCCAACGGCACGCCCGGCCGTCAGCAGGCTATCCAGATACTGATTCAAAAAACTGTCGATGCCATGCTGTCCGCGTCCCACCGCAGCCGTGCGCAAAAATTCCCGAAGTTCTCTCTGCGCTTTGTTATCGCTGCATTCGACGGAAAATCCACCCACCAGGCGCACAATTTTCATGATTGCGGCATCCACAATTGGTATCGCCTCACGAATGGCGCGATACATTTGAATCTCACCATTGCGCAGGGGTATATATCCCTCCAGAATACCGAAAGGATGGTGGGAAGCATTTCTCAGCTGCACCTCCACCGGTGTACTATCCGCACGCTTTTTCCCCAGTTTCATCCAATTATCTCTCCTTTTTATTGAATTGGCCGCGCTACCGCGGCAGCAAAGAAGGTATCGCTCTGTGCCTGCTTTGTGAGATATACGGCAAAATAACGCATCTCATCCATGGCATGGTCGTGCTCCTTTCTGGGAGCCTCTTTTCCGACCCGATCATCCCAGCAGTAAAGTTCCATTTCCCGCAGACAGTCCTCACAGTTGGTGCAAAGAACGATTTTCTTTTCTTTGAGCATACCTGCTGTGATGCGGATACCGGACAATACATCATTGTCCGCCTTTTGCACCGGCAGTCCCGTGCGGCGCAGGGCCTCAATAAAGCTGGCAGCCGATGGGTCCACAATAATGGTTTCCGGTCTGCGGCCATCCAGCAATCCCAGCAGATCCTCCACATATTCCGCATCTGTTTTTTGTCTGCCCTCACGTCGCGACGCATAATAGTACTCGTCCACGCGGTACCATGTATCTCCCAGCCTTCCCCAAAGTCCGAAGGATGCAGGGTTTGCCGTACCGTAGTCTATGGAAACGATATACTTTTCACATGCTCCCACCGGCGGCGGAGCACAATCTGATCTGCGATCAAAAAAGTCATAGACAAGTCCCTGTGCCTGGGTCCATTCTCCGAGAATAAATCTGCGGTAAAAGGTTCCCGTATAGGAATTGCGGTAGCGCCGTTTGATGTCCTCACTCAAGGACGGATTATCCTCCATTGTAAAATGGAGATACAGCACATTGCGCTGTTCTTTTTTCAAAATCCATTCACGGTAAAACCAGTGCTGTGGACCTTCCGGATTACAGTTGAACCACAACCGGGAGCCTTCCACGCTGCATCTTGCGCACGCCTGCTCCACAAAGGAGCGCGGCATCAGTGCCACTTCATCCAGCAATACCCCTGCAAACGTGATACCCTGAATCAGTGAAGCACTTTTTTCATCATATCCGCCAAAAAGATAGAAGCGATTGGTGCGTCCGCAGCAGGAAATTTCCAGCAGATTTTCCGTACGTTTTTCCGTCCACTGGAACCCCAGTTTTGTAAGCCACGGCACGATTGCCGCCACCACATTTCGCCGCACGGAAATCACACTTTTTCCACAAATTCCGAACTGTGCTCCATCAAATCGGGCCATTGCCCAGCAGATATAGCTCAAGGACATGCACACGGTTTTTCCGCTTCGCACAGCGCCGTCGCAGATAATGGCATCATATGTTTTCTCAGCAGACGAGGCACACCACCAGGTCAATACTTTTTTTTGCTTTTCAGAAAACCGAAGGCTCATGCCGAGCCATCTCCCGTTTTACTTTCGCCGCTCAATTCCAATGCGCGAAAAAAGTCACGGACCGTATCATCCGCATTGGATTCCTTGCCGCTCAGCAATTCGCCAAGGACCTGCAAAGCACGTACACGGTCAATAAATTTGACCTCTGTTTGTTCATCCTTCCGTTTAAACTCCGCTACCGCTGCCAGATCCAGATTTTCAATCTTGTCATATTGCTGTCCGCAAGCCAATGCCACAGCATCATTTGGCTGAGAGAACGCAATCTGGCAAAGGCGTCGGAGCACGTCCTCCATCTGCACCATTGCCCGCACGCTTTTGCGCGTCTGTTTCAAATACTGCTGAATATCTTTCTGCCGCAGCATCTCATACCCATTTTCCACACCACACTGCTGGGCAGCGCGATTTGCATCGAGCGTATCGAGATAAATACAGCAGAAGTCCTTCTTGCTTTCCTCTAATTGTTTTTTGCTCATCAAACCTCTCCTCATCAGTAGTAGTGCATATCAAAAAAGTTGCACCGTGCGGTGCAACTTTCAAAAAATTTTTAAAAAAAGCAAAAAAAGAGCTTATTTGAAAAAAATTCTTCAAACAAGCTCTTTTATCATTTTAATAAAGATAGCGCTCAACCATGCATTGCAAATGCAATCACTGCACCGAGAACAGCGCCGAAAAACACCTGCAATGGTGTATGCCCGAGCAATTCTTTCAGTCGTTCCTCCGTAAAGTCCAGTCCCTGAATGGTTTCCATCAGCTGATTCAGGAGCATTGCATGCTTGCCCGCTTCCATACGTACATTCATCGCATCGTGGGTGACTACAAGAACAAGTACAGCTGTCACGGCAAAAATAGCCGAATCCAAACCGTACTCCAAACCTGCCGTCACCGCCATCGCCACAACAGTAGCCGTATGGCTGCTGGGCATACCGCCGGCGCCGAGCAGCCTGCGAATATCCAATGTACGGTTCATCACCGCATAAATGATTGTTTTGATCAGCTGTGCTGCGGCCCACGCAACAAAAGAGTTCAGCAGAATGTGGTTGTTACAAATATCTATCATCCAGTTCATATCACTCTCACCATTTTATTTATACTTTTTTATATACATATTTATTATATCCTAAAAATCATGTAAAGGCAAAGTGTATCTTATATATTTTGAAATGCATCTATTCAAACAAAAACGTGCTGTATTACTTATAATAGGTAATACAGCACGTTTTATATTAAAATATGGAATTGTGGTTATGCACTCAGTATTAAATGATATCCAAAGCGAAACGCCGCAATAGACGAAATTGCAAGCAAGCTGTATAGTGCATATCCAAACAGGCTGCCTGTCACCAATCGGCGCACATTGGTACTTTGATAAGATGTGAACAACTGAATAAATCCATCCAGAATCATCGGGATCATGCATGCAATCGCCACCCAAGTCCGTGGGAGAAAAAAGATCCCTAAAAGGATTCCGCTCACAATGCCGATCAGCTCACCGGTGCACCGTGCACATATTGGAAATTTTTTGCCTTTATAGTGAAAGGAGCGCTCATCACGGCAGTGACAGCCAAAAATGACAGGAAGCCACTTATAAAGCCATGCAGCCAATTCACACCATGAAAGCCGCGCCAATGCCCAATGCAATAATTAGGATATAATAGATAACCATAAGGATGGTACAAACCAATGCGCCGATACCGGCAGCCTTTGCAGTCTTAGGTTTTGTATCTCTCCAAACCAGGAACAGGATCAAACCAACGATAGGGACGCAGCAACCAAGGAGTCCCCAGCCAAAGCCGCCTCTATCTACCATTTCAGATGTTGTCTGCTGCTGCGTTTCGCCGCAATGGGGGCAGGTCTGCACACCATCAGAAACCTCATTTCCACACTTCTTACAAAAAGCCATAGTTACTCTCTCTCCTCTTATCAATAAATTTACAATAGACAGATTTTCTTTTCCTATTTGATATATATGTAAAATTATAGCAACAAGCATTTCCGCAGTCAAGAATTTTTTTCCATAATTCTCCATAAAACGACAATGGGACTGCGTTACACTGCCAGATTACATCGATTTTTTATCACTTCCACACCAAATCCCCACCTTCTTCATCGGCAGAAATGGGAAGTGTTTTCACTCCTGAATAGCAAAAAAATGACTGTATTCTAACGAATACAGTCATTTTGGTGGAGACTGCTGGACTCGAACCAGTGACCTCCTGCGTGTGAAGCAGGCGCTCTAACCAGCTGA
>JAHHSM010000126.1 GCA_020025175.1 Oscillospiraceae bacterium | reverse complement strand
CAAATACGATGAGAGCAACGGCCTGTGGTACGAGCTGAAGGGAGACTATTATTTCCCTTGCCTGACCCTGGCCAGGGAGTGAGAACAATCTTATAAATACACTGACCTAAGTAATCAAAGCGGTCTTGCAAATTAACGCAAGACTGCTTTTTATTACAAGCTTTGCTCAACCTGTAGTAGAATAACTCTAAACTGATGAGTGATTGTAGTCGGAGTGTTCTTATGCTATACTGAAAATCAATTGAGGGGAGGATAACAAAATGCAAGTTCATATTGGTTCCAAAATACGAGAATTACGAAAAGAGAGAAATATTTCTCAGGAAGTTCTTGCACAATTTCTTGGTGTCAGTTTTCAGGCTGTCAGCAAATGGGAAGTGGGAACAGCTATGCCGGATATCATGCTGATTCCGGCAATTGCTTCCTTCTTTGGCGTTTCAACGGATGAACTATTTGACTACGACAGAATGCAGATAGAAAAGAAAGTGGAGGAAATTGTTACAGAAGCTGCAGAGCTTCGTTGTTCTGATCCAAGAAAGGCGGAAAAAATTCTTCGTAAAGGGTTGAAGCAATTTCCCGGAAATGAAATTCTTTTGAATAATCTGCTATATACCATGCGTTCTCCGGAGAGAAGTGAAGAAGTAATCGATCTTTGTAAGGCACTTTCTGAAAGTGCAAAAGAAGATGATGTGCGTTACGATGCGCTTCGGATTCTGGCAGAAACCTATCATGAATGCAGTCAACAGTCCCTGGTGGAGCCAACCCTGGAAAAGATTCCGGAAGTGTATTTTACAAAACTGGAATTGATGGCAGAGCTGATGACAGCAGAAAAATCTTTGCAGGCGGCCAGGCAACAAATGTGGCTTAGCTTTGAGACACTGGTGGAGATGCTGAACATCATGCAGGTGCGCTATATGCAGCATGAGGATCAAAATCTGGCAATGCGATGTGAGGCCGCCGCCAATCAGATTATGGCGATCTTTCAAAAAGAACTTCCTTCTGTTTACGAAGAATCAGGAGTGGAAAACAATATACAGGAGGTTCTGAAAAATCTGTCATGAAAAATCTGAAATTCCGAGAATTTTTTGTAGCCTCCCAGAATGATTCTGTCTTAAAGGAGCTGGTCACCTACGGTTTTATGCTGTTAAGTGGCTACCTGGTTTCTAATCTTTTGAAAAAGGTAACGGCTGGAATAACTACTTGCCTGTTTCAGGAAATCGGAATTACTCTGGTGGTGCTGGTGATTGGAGCCATCCCTGTTTATGGACTTTCTCTTTGGTGTAGTCGAAAACAAAAAGAAGATACCCAGAGGATGCGGGAGTATCTGTACGGAAAGTTTATGGAAGGAACTCTGAAAATCGAAAATCGTGGAGAAATGAATGTGAGATTTCAAGAGGATGTGGACACGGTGGCAGGTTTCTTTTACGAAACCCATCCGAAAACAATCAGCGGAATCCTGATCATGATTTGTTCCGGTGTTTTGCTGTGCTTCCATAACCTACCCATCGCAGTTATATTCATTGGATTAAACTTTACGCAGCTGATTCCTGTCACAGTGTATGAACGATGGGCAAAGGATGTTTACAATCAAACCAACGAGGATGAGGAAGCGTATCAGGACTGGATTCTGGAAGGATACAACGGAATAAAAACACTGAAGGCGTACGGCGGCGAAAACTGGTTTCTTGAAAAGTATAGGAAGTTAAATCACAGTATTATTGCCTCTGGAAAACGGGCAGAACAGGTGGGAACAATCGAGGATATTATCTACACAGCAATAGATACGTTGATTCAGTACGGCAGTTTCTTGGTGATTGGACTATTTGTGCTTAGGGGAAAAGTGGATATTGGAGCAGCACCGCTGCTTTTGATTTTGGCTGGGTATCTCTATTCCTCCATTCGTCCCGTCTATGATTTTCATTTGAACCGATATGAATATGAAGAGGCATGCAAGCGTTTGGCCGAACAGGAGAAAGAGGTTCCTCAAAATTCTCCGGCTGTTTTCATAAAGGCAGACAATATCTGTAAAAGCTTCGAAGAAAAAGAATTGCTCCGGAATGTTTCCTTCAGTATCTTTCCAGGGGACAGAATCTGGCTTCAGGGGCAGAATGGTTCCGGTAAATCCACCTTACTTCGGATCATTACCGGTTTGGAAGCTGCCGACGAGGGAACCGTTACCAGGGAGATTCCTATGAGCCGAACAGCCGTACTGCTTCAGGAAGACCCGGTACTGACCGTCACGGGATGGGATCTTGCCGAGGCCATGATACGGGAAGGCGGCGTAGATCAAACGAAATTCAACTGTCATATGAAGGCCTTTGGCATTGCAGACCTGCTGGAAAAACCGTTGTCCCAGATGTCTCCCGGCGAACGGAAGAAGTTTTATTTGTCTGCAACTCTTGCTAAGGACAGTAAGTTTATGATTTTGGATGAACCCACCAATCATGTCGATCAGGAAAGCGTAAAGTATTTGCTTGTGGAAATGCAGGCGTATCCGGGCACACTTCTGGTGAGCACCCATCAGAATGGTCTGGATTGGGGCAGCAATCGGAGCTTGGAGATGGAAGGAGGTATTCTCCATGAAATTTGATCACAGAAAAGAAATAAAGAAGGACTGTGTAAAGCAGACATCTGCGTGTGTGATCTGGAGCTTTTTCTATCAAATCTTCGGTGTGGTAGCTCCCATGGGGGCAGCCTGGATGATGGGAGATATGACCAATGAACTACTGAATCTTAATTGGCCAGGCATTTCTATCGCACTTCCCCTGTTCCTGTTAGCAGTGATTTTGCAGGTATTTGGACAGACAATGGCTCGCTATACCCGAAACATCTATCTGACAAAAAACGGCTTTGATTATGATGGATTTCTCATCCATAAGCTGATTCGGATTCCTGTTGCCGCATCCTCTTCGGAAGATGCGGGCGATGTGATGGCACGATTCGAAGATGATTCAGCTGATTTTGTGTGGAATCAGATGGTTCTCTACTCTTACCCTGGGGCAATTCTTTTATCCTTTGGCGTTTTTGTATCCATGATGATTACCACAAAAACCCACATTTTATTTGTGGGAACGATTGTGGCCCTTGCTCTGCTTCCGGTTCTAAGAGCTGCCTGGGTAGGCAAAATTCAGACCATGCTCAAAAAAGAAGCTTCTGAGTACAAAGGACAGCAAAATCAGATGGAGCAAGAGCTGTATGACGCCAAAGATCTGGCGCAGAACTTCACATTGCAGCCATTTTTCATTGATCGGCTTAGCAAACTGTTTCAAACTTTTATGAAAAAGACAGGTATCCGACAGAACCGAATGGAAGCAGCCAATTTAGTCTTGGACTTTTTTTGCAGCTACGGGGTACAAGTTGGCACTCTGCTGGTTGGTATCCTACTGATTGCCGGGAATCAACTGACAGTTGGTTCCTTGCTGAGTGGCTATCTCATCATCCCGGTGATTCAGAAATTCAGTGGTGACGTAAAGGAATGGACCAGTAATTTTCATGAGGAAGAAAAATATTTGAGCAGATTGGAATTTTTCTATGCAGAACCGGAAGAAAAAAGCGGAAATGAAGAAAGCATTACTGGCATAGAAGCAAAGAATATTTCTTTTTCCTATCCAAATTCAAATAAGAAAGTCCTGCAAAACTGCAATTTTTCTATGGATGTATCTCAGAATATTCAGCTGATTGGAGAGAATGGCAGTGGAAAAACCACACTTATGATGGTGCTGTCCGGTCTGTATACCCAGAGTTATGGAACGCTGAGCGCATCTTCTGCAGTCCTTAAAAAGAATACGGCACTACAGGAGCAGAATGGGACAGTCTTTTCTGGAACGGTATTAGAAAATCTTTTTATAGATGTCAATCGTACAGAGGAGGCAAAGGCCTTACTTGTGGATATGGGGTTTCAAAAAGAAATCGATTATGAAGTGGAACCGGATGGGCGCAATCTGTCCCCCGGCGAACGGAAAAAGCTGCTTCTTGTACGTGCTCTGATGAAGAAGGCTCCCTTCTTATTTCTGGATGAACCTCTAAATCATCTGGATGATACAGGAAAGAAAGCCTTAATCAGACAGCTCCATAAAAGGAGAAGCGGCATTCTTCTCATATCCCATGACCCATATCTTGAAGAACAGCTTCCCTTCTCCACTTTTGAAATAAAGCAAGTGAGGGAAGATTCCTAACAGTCAGATATATCAAAAGCTCATCCTATGTAATCCCTCGTGTATGGTCCTGTACCGTACACGGCGGTTTTTGTCTAAGTTACCGCTCCCTGTCAAAGGACTTTTTCCGAGCGTGTTTTTG
>JAHHSM010000125.1 GCA_020025175.1 Oscillospiraceae bacterium | reverse complement strand
GCCACGGTGTTCGATATATCGCCATGAATGACGGGATCGACACCATGCGGGAAAACAACGACATTGCGCCGTTCAAAAATATCCTAAAGAACATACGCTGTTTGGGAAAGGGATTTTTCAAATCTCCTAAAAGCGAAAAGCACTGAGCTTCAATCACATATCTGTCCCACAAAACGATAATGTATTTTTATGTTCTGATGCCGCTTTCCATCAAGGATGGTGCGTTCTCCGATTTCGATGTGGTCGATTAGTTCATCCACAATACCTCGGTCAAGTTCTTGCAGATCAAGATATTTATGGATCATGTCTGCCCATTTTTGAAGGTCGGTATTGTGCTGTTCATATTGGTTGACCTCCTCTTGCAACTGCTTCATACGCTCTATTTTTTCCAACCGTTCCTGCTCGCTCTTTTGTATCAAAACCGAAAAGGTATCTGGATTGATGGAGCCAGCGACTTTATCCTCATAGAGTTTTGTGGTCATCTGTTCCAATTCAAAAATTCGGCGGCGTAGCCTGCTGATTTCCTCAAGACAGTCTTTCTGACGATTGGTGTTGTCAGAGGACAGTCTTTTTTTCAGCTTGTCCAATACAGCTGTTTCATCCAATGTAAGAGCCTGTGCATAGGATCGGATTTCATTGATTACAATTTGTGAGAGTGTCTTTTCATAAATACGATGCCATGAGCAGGTGCTGCGTCCAGAGCTTGTAAATCGCATACAGGTGTAAGATACATACTGTTTTACTGTGCCGTTTTTTCGCTGATGGCTTTCCCGATTTACACCAAGATTGCTGCCGCAGTCCGCACAGACCAATTTCCCTGAAAACAAGGAAGGAGTAGGCGGCGAACTATTGGCGGCGATCTGTGCTGCTTTACGGTTGCGTTCCTGCACAGCTTCCCACACTTCCAATGAAATGATTGCTTCATGGATATTTTCATGGACAATCCATTCCGATTCGTCCTTGTAAATCATGGTCTTATCTTTATAGGAGCGAGTACCAGTGGTGTTCTGTATCAGCTTTCCAAGATATACTGGATTGCTCAATATGTTTTTGATTGTTGCGTATTGCCACAGCTTTGTATATCGACAAGTACCATTTCCATAATGGATTGCCCAATACCACCGGGGAGAGAGGATATTCTCATGGTTTAGAACAGCAACTATTTTTCCATAAGATACGCCGTCTTGTTGTAGTTTGAATATCCTCTGTACCACAGTAGCAGCTTCTTCATCAATTACCAGTTGATGCGGGTCATCCTCGTTTTTGCGGTAGCCGTATGGTGCAAAAGAGGCGATATATTGCCCTTGCCGCATTTTAGCATGAAGAACAGATTTGATCTTTCCACTAAGGTCTTTGAGATGGTAATCGTTCATCAGGCTGCGAAAGTGCAGCATATCCGTGTTGTCACCCTCGCTGTCCAGGCAGTCCAGAACAGATACGAACCGACAGCCGAGAGAAGGGAAAATCACATCGGTATAGCGACCTACCTCCACAAAATCACGCCCCAAACGGGACAGGTCTTTGACAAGGATCAGATTGATGATACCTTGCTGTGCGTCCTCCAACATCTCCAAAAATCCGGGACGCTGAAAGTTACCACCACTGTATCCATCATCACGATAGCTTTTGATTTCCGTCCAGCCATTGAGCATCGTGATCTTGGAAAGCAGCTCATATTGATTTTCAATGCTGACGGATTCATCAGCAGGGATGTAGCTTTTTGCTTTGGAGGAATTAGCAGAATCCTCAACACTCAGGCGGCAGTAGATGCCAACCTTATATTGCTTTTCCATACTGTCCCTGCCTTTCCTGCATCAATGCGTCATCCACATTACCAACATAGCGGTAAAACACTCGAATCTCGCAGATACGCTGTCCGTCAATGATTTCTGTATCTCCCACCTCAATACGGTCTACCAATTCAAACAGGATGATTTCATCCAGCTTGGTAATTTCTGTGTACTGACTGATAATATCTGTCCAGCGTCCGGCATCCTGTTTGTTTGCTGTTTGCATCTTGACTTTGCTTTCCAGTTCCGGCATGGCAGCGGCTTTTTCTGCTCGTTCTGCCTCGTACTTTTGCATGAGTGTTTGAAAAACCGTGAGAGGAACTGCACCGCTGCATTTATCCTCATAAAGATTTTGCATCAGCCGTTCCAATTCAGCCAATCGTCGGCTATTATTCTTCAGCTCCTGCTCCAGCAGTGCCAAACGGCTGTGGGTTTCCTTTGCTTTCATGCGAGAGATCTGGTCAATCAGGTTCTCCCGGTCATAGTGGGCAAATTGTGCCTTTTCTCGAATATCAGTCAAAACAAGCTGCTCCAGAACCGATTCATAGATGGTATGGATGGAACAAGCACTTTTTCCGCTTCTTGCATAATTGCCACAGATAAAAGAGCTGTATCGTCCTGGTCTGCCGTCTTTATAAGTGAATTTCTCGATATGATTTCTCATTTTGAAACCGCAATCAGCACAATAGACCAAACCTGTAAAAATACTCTTGATGCCGTCTGAGGTTGGTGATTTGCGAATTTTTTTCTGGTCAAGACTTACACAGGTATCCCATATTTCACGAGAGATGATGGGTTCGTGGGTATTTTCTACCCGTATCCATTCTTCCTCCGGCTTGCTTATTAGTTTTCTGGATTTATAGGAGAGTGTGCCAGTTTTTCCTTGCACCATGTTTCCGATGTATACTTCTTTGCGGATCAGTGATTTTACAGTAGTTTCTGCCCATTGATGATTTACTTTTCGTGGATCAGACTGTCCCTTTCGCTGATAATAGAGTGCACCAGGCGGCAGGATACCTTCCTCATTGAGTGTAATGGCAATCGCCCGATAGCCCATACCAGATGCTCGCATTGCAAAAATACGGCGTACTGTTGGTGCAGTTTCTTCATCAATAATCAAATGGTGCTTATCCATCGGGTCACGGAGATAACCATAAGCAGGATATGTTCCCATGAATTTACCACTTTCAGCACAAGCCTTCTTAACAGCTTTGACCTTTTTACTGGTATCCCGGCTGTAAAACTCGTTAAATAAATTCAAAAAGCACATAACATCAGTGCTTCCATTGTTGTTCTCTGTATCAATGCCGTTATTCAGTGCAATAAATCGACAACCAAGAGAGGGAAACAGATAATCTGTATATTGCCCAAACTCAATGTAGTTGCGACCAAAACGGGACAGGTCTTTGACAAGGATCACATTGATTTTTTTCGCCTTGGCATCCTCAATCAGCCGCTTTACGGCAGGACGCTCAAAATTCGTACCAGAGTATCCGTCATCGCAGTAGGTGTCATATTCATTCCATCCACGCTGACGAACATAGTTTTGCAACAGGAGTTTCTGGTTCTCAATGCTGACAGATTCTCCATCTCGTTCATCATCATTACTCAAACGGCAGTAGATGCCGACATTGTATGTTTTAGTGGTCATCTTTATTTTACCTCCCGACAATCCAGATTCCATACCTCATGCGGCGTGATGGCTCCGCAGGTGTTATCCTGCATGAATATCGTACCGAAAAATCCATCGCCGTGCAAGGATGCGGATCGCCAGTGGCAACCTCTAAGTGCCAAGGGCAGCCAAAGGCAGTTAGAAGCACTGACCGAGCCGACAGGCGAGAAGCGGCTGAGCCGGGAGGATGGCTTTCTTATGTAGTTGTGTGAGTAGAGCAGCTGGTAGGTGCAGAAACCTCAGACATGATGCGTCGCACAGCCAGCTGCTCCAAAGTTTTTCCCAGTTCCTTTTCGCCAGAAAAAAACTGGTCACACGGTAAATGGTTTTTCCGATCTTCACCTCTTTATAGGAGGTTGTTGCGGCAATTTGCTGATTCATAAAGATGCACCTCCGTTTCAAAATAAAACGCCATTGCTTAAATAAATGAAGCATTGGCTTGTCCCAATCCATGAATAAAAAAGCAGCTACACAAATGATTGATGGTATCATACGATGTATCAGAAAAATTCGTGTAGCTGCTTATTGCAATGTTTTTGTATAGGATTCGCCATATTTGCCACGCACCCCTGGCGATAGGAATACAGCAGGCCGCCTTTGGCAAGGCTGTCATAGCTCCGCAGCATCGTTTTACTCGTGTGCCGCAGGGCTTCCCCCAAGTCTTTAGGAGATCGTGAGAAAGTATCGTTAGCCCCTGTGCTGTCATGGCGTACCGGAGTACCAATCCGGGTCTAAGGTGTCCGTTGATCGCTCTGGCAGCTTGTCCAATCACCTCCTTCAAGCTGCCGTCACGGCGTCGTCCCTTATGTCGCTCGTCACACAGGTTTCGTACCTGCTATACTGTATAT
>JAHHSM010000124.1 GCA_020025175.1 Oscillospiraceae bacterium | reverse complement strand
AGAGCCGACATTGAAGCCTTCATTGAGAGCTTCGAGGCCCTGCCGGAAACGCTCACCGAGTTCAAACTGGAAAACTGGCCCTCGCTGGTGGATTATGCCACCGTCTACAGCATCGACGATATCCGCTTCACCTTCAAGCACGGACAGGAAGTACAGGCATAAACCCATAGACGCAGAAACGCCTCACCACTGGATTTGATTCCAGCGGCGAGGCGCTTTTGCTGTTAATCTTTGTAGTTATACTTTTCGGCTTCAGATTCTGGCACATACTTAGCTCGGCCTTCATCTCTGTCGTATACGATCACAGTTCTTTCTCTGCCATCATCCTCATCGTAAGGATAACAATATGGGCAACGAGAATATTCGGATTCGTCATAGACACGATCACAATTCGGACACATCTGCATAATTTTTCCTCCTTAATTTTATATTAGTTAACTGCTTGGTTTACGCAGCGCACTTGGTGTATGTATCAACAAGAGTCTGATGCGGCAACAGGTCAATCCCTAACGCTGCGGCTTCAGCTGCTTTTTCAACGGAATGATGTCTGCCTCCAGATAGGTTTCTGATATGTTGGCTAACATCAAAAGGCTCCTGCGGAGAAGTGTATAGTCTAACGGGAATCACTTCTTCAACCACAGGTGGCGCTGTCTGCACTATGGTGATGGACTCAGGCAGTTTTTCCGGCGTTTTACTCAAGCTACTTTCAAGAGCCTCCCGCAGTTCCTTGATAGCTTCCTTGTTTTTAAGCCCAATAATAATGCAGATAATAGCCGTGACACTGATTCCTGCGATGAGCAACTGCTTCTTATGAGCCTTAACCCATGCAATAAATCCTTTTTTGTTTTCTTCCATTTGCATGCCTCCTTTACAAATCGTCGATATCATACCCACCGTAATAAGCCAAAGCCTGTGCGATGAATAAACATCCTTCTTTTCCGTAATTCCTCTCGTGCTGGATTGCTATGTCTCCACCAAGGAAGAACGGAGCAGTGTACTTTGCTATGAACTGCGGTGTTATTTTACCATCCTGCACCGTATCGCTATCATAACCGAGGTCCTTCATGTCGGAAATAACTTGATAGTAGCCGTGAAGAGCATATGTGTGCATCATTCCTTCAGCGTCGAAGTTTTCGAACATCTCAAGAATGCGCTCCACATCATCAGGACTCCATTCTTGTGGGGCCTTTGAAATAAGCGTGTCTGCCATTTGCATAAACGGCGCTGAGCGAGGGTCATCATAGAAGTTCCAGTTCTCGTGAGCATACTCCAGAAAATCATCAAATTTGACACTTCCGATCTTCGAAGTAGTAGGAACACGCCCCAGAAACTTAATGCTTTTAGCAAACTCCAAATAGAGCAGGTTTTCATCGTGCTTCCGTTCCAGCTCTGCGACCTTTTGAGCAATGGCCGTGTCGAAATCGAAATCCGGGTCATTCATGAGCACATAGATTTCTTTGGCTGTAAACCCAATGCCTATAAGAAGCTTGATGCCCCATATCCTTTCGATATCTTCGTCACTGTAGTCACGATATTTATTCGTAGGATTTCTGCTCTCGTTTGCAGGTAGGAGTTTTTCCTTTTCATAGTAACGGAGCATATCACGAGTTATGCCGAGATTCTCTACTACCCATTTTACTGAGTACCCCATCTGATCACCACCTTTCACTCATATAATACACCTTGGGGTCACACCAATGTCAATGGGTTTTTGAAATTTTTTTGCAAAAAAAAGCCGGTCCTAAAACCGACACCCTAAACGACACTCCGACACCCCTGCGCCTATGCCGCATTTCTTTGTATCAAATAACGAGTCTTAATTTCCAGTACAGTGGCAATTTTACCCTCATCCGTCAGCAGGTCGTTGCAGCCCTCTGTCAGCAGTACATTGACCATCAGACGAATCACTTCACGGGGCGTATAGTGATCACCGGCCTCAGCGTTTTCAGAAAAGCGGCGGATAATATCCTCGAAAATGTAGCCCATCTTCATGCTGTCCACATGGGCGGGATACAAATCCAAATCGGAGAACTTTTTAACCACGCCGTAAAGACGGTTGCTCTTATCCATTTTGTCGATCTGGGTGCTGAATTTCAGCAGCTTTTCCAGAATCAGCTGGATGTTGGCGGAAAAGCCTTCAATGTAAGACTTGAGATTGGACGCAATGCTGTCACTGTCATCCAGAAGGCGTTTGAGAGTGTATTCACTATAGTTGTAAAAAGGATATTGGGAAACCTGGCAAAGGAGCGCAGCAGGTAGGTTGGGGTTCTGCTTGCGCTTTGCTACAACTGCATCTTTGGTAGCATCCAGAGCGCACTCAAATCGACGGATGATAACCATGGGGATAATAACGTCCTTATATTTATCCGAGGTATAAGCACCACGGAGGGAGTTGGCAATGGACCAGACCAGCCCGACTTCCTTGCTTACGTCAATGGACGTATCATCAAACATAACTTCGTAAAAATACTTATCTTTCATTTTATGGGTTCTCCTTCTCTATTCTCTTGAAAAGACGCAAACAGGGCAGCAACACTTTTGATCTGGTCGGGAGTCAGATTGCAACCTTCCAACTTCCGCATTGCATCTACTAAATCCTTGTTTTGTGTGATAGTCCGACAAATATCCGGTGGAGGAACTTTCCGAATCGCCATATACAGCCGATCCATACGCTGGCGTGTCTGCAAATCCGGCTTCAGCTCCTTAATCAGCTTGTCATAGACTTCCGCTGTTGGAGCATTAACACCGTCTTCTATATATTTCATGTTGGAACGGGGCAGACCAACCCTTTTTGCTAATTGGGATTGGCTGAGCGTTCCACGGCATCGCATAATTAGAGTTCCAAGGTTCTGTTTGGCTCTCTCGGATGCTTTATCAGCGGCCACTTTTGGGGGCAATTCGCCACCTCCTTCCCTATAATTGTTCTACGTTCTATAACATAGAACAATTATAGCAATCCAGCATTGATAAATCAACAAAATTCACCTTTTTTCTGCGCTGTCTACAACAAAAATTTTCCCTATCCGTATGCAAAATACAGATAGGGAAAATGAAAAGATTACCGGTGTTCTTCTTGTCTCATGTGATCTATTTTTCTATTGGGTTGGAACAAATTCCACAGGCCATTTCGTTCTATCACCGTTTCGTAACGATGAAGTTTATTCCGCAAAAGTTCATTTTGCTGCTCTAAACCTGCGGTGTTGAGCTGACCCCGAACAGACTTGTACTCTGCCAGTTCTGCGGTCAATGCAGCGACCTTTGCCTTCAACTCACTTATCATTTTCAACGCTGCATCCAAAGCTTTTTGCAGTTTGGATTCCTTGCGCTCCTGAACATAGAACTTCTTTGCCGCAGCTGCCAGGTTTTCATATTCAGAACGATCCAGCATAACTCTAGAGGAAAACGGAACGGCATGAGGTTCTATTTGCTCCACTTCCTGAACCGCAATCTGCTGTTTTTGAATCTTCTCAATCTTCTTTTCCAGAGAAGCTGCCTGCTGCTCTTTCTGCTGCGTTTGTGCGGTGAGTTGTTCCAATCGCTCCTGTTCCCGTTCCACCTTGAACTGTGTCACGGTCAAATGTTCCTCGGAACTGCCCCGTTCTCCACGCTCCACATCCGTATATCCTGCGTTGCGCATAGCTTTGAAAAAATCATCTTGAAGAACACTGTAAGACTTCCGCAGCACCGGCTTGCCACTCTTCTGGAGAATAGGCGCTCCCTGTTCGTCCAATGCCGGTTTGGACAACCATTTTTTTACTGCTGCTCACCTGCATAATCGTTTCCTTGACAGTTCCCACAAGTGATTTATCTTTGCATCTCTTGGACCAGAGGATCTGCTTCTCCACAACCGGAACATAGACTACATGAAGATGATAGTGGAACACATCCTGCCCCAGTGCTTCGGACATAGCCCGGTTGCGCTCATCGGCGTGCATAACAGCGGAGAGAATATACTGTTCGCCGCCAACGATCTCTATGGCAGCCCTGTAAGCATCCTCATAAAATCGCTTGGCAAACTCATATCCGCCATGGTTATAGAAGTAGGCGGAGTTTACATCAAAAATCAATTCCCCGTAAAGGTTGGCATCCGTTTTCAGGCCACGAGTGGAGATTACACCATCCTTTTCCATCTGTGCAAACATCTCTGCATATCCGGCAGTAGGTTTCTTAAAATGGATGTTCTGAGGAGTGCGTTCCGGTATAATATCTGGGTTGGTATAGGATTCTTTTTCTCGTTCGTTGTGCCGCTGGGCGGTTCCAATTTTGGCGGGGGTCAGGTTTACGTTTCTTGCACGGGTACGGTCAATCCCGTCGTTTCTCGCCGTAGAGCTCCGTTTACGGTTGTACGG
>JAHHSM010000123.1 GCA_020025175.1 Oscillospiraceae bacterium | reverse complement strand
CAGAAAAGCGATGAAGGAAAAAAAGATCGTTTCCTCCTTTTTTCAGAGAGCCGGCGGTTGGTGTGAGCCGGAAAAGTGATTCGATGCATAACTGATTCCGGAGCTGGCAGGTCGAAACGTTTGCGTAAATCTGCACGGTTGGCACCGTTATATGCCAGGACCTTGCTGGAGGTCATCGAGGATCTATTGGGCAACCATAGGTCGAACCAGGGTGGTAACGCGTAACTCACGCCCCTGACTAAATTTTTAGTCGGGGGCGTTTTTTGTCCCCCGAAAGGAGTTTAATATGCTGTACAAAGGTTTCAGAAAGTATATCCCATTTAAGCCGGAACACATTCCTGACCGCACATGGCCAAGCAAAACCATTGACCATGCACCTATTTGGTGCAGCGTCGATCTGCGCGACGGAAATCAAGCTTTAATCGATCCCATGAATCTTGAAGAAAAACTTGAATACTTTAACACCCTTGTGAAAATCGGTTTTAAGGAAATTGAAGTTGGTTTTCCTTCTGCATCCGAAACGGAATACGAAATTTTACGCACTTTGATCGACCGCAGCATGATTCCTGATGATGTCACCATTCAGGTTCTCGTACAGGCGCGTGAACACTTAATCAAAAAAACTTTTGAAGCCATTGACGGCGCTAAGAATGTTATTCTTCATTTCTATAATTCCACATCCACTTTGCAGCGCAAAGTGGTATTTCACGCAGAAATGGATGGTATTATTCAAATTGCAACCGATGCAGCGGCATTGATTCGTAAGCTGAGTGAACCCCTGATCGCCAACGGCATGAATCTACGATATGAATACTCCCCCGAAAGCTTTTCCGGCACGGAAATGGATAATGCTGCACTCATCTGCCAAAAAGTAATTGAAACCATCGGCGCAACACCCGATCAAAAGATTATTTTAAATCTGCCTGCTACGGTAGAGGGCAGTATGCCTAATCATTATGCTGATCAGATCGAATACTTTATCCGTCATCTCCCCTCTCGCAACTGTGCAATCATTTCCGTTCACCCCCATAATGACCGCGGCACCGGTGTTGCCACTACAGAAATGGCCCTCCTTGCCGGCGCGGAGCGTGTAGAGGGCACTTTATTCGGCAACGGCGAACGTACCGGAAATGTAGATATTGTCACCGTGGCTATGAATATGTTTACTCAGGGCATTGACCCAGAACTGGACTTTTCTCACATCAGCGATATCAAAGAAATGTATGAACGCTGCACAAAAATGGTTGTTCCCCCTCGCCAGCCTTATGCCGGTGAGTTGGTCTTCACCGCTTTCTCCGGTTCTCATCAAGATGCCATTAACAAGGGCACACAATATATGCGCGAAAGCAATACGCCCTTCTGGGAAGTTCCATATCTGCCCATCGACCCGGCAGATTTAGGGCGAGAATACGAGCCGATCATCCGCATCAACAGCCAGAGCGGCAAGGGCGGTGCAGCCTTTGTCATGCAGCATCACTTCGGCTTCAATCTTCCCAAAAATATGCAGCCTGACTTCGGTCAACTGGTACAGCTGGAAACTGACAAAATTGGCAAGGAAATTGAGCCTGAACGTATCAATACGCTCTTCCAGCAGGAGTATGTCGATATCGCAGCCCCCTACAAGCTCCTCAAGCATGCATTTCAAGAAACAACGAACGCAGAAGGTCATTCCCAAGTCACCTTCTCCGGTACGATCCAGCACACCGATACTATTTTCAAGGTATGCGGAAAAGGCAACGGCCCTATCGATGCATTCTTCAATGCAATCAAAGACGAGAAGATGTCCCACTTTACATTTATGGACTACAGCTCTCACGCAATTTCCGATGGTTCCGACTCCATGGGCGTGGCCTACATCCAGCTGCGAGATCACCGCAACGAAAAAATTTACTGGGGCGTCGGCACATCCCACAACATCAACCTTGCACCGCTGCAGGCAATCCTGTCTGCCATCAACCGTTCCTGGATCGACCGCCATGAAAACTGATGCCCTGCTGCCCAAAAGTGCCCGCCCTTTAAACCTGCCGGATGGTATGCTGCATAAACAAGAATTTGTTCGCATTGGCTGAACTGCCAGCAATCAAACCACACTGGATGCACTTGCAGAATTCACTATTCAATAACTTGAATCTCTTTTAGCCTTCTGTGCTTTGGCGGATTGCTTTTGCAGTTTTTTTATGTATAAATGCAACCGCACCACCGCACCATTTTTATTTTTAGCAAACTATTGTGCTAAAGTTTTCTTTTTGCTATAATGTTACCACTTATCATTTTATAAAAGACGGGTGATATTTTATGTTGAAAATACATCAAGCAGGTATGTACGTCAAAGGCGGCGCGCTGATTCCTGCTTCCGATGCCATGGCAGCCAACCTCCCCACCCCAGACGAAGCAAAAAAAGGCACTATTGCCTATGGCATTTTGCAAAGCCACAGTGTCAGCGATGATCCGGAAAAGCTGGCGATCTATTTTGATGCTATGGCATCCCATGATATTACATATGTGGGCATTATCCAAACTGCCCGTGCCTCCGGCATGGAAAAGTTCCCCCTGCCCTATGTGCTGACCAACTGCCACAATTCCCTGTGTGCTGTGGGCGGTACGATCAACGAGGATGACCATGTATTCGGTTTGTCTGCCGCTAAGAAATACGGAGGTGAATTCGTCCCTGCCCATCAGGCCGTGATTCACTCTTATATGCGCGAACGCTATGCAGGCGGCGGAAAAATGCTGATTGGTTCCGACTCCCACACCCGCTACGGCGCTTACGGCACCATTGCCATTGGTGAAGGCGGTCCGGAGTTAGCGCGCCAGCTGCTGAAAAAAACATACAATATTTCCTATCCGCAGATCATTGCCGTTTATCTGAGCGGCAAACCCCAGCCCGGTGTCGGTCCGCAGGACGTGGCGCTGACATTGATTGGGGAAACTTTCAAGGATGGCATTGTCAAAAATGCCATTTTAGAATTTATCGGTCCCGGCGTTTCAGGTCTTTCCATGGAATATCGCAATGGTATTGATGTTATGACCACCGAGACCGCATGCCTCTCCTCCGTCTGGCAGACTGACGAGATCGTTCACAAAGCCCTCGTCTCCTACGGTCGCGGTGATGAATACAAAGCGCTGACTCCCGCAGACTGTGCATATTACGACAAGCTGATCGAGCTGGATCTGTCCCAGGTCGAGCCAATGATCGCTCTGCCCTTCCACCCCAGCAACACCTATACCATTGCAGAATTTAAGGCAAATATGAAAGATATCCTGCGCAAGATTGATGCAACAGTCATGGAGCAGCTGTCCCTCAAAGAACATCCGGAATCTCTGCTCAGCAAGGTGAAAGACGGTAAATTCATCGTCGATCAAGGAGTGATTGCAGGATGCTCCGGCGGTACTTATCAAAAGCTGATGCGTGCAGCTGAAATTTTGAAGGGTCAGTCCACAGGAAGCGGCAATTTCTGGCTGTCCTGCTACCCCGGCTCAATGCCTGTGATGCAGGCATTAACCAAAAACGGCGCCATTACCGATTTAATGGGTGCCGGTGCATCCATTCGCTCCTGCTTCTGCGGCCCCTGCTTCGGTGCGGGCGACGTGCCTGCCAACGGTGCGTTCTCCATTCGCCACTCTACCCGTAATTTTCCCAACCGCGAAGGCTCCAAGCCCTCCGATGGTCAGGTGTCCTACGTGGCGCTGATGGACGCCCGCTCCATTGCCGCCACTGCCCTCAACGGCGGTGTACTCACGGCCGCAACGGAACTGGACTGGATTCCCGAAGATACCTGCGATGAGCTGTACGATTTTGACGACAGTTCTTACAAAGCACGTGTTTACTATGGCGTCGGCAAGGCGGATCCTTCCGCCGATCTGGTGCTCGGTCCCAACATTACCGATTGGCCCGAACAAATTGCTATGCCCGAAAATCTTCTGCTGACAACCGCTGCAGCAATTTACGACCCCGTCACTACAACAGATGAACTGATTCCCTCAGGTGAAACCTCCTCTTATCGTTCCAACCCTGTTCGCCTGTCCGACTTTACACTGAGCCGCAAAGACCCTCAATATGTTTCGAGGGCAAAGGCTGTGAAAGAACTGGAAAGTGCTCGCCGAAAAGGCGATTTGAATGACGCTGTTCTTTCTGCACTCACAGGCCACGATGCCGCAACCACAGGTTTGGGCACGTTGGTCATGGCAATTCGTCCAGGCGATGGTTCCGCCCGTGAACAGGCAGCATCCTGCCAGCGTGTTTTGGGTGGCTGCGCAAATATTGCAGAAGACTATGCCACAAAGCGTTACCGCTCCAATGTGGTCAACTGGGGTATGCTCCCCTTCACTCTGACCAATGTTGCATCTTACAATATTC
>JAHHSM010000122.1 GCA_020025175.1 Oscillospiraceae bacterium | reverse complement strand
AGTATAAGCCCAGACAGCCCTGCTTACTGGTGCGGTGTCCCTACATCAATGCCCGAATGCTTCGTGGAGATCTTTCGCTGGATGCGTTGGCATGGAGTATGTACCGCAGATACCCCAACCTTCTGAAACGGCTGGATGTATTCCTGCTGGATCAGGAACTTCGCTTTTTTCGGCACGAATCCCACCGTCAGCGCTGGCAGCGGTGGCACGACCGCTTTTACCGGATGTCCAAAGAAAACAAGGCGGCCCTCTATTTACTCACCGCCTATGATGCTGTGTGGGAAAAGGTCATCTGGCATATGGACGGCAAAGGTTTTGATTTCGCCCATGTAAGGCTGGGGGGTCTGACTACAGAACAGTATTTTTCCTCCACTGCGTATACACTGTTCCAGCCCTTCGTAACAGCATAATACAGTCGTGTATGACCATCCAGAGATATGTATCGCTCTTTATACGACAAAACCTGTATAATCACATCCTCAGGTTTGTGGATGAAATTACTAACAGATAAAATCTTGTCTTTGTCTACATAGGACTGGGAAGGCTGTATCTGAGCCAAATCGACTCTAAAGATTCAAATTCTTTTATCAGTTCTCGGCTCTGATTATAAAATCGGTAGATATGGGGCGCATAAAACCTGAATTCATCGATTATCTTTGAAAAAAGGCTGTCATCTGCACCTCTTACAATCCCCTCACTGTTTGAAATAATTTCAATCTCATAAGGAACGTCATCTACCAAAAAGCAGCCATGCTGCATCAATGCCGCTTTTGAAAAACGATTATCCTTATAAGAATCAACTCGTTTCACTATCTCAATACAAATTTCCTCTAGCTGGCTTCTACATCAGGATGAGCCTGAATGCCCTTATAGGATTTAAGAGCAACACGAAAATCTGCTACAAGCGGGGCAGCTTTTCTTACATCTTCATTTTGTATATCAATTATTTCCATGTCCAATTATACTTTCTCCTCATTCAACATCGATAGCAAATTTTCTATCATACATTCGATTCCCTTCTGGACATCGCACAGGGATCTGGTCATTCTGAATGCAGGCGTATAGAACAGTTTTCTATCTCGATCACAGCAATAAGAATCCGGCGTAAGTGTTGTATATTCTTTACGCAACACATCGTCCCTCAAGAGCCGACGGAGAAAATCAATGCCGGCACACATGGTTGCAATCGGTTTGTTGTGTTCCGAGAAATACATAACCAGTTCCCGGACATCACTGTTATCCCCGTAGTTACTTAGTAGTCCGATTCCTCCCGGAATGATCAGGCAGTCAAAATCTTCTGCATGGATTGAATGCAGATTCTGAATTCTTCCACGACCGATTCGTGCCGACTCAATCAGCACATTGCGATTACCTTCTATGTTTTCCATAATGTGGTTGATTGATGCTGACTGCATATCTACTGCTACAATCTGGTAGGGACAGTTGTATTTTTCCAATGCCAGATAAGTAAGGACAGTTTCTTCAATGCACGAACCATCCCCTAAACCGCAGCCAGCCAATAGAACTAAACTATTCATGGCATTTTCCTCCTTTTACAGCAATTCTAGATTGATGGATTTCTCCGTAAATCCAAACCTCTCGTACATCTTTCTGGCAGCAATATTTCGGGCATTTACCTGCAGCTCCAGTCCGTCCAGATGCTCGTCAGTGACTTTTTCTTTCATTAGGTTCAGCAGCTGCGTTCCAATTCCCTGGCTACGGTATTTTTCCTTTACAGCCAGATCATCCACAAAGATCACATCTCTTGTGACCTGCTTATCCGATGCGATATGCCGGTACATAAACGAGAGCAGGCCTACGATGGTTCCGTCCACTTCTGCAACCAGAAGACGCTTCTCAGCTACAAGACGATCGAAATAGTCTCTGGGGTACACAGTATCCGCAGGCTTATAAATGTCCGGTCTCCAGTCAACATGAAGCTGCTGAACCCCCTGCATAATGGATTCAACACCATCGTAATCAGCTGCTTCAGCATGGCGAATCACAGCATCCTGTACAAAATAGTTTTCCTGAATCAGCATTTCCAACACTCTTGCTTCCCGTTCCAACATCATCTGCTCTTTCGGGCTATGATCCCGAGTGCGGTTGATGGCAATGGCATACTCCGGTCTCACCCATTCCAGTGTGAAATGTTCATCCTTTTCGTAATCATCAAGCGCCTGTTTTCCAACATCTGCTGCAACATCACAGAAATAATAATAATTATCCTGAATAAAAATCTCATATTCTCCGATACGGTCAGATTTCTGTTTTCTGGAAACATTGCCGTATTCCCGAATCGTATCCGGAAGAACGGTCAGTCCGGATTCTTCCTGCACTTCCCGGATCAGCGTTTGGATTTGGGACTCTCCTGATTCGATACCTCCGCCGGGGAATTTATAGTAATCGTATTTGATGCTGTGAATCATGGCAACGGTTCCGTTTCGCAGAATAATGCCACGGACGGAAGGCCGCACGAATGTCCTTCCGTTTGGATCATAGTCTCTGGTATCCATTTCAAAAAGTGTACGCATGATTTGATCTCCTCAATCCACTCACATCAGGTATGATTTATTTACAAATCTAGAGGGTTTATTTTATATAGGTATTATAAGACTCTTTCAGATTGATCTGAAAAAGAGAAAGCAATTCCAACGCTGCCGGATCACAGTCATCTGCTTCAAAGAATAGCGTTGGAAATTGGGAAAACATCTCTTTTACAATCCCTGCTGCAAAACGCTTAAATCCATTTATATCTGAAGTGCAGCAATATGCAATCTCATTTTCCTTAATAAATATCGCCTGTTTCAAAACTCCCATATCTCGCATAAAATATGCTGTTTCCGGAACTTCTTTGAAAACGCATCAAACGAGGCCGTCAAAGGACTGACTGCCTTGTGGGTATCCTGATAGTAGCGGTATAAAAGCGCTACACAGTCAAGATAATCAGGCGCTCCTGCATGGCTTTTTCGTTCTGAGAAAAAGTTAAATACATGGTCTTATTCAAACATCGCAACTATGACTAGCACCAGATCAAGTGCGATAAGAACATGCAGAACCACATGATACAGGTCTGGTACAAGCCGTGTTGTGCTAACCGGGAATAATTTTACAGAGCCCTCAAAGCACTGGTTGTAACCCTCGATCTTCCTGGGACTAGCACCAAAAATGGAAAAATACTCATGGCAAAAGAATTGCACAGTCAGCCACAGTGCCAATTCAATCAGAAGAACCCATTTTCCTATCGGCTCCCATAAAAGATAAAGAATCATTCCAACGGTGAATAATACTAAAGCCATGAACTCGGCACTTCTAATGCCCATTCCCTCCACCAACAACACCTTTCCAAAACGCCAGGTGATTGTACATCCAAGAAACCATACCCACAGCAGGCTCGATACAATGACTATGAGAATTCTCATGTGGCATTTCCTCCAAAAGACATTTTTTAATGCTTTGTACGAATTTCCTATGTCTTCATTTAGGATAACAGTTTGCAAATTCAAATAATTTATTCCATCCCTGATGCAAGTTCCTTCTCTGCTTCCGCAACCACTTCAGGCTCACCAGTCCGGGTCGCTTTGTAAAGCCAATACTCGGCCTTTTCCCGATTTTCCTCCACATAAATCCCTTGGTTATAAAAAGTTCCATTCCCTTACCATAGCCAGCCTCAGCACTTTGGAGATACAAGGTGTAAGCTTTTTCCAAATTGACATTGGTTCCAAAGCCGTAATGATAGCAGATTCCCAGATTATAAGTAGCTTCCACATGACCCATGCGGTACGCCTTCGTAAGCAGGATGAAGGCTCGATCATTGTCCTCTGGGACTCCGTCACCGTAAATGTGTCTCATTGCAAGCTCGTATAACTACTGTGCGTTCATTTCTTCACCATTCAGAAGGCTATTATGGTATTGAACAAATCGGGGATCTTGTTTCCTATATTCCTCTGTGATTCCGAATGCATCCACTCTTTCCTGCAATTCATCCCGAAGAAAAGACAGATACGCTTCACTTCGCTCGTAGGAACGGATCTCGCAAATTCCTTCCCCGATAGCCTTCATAATTTCCATATAGATATCAGGAATGTTTTCCTCCAAAACAACTTTCGCAGGAGAAGAGCAAACCAGTTCCTCATCCCATCCGGTCATTCCCCTTTGGAAATCAGTCTCTTCCACGGTGTACAGGGAGCAGTCTTACCGGAATAGACTTGCTTAATAGCATCCGGATAGCATTCATACAAAACGGTTTTTCCATCTTCCGCATCGATCAAAAGATCAAAATCATCCTTGGGAGTTCCAAAAAGGATTGCCATCAGTTTCGAGCGAATGGCATATACATAAGGTTTTCCGTGTGTAGAAACCTGCGGTTTCAATTCTTTGAGACCGGAAAT
>JAHHSM010000121.1 GCA_020025175.1 Oscillospiraceae bacterium | reverse complement strand
GGGATGTGATGATGATCGGGGGTTCACCCAGTGCGGGCAAAACAGCGCTGGCACTGCAAATGGCATACCACATGGCGGAGAAATACAAGGTTGGATTCTTCTCCCTGGAAACCAATAAGTGCAAAGTCCGCGATCGCCTGATGAGCTATGTGGGGCAGATTGGCTTTGACTCGATTAAACGCAAGACTCTGTCCGAAAAAGATTGGAATACGTTAGCAGCCAAGAGCGGAGATATGTCCAAGCGAGATATGACCGTGCTTTTCGCCGGAGGTATGACTGCGACAGAAATTCAAGCGGTGTCCCAGGCATATGGGTTTCAAGTGATTTTTATCGACTATGTGCAGCTTGTTGCACCGGAAACCGATCACCGTGCCGGTCGCACTGAACAAATGGCGGATGTGTCTCGCAGCTTACATACATTTGCGCAAAAAAATAAAACACTGGTAGTCGAACTTACGCAGCTTGCCCGTCAAGAACGCACCAACGGCTGGCGTGAGCCGGATATGCATGACCTGAAGGAAACTGGTCAGTTTGAGCAGGATGCGGATATCATTTATCTGGTCTATCGACCCAATCCAAAGGACAGCGAGCTTGATCAGGAACGGAACCGCATCTTGAAGATTGCAAAAAAACAAAGAGGGGCGCTGGGGCAAATGGCCCATGTATTTTGACGGAGAGAAACAAACATTTTCATTGCTTGTGGAGGACAACAGTAAGATTTTCATGCGGAAGATGAGTGCAGAGGGAAAAGCTGCTATAGCGCAGCGTCGTGCGGCTGCAAATCGGCAGACAAGTTTTTGGGATGGTCCGGAATTTAAAGAAATTCCGGAATTTGAGGGGAATCCGTTTGCGAAGAAAGAAGGGAATGCCGGATGAATATTGGCGATATCAGGTATGAAATCCCAAGCATTTATGACTTTGCAAAGCATGGGACTGTAGAGGGTCAGCCTCGGAAGTGCCGAGTTGTATATATCCATCCTTTGATGCGGTTTTATGTCGTTGAATTTGTAATTGACAACGGTTATGGTTTCCGCGAAAGCTATTACATGGACGTGAGGCGCAGCAACGGAAAAATAAATAGAGAGGAAACAAAACAATGAGAACGATTGCAATTATGAATAACAAAGGCGGTGTCGGTAAAACCGTTACTGCCATCAATCTGGCAGATATCCTGAGCAGGGAGCACCACAAACGTGTGATCTTGGTGGACTGTGATGGGCAGATGAATCTGACTAAGGTTTTTATGCCGGAATATGATGCTGATGATTGGGGCAATGTAGCCGGTTTATTGACGGGCAATCATGAGCCTGTTTGGTCGGACAATTTGACACCGATCACAGAAAACCTTGACTTGATTCCAGGATCAGCGGATCTTTATGAATTGGATCTTCGCGCCATTAAAGACGCTGTTGCTAACAATTTTGCACTGGCTGAGTATTGCGAAGCGATCAGAGCGGATGCGGAAGTTGATTTTGTTATATTCGATTGCCCACCGGGATTTACAGCAGCGAGTGTGGCTGCATTGCTGGCGTCGGATGAAGTGGTCATTCCTATGACACTGGACCGTTTTTCTTTCTCCGGTATGGATGCGCTATATGGGCAGATTGCCAATTTGCAGCATGAAAACCATGGCTTGAAAATAGCAGGTGTCCTGATTACGCAATGGCGCAACAGTGAGGTTGTTCGCCAGAGTGAGGCTCTGATTCGCAGTTTGCGTGTTCCGGTATTTAAACAAACAATCCGGCGCACTGAAAAGGTCCCGGAAAGTACATTTGATGGGAAACCTATTATTGCATATAGCCCGAAGAGTGCTGCAAGCCGTGATTATCGGGCGTGGGTTGCAGAGCTTTTGGAGGTGTGAGTATGGCATTTAATATTGCAAATTTTGCAGGGTCACTCTCTCATGTGTCGGAATCCGACACAGGCTTGAAGGAAATAGAAATAGGACTTTTACATCCCAATGCGCGCAACTTTTATCCGCGCGTGGAAGGGTTAGATGAATTGAGGGAGAGCATTCAGGCGAATGGACTGTTGGAACCGTTGACGGTTGTGCCAAATGGTGACGATGGCAGTTATCGATTGATTTCCGGTCATAATCGGCTGCGGGCACTCCGTGTTCTGCATAATATGCTCCCGGAGGATGAGCGGTGGAAGAAAGTGACTTGCCTTGTGCTCCCTGTGCTGACTGAGGCGCAGGAAACCTGCGCAATCATCGAAGCGAACCGGCAGCGCGTTAAGAGCAGCGCCCTCTTAGCAGAGGAGGCAAAGAAACTGACCGAAAACTATATGGAAAGAAAAGCCGCAGGTGAGGATCTGCCAGGTCGCATCCGCGAAAGAGTTGCAGAGGCGCTGCATGTGAGCCAGACAAAACTTGCTACCATTAGCGCAATCAAAAAGAATTTGGTTGTTCCCGGTTTCCGTCGGGACTGGAAAGAGGATAAGCTTTCAGAATCTGTTGCCTATGAAATCAGCAAACTGAGCCAGGATGCTCAATATCGTTTGCTTGACTGGAAGATCGATCATGGTCGGGAGCTGAGCATAAAGGCGGTGAAAGAATTTTCATTTATTTATGACCTGTCCAACAATAGACCTTGCAGGCATGGTGAAAAGATTTGTCCGAATGCAGAAACAATCTATCGCCATTTTTATAAGAATGGTGCATTAGATGGGTGTGTCGGCTGCTGTGAAATCTGCTTGGAGAGGACAAGTTGTCCGCACGCCTGCCAATATATTGAGCGGCCAAAAGCGGAAAAGAGCAAAGCTCCGGCGATAGAGAAGAATCCGGCGCTTACAGATCCTCGGCTTGACTGGCGAACTATTCGGGAGACGTTTACTACCCGGCTGAAAGCATTACGGACAAGCAGGGGATTGGATCGTAAATCTTTTGCAGAGAGCATTGATCGATATCCGAATACCTATAGGGCCTGGGAAAATAACAGCATGCCTGAGTCAGAGACTGTGCCGTTATTGGCGGTCGTGCTTGGCGTGTCAACAGACTATCTCTTTGGCTTGACCGATGATCCATGCCCTAAATCTGGGGAGCAGTGGCATCCGCTGGATGCAGAGCATTGGCCACCGGAAGGGAGTCTGGTTGTGCTTTCCGGAGTGAATGCAATTTATGGTGTACAATATCAGATTGCACGCTGTGTGGGGGCCGCTTTTGAAGAGGCGCCATTTGTTGATCCGAATGATGATCTCACCTGTGAAGATATTGACAAGATGGAACGCTGGATGCTGCTGGCAGAGCGTGAGGTGGAGTGAATGAATCTCGAAAATTTTTCAAAGGCTGATTTGATATGGATTATCAAGCGTATGCAGGTTTACCATCTGGGCGATATGAATTTTAATCGGGCACTGGAAGATTTGAAATACGAAAAAGAAGAAAAAGATTTGCAAGAAGCTGATAATTTGATTCGGATTGCTCATGATGCTAGAGTGGAATACCTCAATATTATGGAGCCTTACACCGGTTTCCCGATAGCAGCAATTCCGGCGCAGGTTCTTAAAAATGCCGGTAAAGCATTGAAAAGGGCAGAAGAAGCAGATAAGAAGTGGGTAAAACTTTCTAAAATTAAGGGGGACTAAGCAATGAGTGAACAGAGATTGATGCGGATGAATAGGAACATCAATCAGAACTGGACTTATGCGCAAGGCAATCGCAGTATGAAAATTTGAGGAGGACTGAATATGGAAATATCGGAAATTATTAAGAGCTTGCGGGTGTGCTCAACAGGTGGCCCTGAATCTTGTGGGCAATGCTGCTTGAAATACGACTGCGGATGTGCGGATAAGATTATGCGCGCCGCTGCCGATATGCTGGCGGCTGACGGGTCAGATATGACGATTACTGAAAACGGTGTTGAGCAGATTGCGAAACTTAATGAAAAACTGGATGCAATTTTGCAGGGCAACCAGCCTCAGACGGCTAAGAAAATGGACGGATCATGGACTCCTCGTCCTCAGCATCATTTTGGAATGCACGCTATTGCAACGCTGGTGGATGAAATGGAGAGTGGCGAGAATGGAAAACACTAATGGGTGCTTGGGAATAATCGAAGAACAGAAATGTATGATTGCAAGGGTATCTGACTGGGATTTTGCAGAGAAAGTGGCAAAAATAACATGTGTAGCTGTAAATACATATTCAATTGAGACGCAAGTTCTACGCATGCAGAATGCTCTGTATCTTTTACTGATGGGTGTTGGTAACGAAGATATTCTAAATTTACTTGAAAGCCAGAAAGAACATATTGCTATTTATCTTTTGAAACAAAATTACAAAGGTTCTTCGAGAAAGGTGGTCGAAGAAATGAGTGAGCGGATGTGGAGAGGGATAGATTATGCTGAATAAAATTATTTTAATGGGTCGATTGACGCGTGATCCCGAATTGCATAGGACACAAAGCGGTGTCCCTCTTGCTGTATTTACGCTTGCGGTTGATCGGGGGTATGCT
>JAHHSM010000120.1 GCA_020025175.1 Oscillospiraceae bacterium | reverse complement strand
TCCCGGCATCAAGGCTGTTTTAGAAGGCGATGGCGAATCCGTCTGCGCAATGCTGATACAAAACGGCAAAGAAACCAATATTGAACTGAAATTATCTGGCCTTAGCAGAGAAGAGCGCGACATTATCCTTGCCGGCTGCCTCATCAATTACTACGCATAATTTCATGCTCAAGAACCGGAAGCAAATTGCTCCCGGTTCTTTTTATGCATAAATAATTAGTAATTTGAAAATCCTTTTCATTTCTCTTGACATATGCTTCTATGAAGCGTAAAATGAAAAAAGTTTTCAATTTCCAAGAATGGGGTGACGACCTTCGTTATGAATACAGGGAAAACTTATAAAACAAAGCAGCGCGAATGCATTTTAGAATGTATCCGGAAAAAAGCGGACGCATATATTACTATTCAGCAGCTATCTGATGAATTGGAGCGGCAAGATCGCAAAGTCGGTTTAACAACGATTTACCGCACACTGGACAAACTGGAACAGGAAAAAGCCATTGCCAAAATTTCTATTGACGGTGTAGGTGCTACCTGCTATCGCTATCTTCCTCAGGATGATGATATTTTCTTTTCTCTCAAATGCGAAAAATGCGGAAACGTGATCAATATTGACTGTGCAGAACTTGCCCACCTGTATCGCCACCTATCCCACGAACATCGTATCATCATCAATCCCGGAAAAACTATGTTCTATGGGATATGCGAAAAATGTGTCGGTGCAAAGGCAATGACACAAGTGGATATCTAAGGAGGCTACATATATGAAACAAATAAAACGAACCATATTTACTACCGCATTGGTCGGCGTGCTGGCAGCATCTCTGATAGCCTGCGGAGCACCCACAGCACCACAGGATTCTCAGCAGAATGATGATATTTTGAACATCGCTGCCACCACATATCCCGTTTATCAGCTTACAAACCTCCTTGTAGGCGAGTCTGATCAAGTCGAGGTTCAGCTGGTGATCGACCAGCAAATAAGCTGCCTGCACGACTATACGCTAACTGTGAATGAAATGCGCATTTTAGAAAATGCTGATGTCATTTTAATCAATGGTGCAGGCTTGGAAGATTTTATGATGGATGCGCTGAAAACATCTGATGCTCCCATCATTGACTGCTCAAAAGGCATAGAGTTTTTGCCCTATACAGGGCACGAGACTCACGACTCCGATGAAGATGAAGCTGGACATCGTCACTATGATCCCCATATCTGGCTGGACCCCACACATATGAATCAGATGCTCTCCAATATTGCATCCGGTTTGAGTGAAGTGAGTGATCTAATTTCCCCGGCAGACTGTGAAGCGAAGCTTGCAGCAATTTCTGCGCAAAACGATGCATGGGCACAGAAATGGAAAAAACGCTTTGATACACTTCCCAAAAGCCAGCGCAATCTGATCACTTTCCATGATGGCTTTGCCTATCTTGCAGATGCCTTTGACCTGCACCTTCTCAAATCTATCGAAGAAGAAGCCGGCAGTGAGGCCAGTGCCAAAGATATTTCTGAGATTGTCGCTCTGGTACGCCAGTACAACATTCCCATACTTTTTGTAGAAGAAAACGGATCTGATGCCACGGCAAAGGCCATTCAACGTGAAACTGATGTAAAAATTGGTACATTGTCTATGCTGATGAGTGACAACGGCACCGACCTTCAGACAGCTATGGATCAAAACCTGCGTACCATTTACGAAGGGTTGAGCGGAGAGGAGCTGCCAGAGGATGGCGAATAAAACCATATACCAAAAAATGCGCACAGAAAAGCATTCTGAATTGCCCACCCAGTCCTGTCACGGCGCATGCTGCCTGCGTGCAACAGATCTCGGATTAAAACATGGTGAGCAAACCATATTCGAACATATTGACCTGCATATCCATTGCGGAGAAATCGTTGCACTGATCGGCCCGAATGGCGCAGGTAAGAGTTCCTTGCTGAAATCGATCCTCGGTCAATTTCCACACAGCGGAACATTAGAATTTTTTCTGCCAAGCGGAGAGGCATCCCAGCCCACATTTGGCTACGTTCCCCAAAATCCTGCCTTTGATCGAAATGATCCGATCAGTGTTTCGGATCTGTTTGTATCCTGTATTTCTCATTGGCCGGTTTTCCTGCCTATTCCCAAATCGCTGCGCCAAAAGGTGGAAGAATGCCTTTCCCGCGTCCATGCCGAAAAGCTGATCGACAGACGGGTTGGAACGCTTTCAGGCGGTGAGCTGCAGCGCGTACTTCTGGCCCTTGCACTGGAACCGATTCCCCATATTCTGATTTTAGATGAACCTATGTCCGGTGTGGATATCGATGGCATGAAGCTTCTCTTCGATATGTTGGATGAAATCCGTCGCAGATATGATTTGTCTATCCTCATGTCGACCCATGATTTCACCATGCTCGATCCTTATGTAGACAAAGTCCTGCTTCTCAATGACACCATTCAGGCAGTCGGTTCTCCGCACAAAGTGCTCAACTCTGATGCATTTCGCACAGCGTTCCATTTGGGACAGGAATGGAGGGTATAAGTATGGAACTTTGGTATGAAATCGTGGGTATCCTTCCCTTTTCCTGGGCGCAGGCTGACGGGCTTCTTTTTATGAAAAATGCCTTTTTGGCAATTTTGGTAATTACCCCTCTCTTCGGTCTGCTCTCCACAATGGTCGTCACCAACCGTATGAGCTTTTTCTCAGATGCGCTGGGTCACAGTGCCTTTACCGGTATGGCAATCGGTACACTGGCCGGTGCATTTGCCCCCACCCCCTGTGCTGTGGTATTCGCCGTAGTGTTTTCATTGCTGTTCACCCTTGTACAGCATAAAGCACATCTGTCAAGTGACACGGTCATTGGTGTATTCTCCTCTACCGCAGTCGCTCTCGGTATTTTTATTGCAACCCTTGGTGGTCAAAGTTTTACAAAATTCAATGCTCTATTGATCGGCGACGTTTTAAGCGTTGCCCCTGCAGAAATTGGATTGCTCTTTTTAATCCTTGTGGGTGTTGTGATTTTCTGGCTGATAAGTCTCAACAAGATTCTGCTTTCCGGTGTTCATCCTGCTTTGGCAGACAGCCGCGGCACCCATGTTATGATTTATGAAGCACTCTTTGCCATCGCCATCGCTTTGGTTGTCACTTTATCCATGTCCTGGGTGGGCTTAATGGTCATTAATTCCATGCTAGTCTTGCCGGGTGCAGCTGCACGCAATATTGCCCACAATATGCGTCAATATCATCTGCTTTCCGTTTTGGGCGCATTGGCTGCAGGTATCGCTGGTATCATCACGTCTTTTGAAATCGGCGCCAGTGCTGGTGCTACCATTACGCTGTATTTAGCAGTATTTTTCGCAATCTCTTTCCTATTCCGAAAAAAATAACACAGTGAAACGTCCTGTTTTATGAAATATAAAGCAGGACGTTTCGCATTATTCCATCTGCCTTACTTCCTCAGTTTTCCGTCAGGTCACAGATTAAATTGGAAAACTTTGTGCCTTGTACTCCCTTTCCCCTTCTTTTATACTGAAATACAGAAGGAGGTCTTGTATGAAACAGAGAAAAAAGAACATCCGATTATGTGTGCTGCTGCTAGTAGCCATGCTGATTTCGTTATTATCGGTCAGTGCCTTTGCAAAGGACATACATATATCGGTAGATGATAGAAATTATGATGGTTCCGTATTCATTCACCGCGGTACAACCTACCTACCATTACGCCACTTTCTTACCTACCTTGGTGGAACCGTTGACTGGAACCCTGCAGAAAAAAGTGCACAAGCCCAATTAGGAAATGCCACTTTAACTGCAACGCCTACGGCACAACGTTTGACGGTGAATAATATCTCTATCGAAACATCACTTTCCGTGCAGCAGGGAAGAATCTATATCCCTCTGCGTACTTTATGTACAATGCTGGGATATCATGTCCTTTGGAATCAAAATACATACTCTATCAACATTCAGTCCACAGCAAACCATACTTCCTGGAGTGAAAAGGATCTCTATTGGCTTTCCCGCATTATTTACGCAGAAGCTGGCGGAGAATCCCTTACAGGACAAATTGCGGTAGGAAATGTTATACTGAACCGCGTTGCTTCAACTGAATATCCAAACACAATTTATGATGTCATTTTTGACCGTAAGGATGCTGTCCAGTTCGAGCCGATTGCAAATGGCACAATCTATAATGATCCCACCGACACTGCAATCCAAGCCGCAAAGCTGGCAATGCAGGGTGTCAGCATTGTAGGTGATTGTCTCTTCTTTTTTAACCCTTCCCTCTCCTCGGGTTCGTGGATCGTAAATAACCGTACCTATTATCAGACTATTGGCTGTCATCAATTCTATCTTTAAGTTATATTCAGCGGCAATGAGATTGCCGCTGACTTTTTTATTGCCATTTCCTTCAAAAACAGGTATGATGGTACCTACTTGAATCAATGGGAGCCATGCATTTATGAAGAGTACACTTTTTTCTCAATT
>JAHHSM010000119.1 GCA_020025175.1 Oscillospiraceae bacterium | reverse complement strand
ATGTAAGCCGTTCTCACCGTGATCGTTCCTGCCCCATTCAAGCGGCGTCGCTTTGCTCCGGCTTTCAGCACAGCCATCGTGGCAAAGTCATATCCCTCACGGACGGTCATTCAATTTTTAAGGTGCAAAGGAAAAACATTTTCTTCCTCACTAAGTAGGCATCGAGCTACGGCTTTAGATACGAGTCCCTTCACTTATTCCGACAGAGGTACGCCATTTGCCCCCCTCTTCTATGAAAGAGATACAGGCAGCTAAATAAGAAAACCGCCGTAAAAGACTTGAAAACAAAGGCTTTTACGGAGTGATAAGTTTCTAAAATATTTTTTATGAATTGAAAAATGGGCAGAAAACAGCTATAATTGCAGAAAAGGTCAACTTACAATATGATGGTTATAAAATGGAGCTTCCGATTCAAGATATTGAAAACAGGTTATGGTACGCAGACGGACAAGTGTGTTTTCTCCGTGGGATTCCCGGTATGGGCAAGACCAGGACAGCACTGGAGTATTGCAATAGACATCCGGAGAGTCTGTATTTTTACTTTCAGCATTTGGATACCGCTTTTGCGCCGGTTATTTTCTCAAACCGCTATCCGGAGATCTTTGGCAGCTGCAATGACTGGCAAAGCTTTTTCTCTGCCCTTAAAACCTATACAAAAGAAAAATGCCCCACGATCTTTTTTGACCGTGTGGGCAATCTCAAAGTGCAGGATTCGTTTTATACAGAACTTGGTGAATTTATCAAGGCAAGCAGTTCCTACAATGTAATATTTGTCGGCAGACCTTGGGACAAAATCCCTCTTTCCTGCACCGACATCGAAGTCGAGTCAATGACAATGCCAAAGATTGCCGACCTGTATTCTCTCAAGGATGAAACGGCGGCAGAGATTATTTCACTGACCGCCGGAATTCCTGCTCTTCTTTCTGCTTATGACTTGGAAAAATCCTTTGAGGAAAATGTTCGGGCGATGCTGCGGATTGATTCTGTATTTTACCGTCTTGCACCTGAATGGATGAACGAGTGCTTTCGCACACCGGAAAGTTACAACACCCTACTGTACGGAATGGCACAGGGAAAGAACCGGATCAGCGAGTTGTCTGCTTTCAGCGGCTACCCAAAAAACAAATGCGACAAGTACATCAAGGCTCTGATGGAACACGGTCTTGTCCGTCGGGAGGACGGCAAAAACGGTCACAGCAAATATTTCCCTGCGAACAATTATCTTTCCTTGTGGTACGGTGCGCTGTTCACAGCTGTTCCCAATGCGGACGGCAGTTTCAGAGAAGAAACCTTCCGTGTCTTTCTGGACTATTTCAACCGAACGGTGCTTAAAGATTTTTACCGGCAGCTTTGCATCCACTGGTTGAAAAATAACCTAAATCACAAAACGAGTTGCTACATCCACACGGATGATCTTTCGAATTATGACATCGAAATCGGTGGTGTCCATTTTGACTTTGCCGCTGTCACGGATACAGGATATTATGCGTATTTTGATTCGGTCTTGGGGGAGGGGCTGACCAGTCAACTCTGGAAGGAAATTGATTTTGTCACCACTCAGCATCGACCGTTTTACAAAAACGAGTATTATCTGCTCACCGTGAACCGAGTTCCGGACAGTTTCTGGACGCTGAGCAAGCAATATGACAATGTGCATATCATTCAGCGTAAGACCCTCTTTGCAGAGTTCAAGAAGGATTACAACCGAATCGCTCATCCGAAGTTTGTACCGAGCTTTGTGGGACGGATTCATAAAAATACAAAAACAGCGGGTGCCGGAAGATTCCGACACCCGCTGATCTTTCTTATGTGCTTTTGGGGGGGGAGGTTTTAGGAGTAAACTCCTAACGATTGTACTGTTTTACGACTCTTGGGAGTATAAACAGTCTGCTCGCTAAGATGATACAGATGCTTTCTCCCTAAAATCATTCTCTGTTTTTTGTTCTTTCGGATTCTATATTCGTTAGTCTCATAACTGTGAATTTTGATTGCCTGAGTGGTAGAAATATTTGAACAGGGTAATTAAAAGGTGTAACACACCGCTTATTAGTCTGTGTTGCTTTCCGCTGGTTCAGCAGCGGTTTTATCGTCCTTAATAAAAATCATAACACCATCCATGGCGAATAGATTCATTGATAGACGCATTCCACCATGCATTCGTATGTTGTGAAAATCCAATCCTTATCCATTCTGCGCCAGTTCCTTTCGTGCTTCCGCTACTGCATCCGGGTCAGTGCTTTCCATTGCTGTCTGAAGCCAGTATTCAGCCTGCTTACGATCTTGCTCCACATAGATGCCTCGATTGTAGAAACGGCCTACAAGTTCCATTCCCTTGCCGTAACCACCATTGGCGGATTCTAAGTACAGTTCATATGCTTTGGCCAGATCCATGGCAGTGCCGTAACCATAGTGATAGCAGATACCCAGATTATAGGTGGCTTCTACATGACCCATTTCATATGCCTGGGTCAGCAGCTTAAGTGCCAATTCATTATCCTCTGGGACACCATCGCCATAGATGTGCTTCATAGCAAGTTCAAACAAAGCCTGTGCATTTGGCTTCTCGTAAACCATCCTCAGTTCCGTATTTGGAGTACCGAGTTTGACTTCTTTTTCTGTACCGTCAAATCGGAAGCCATATCTTTCATAGAAATTGATGGCCCTGTCATTGCCTTTCAACACCCAAACGGCGATTTTCTTGTATGCGGCCAACTTTTCAAAAGCTGCGTTCATCAGCGCATAACCGACCTTCTGACCATAGTATTCTGCAAGCACATAGATGGCAAATACTTCGCCGCAATCGGTAAGAGCATCGTCACGATGCTCACCGTAGCCAACAAAGCCTATAACCTTGTCGCCGTCCTTTGCGACCATCATGTTCTGCGGCCACCGGTGCGCCATAGCCACGCACTTTTCCAGTGTTATTCTTTCCATATAGGAAGGATCAATCAGTCCCGTATAGGTTTCATGCCAGGACTTCCAATGGACATAGCCTTTGCCCTCTATATCCTCAGTAGTTATCATAGGAATAATGAATATTTCCATAGTTTGTACTCCTTTCCATTTTGATTTAAGCCTTCATAAGAAGTAAAAATCATCGTATCGATAAGATGCTTATATGCCGATTGTCTGGCACATTTTTCGATAAAACGGATATCCAATCAGAAAGAAAAGGCATATCTGTAAAGCTAGGCAAATTAAGAAAGCCAATAGTGTCAAGGGGCAGATCTTTATAAATATAAAAGCAACAAATGCTGTGCAAAGAGTACAGATGCCAGTTGCCAGTTGCGAATGCCATTAATATACATACTGCTTTGCGTTGTACTTTTGACATACGTGCAAGTGCTTGATTATCAATTTTCCAATTTGAATACTGCCACTTGAATGCTTTATTATTTTAGGGTTTAAACCAATCAAAGAGATTATAATAATGCCTGTACATAATATAGCCTCAGGCAATATGAAAAATTCGTAAATACTCATAGCGCTAATCCTCCTTTGTTTGGTTTATAGCTTTTACAGTGCTGAAGTGTTAGGAATATTGGAATTAGTTTAGCGAATCACAGGATCCTGTACAATATAGTTTTCCTGAATCAGCATTTCCAGCACCCTTGCTTCCCGTTCCAGCATCATCTGCTCTTTCGGGCCATGATCCCGAGTGCGGTTGATGGCAATGGCATGCTCCGGCTTCACCCATTCCAGCGTGAAATGTTCTTCATTTTCATAATCATCCAGAGCTTGTTTTCCCACATCTGCTGCAGCATCACAGAGATAATAATAATTATCCTGGATAAAAATCTCATATTCGCCGATACGGTCGGATTTCTGTTTTCTGGAAACATTGCCGTATTCCCGAATCGTATCCGGAAGAACGACCAGTCCGGATTCTTCCTGCACTTCCCGGACCAGCGTTTGGATTTGGGACTCTCCTGACTCGATGCCCCCGCCGGGAAATTTATAATAATCATATTTGGCGCTATGAACCATGGCAACGGTTCCGTTTCGTAGGATAATACCACGGACTGAAGGCCGCACAAATGCTCTTCCGTTTGGATCATAGTCCCTGGTATCCATTTCAAAAAGTGTACGCATGATTTTGATCTCCTCTCTTCTTTCACAAATACAAAAAGGCGCAGGCCGAAGCCTGCGCCTTAGGATGCACCCATGCTAATAGTAATTTAACGATGCATATTCTGGGCAAAGCTTCTCTTCATTTTGTCAAAAATAAAATTCATATACATGATTCTTTGCCCCTTTCATTTAAGCTGGGTTTATCATACCACCCAGAGGGAAGCGTGTCAAGAATCCTACTGTTTACACTTTTCTGCCAGAGTATTTGAATATCGGAAGAACGATTTCGGCATTGCGCCGTAAGAAGAACATGACACAAACAGAACTGGCAGATCAGATGGAAGTTAGCTTTCAGACCATATCTAGCCAATAGGACTAAACTATTCAACGCATTCACTCCCACTCTCTTCATTGTAAATCTGACAGTTATTAATTATTTTCCAGAACTCGCTATTTCCCAGGCTGCGTGAAAATACTGCTGAAAAAATCTCGAATCTTCGTTATTACT
>JAHHSM010000118.1 GCA_020025175.1 Oscillospiraceae bacterium | reverse complement strand
TCTGAAAACATTGATTTTACTGGACTATCTCATGTTTTCTTATTAGGAGGCGGGGGATGCACTTCCTCTTTTTTATGTATCGAACACTCCAGCAGCATCAGATCTTTTCATTTCTTCCATCATATCCGGAACGATAATCATGATATGGCAGACGAAATTGACTGACAATATCCTTAAGAATTTGAGCCTACGATGCAAGTTCCTCGCTCGCCGCAGCAGACTGCTCACTCTCAGCAGAGTTGGTTTGGAATGCAATATCTTCAATAGTAGCAATAATTCTGCTGATCTTTTCCGAAGACTCTGTAATCTCTCCCATCGCAGCCGTCATATCTTTCATCTGCTCATTACTCAGGTTCACCTGTTCGCCAGCTCCCTCTGCACACTCTTTGGACGCCTGTGTAGCAGAAGCAGTCTTACGCAACTCATCAGCAATTTCAACCACCGTTGCGACCAGTCCCTATACAGAACTCGCCTGCTCTGTAGCACCCTGCGCCAGAGCCTGCGCACCATCAGATACCTGAGATGCACCTAGAGAAATCTGATCCGCACTGACACGAATCTGCAAAAGCACATCACTCAGCTTATCCTTTATTTGTCGTATCGAAACCAAAAGCGGAGCAAAGTCTCCTATATAAAGTTCGGCAGCCTCAGAATCCGTAACAAAGTTGCCTTTCCCCATATTATCCAGCATCTGATCGATATCTTTTAAGATACTGCTGCGTGCAGTAACAATGATCTTAGTGGAAGTAACCAGCTCTCCTACCTCATCATTGCGATGGTACTCAGGTACCGGGGTATCCAGATCGCCATGAGACAAAAGCTCCAAACGATCGGCACAGGTCTTAATAGGCCCACCAATTCCCAAGGCAAGACGGAGTGCAATGATAACTGCAATAATGACGGTCACAATGCAAAGTATGATCGTAGCAATAATCGCCTTAACTGCAGCACCGTTAAAATCAGAAAGAAGCACATTAATCGCGATGCTCCATCCATCGGTGCTAGGAATCGGAGCATAAGCCACACAGTTCTTTACCTTATTATAAATATATTTGTCAAATCCCGTTTCCCCTGAAATCATCTTTTGTTCAATAGCAGCCAATTTTTCCAGAAACGCATCTGTTTTTGCATTTTCAATGATATTTGCTGCTCCCGAACATTCTCCAATATCTCATCAGCAATGGTTGTACCATTTGCGTTTAGTATATATGCAGAAGCACCTTCACTGATTTTCAGCGTAGATACAATGTCATTCAAAAATGTTTCTTTCGGCACAAAGTATACCACACCAGCAACGCGACCGCCGATACGCCCCCATCCCAAACAGGCGCAGCAACAATAACCGTCATCTCGCCGGTTACAGATGAAATCAGCGGTTCAGAAACATACACATTTTCCTGCATTGCCTACCGGAAATAGGTTCTGTCGCTGTAATTTTTATGATCTGTCAGGCTATTACCTCGAGTATCCAATAAATTGTACCGCCGGAAACCATAAGTATCCACTTTCTGCTGCAAAATAGCCTGTTTTTCTGTCAATACGGTTTCCGGATCAGATAAGCTTGCAATACTTCCCACCTCTCTGGCAATACCTTTGTAAACCCGAATTTCATAAGAAACCCGGTCTGCAACAACAGTCATTTCATGCATATTTCCCTCCACTTAATATATCTCTCTATCTAGCAAACTACTTTAGAATCTGAACTCTTCAAAATAGTTTGCCACTCCATGAATATTTGTATATCCTTCAGCAATCTACCCCAGTTTCCCCAGTGTATTGACTGCCCGATGGGCAGTCTTTTTGCTCATACGCATATTAAAAAACTTGCATGCCGTCCACATACTTTTTCCAAACACCTTTTTGATCCAAAGCCAAATATGCCGCACGTTCCAACCGCTGACGAACCGTCAGTTTCTGTGGATGGGGAATGCATGCATCATCCAGCACAATTGCATCAAATGCATAGCCCTCCTCAAAACTCCCCACTTTCCCAAAAAATTCGCCGCCGCCTTTTGTTGCCATATAAAAAGCTTCCGAAAACGTAACTGGTTGTATTCCTTGATCTACCAAACGCCAATAAAGTTTGGAAACTTGGATTGCATCTGTCATTGCGCGAAAAATAGATTCGCTTTGTCCTCCTGCAACATCACTGCCTAATCCAACGCGAAGGCCATGTTTCAAATAGCTTTTAATCGGTGCAATACCAGAAGATAGATTCATATTAGACGCCGGACAATGGGCAACAAAGACACCGTTTTTCTTCATAAGCTCCACTTCTTTTTCAGAAGACCAGACGCAATGTGCCATCACAGTTTTCACAGATTCTTCTGTAGCACGGCTTTTGCCAAAAAGTCCAAAATCATTATAGACTTCTCCATAAAAACCATTTTGTGGGCGCAGCTCGTGTACAAGGGAAATTTCACCGTGATTCTCAGAAAGATGTGATTGTACAGGCACTCCGTACGTTACCTGAATTTTCTGCAGCCTTTCCATCAACTCATCCGTACAGCACGGTACAAAACGCGGTGTCAGTATCGGTTTTGTGCGTTGAAATTTTTCAACCGCATTCTTGATCCATGTTATCGTTTCAGCGGCGGATGCTCCTGCGCTCTCTTCGCACAAAGCACCTGGTGCTCCACGATCCATATTCACTTTTCCTACATAAGAAATCAGCCCTGTTTCTTCCATCAACTGCATGAGAATCTCTGTCGCCGCTCTATGCTTTGTGGCAAAAATGCAAGCACGCGTTGTTGCACTGCGCTTCATCTGCTCTGCAAACATGCTATATGCACACTCCGCATACCCCAGATCTTGATATTTTATTTCCTCAGGAAATGCCTGTTGTTCCAGCCAATCCATCAACTCCAAATCCATTCCTAATCCACGATATGCATATTGCGGTGCATGAATATGCAAGTCAATTAGTCCCGGCAAAATCAATCGATCCCCACAATCAATGATTTCTGCCTGCGCATATTCCTGTGGCAGTGCTGCAAATACACCGACAGATTTTCCATCAATACAGACCGCATAATGATCTGCATAGGTGCACAATTCTCCCGCAGACTTGCTATAGCAAACATGCCCTTTCAAAGCAAACCCATTCATTTTACGCCGCCCTCCAAAACGATTGACCCTTGCATCATGTAGTCTTTATCCTATTTCAGGATATGACTTTATCGGAAATTATTTTCATAACTTCAAGAATCCTCAAAAAAAGAGTGATGCTCTGACGTATCATGAACATCACCCTTCTTTTGAATTACATTTTATAGTTTTCTATTCATTAAACCAATAATTTATAATGTAATCTGAAATCAATCCTCGATAGGCTTTAGATCAGGAGAAATGATCAGGGTTGCTTCTGTAGCAGCCTGCACTTCTTCAACTGTGAACTCAGGATTGATCTCAACCAGTTCCAAACCAGCATCCGTTACATTGATCACACCCATTTCGGTGATAATCTTAGTAACGCAAGTCTGTGTAGTCAGAGGCAGCGTGCACTCTTTTAAAATCTTAGGTGCACCCTTCTGCGTGTGCTCCATAGCGACAATAACATTGCTTGCACCTGCGCACAAATCCATAGCACCACCCATGCCGGGAACCATTTTACCGGGAATAATCCAGTTTGCCAAGTTACCCTTTTCATCAACCTGCAGAGCGCCCAAAACGGTAGCATCAACATGGCCGCCGCGAATCAAACCGAAAGAAGTTGCAGAATCGATAAATGCACCACCAGGAGCAATAGAAGAAGGAGAACCACCTGCATCGCAGACATTAGGATCAGCAACTTCAGGTGTACCGCCGGCACCAGCCATGCCAAGCTCTGCTTCCAGAGTTACGTGGACGTCTGCAGGCAGATAATTGGGCACCATGGTAGGCAGTCCAATGCCCAGATTAACAAAGTCGCCATCCTTGAATTCCTTTGCTACTCTCTTAGCAATATAGCCTTTAATCAAAGACTTTTCCATTATTCCTTACCTCCATCCACAATGTAGTTAACCAAAACGCCGGGAATCAAAACATCATCGGGATCCATCATGTCGATGACTTCATCCGCCTGACAAATAACAGTATCCGCCGCAGCAGCCATAACAGTGTTAAAGTTGCGAGCAGTACCATGAATCTTTGTATTGCCATACTTATCGGTAACAGAACCATAAATCAAGGCAACATCTGCATGCAGAGGACGCTCAATCAGATATTCCTTTCCATCAATTACCATGGATTCCTTTTTGGTGCCACCTACATCTTCAGAACCAACACCAACAGGAGTACCCAAACCGGTGGGAGTCAGAATAGCACCCAGACCATAACCGCCTGCACGAATCTTCTCAGCCATAGATCCCTGAGGAACCAGCGTGACCTTCATAGTGCCATCATTCATCATCTGGCCAACTTCCTTGTTCATGCCAATATGAGTTGCATACAGGTGCTTAACCTGTCCATTGTGAATTACTTCATGTATGCCATGAGGCAGAGAAGGCAAACCACCGTCGTTGCAGATGATCGTCAGATCCTTAGCACCAGATTCCGCCAGTGCGTGCAGCACTTCATTGGGGCCGCCGCAGCTCAAGAAGCCACCAACCATAACGGTCATGCCATCTTTGATCTGAGCAACAGCCTCATTCATAGAAACAATTTTAGCCATGAATTTATACCTCCCATTATTATTC
>JAHHSM010000014.1 GCA_020025175.1 Oscillospiraceae bacterium | reverse complement strand
ATCGGCAGCGTATGTATGGAAAGCTGCCCAGTGTGCACAACTGCACGAATGCATGGATGAAAACGGCTGATATCAAAGAAGTTCTGACTGGGGCACAGGGCAGAGGAAGTGATCCTCAATTTTTTTATAACATGTTTGCGGTTCAGTATGGTGTAGAGGATAAGCTGCTGTTTCCCAACGATTTGTTTTCTTTTTACAGGCAGTTGAAGAGCGAAAAACGGCAGATTTGTGTTGTAAATGGAGAGATTCCGACGCCCATGCCAAAAGAAATTGCAAACATCAAAAGGGGAAATTACAAATCTGTTGATCAGATGGTTGCGGATTTGATACAAAATATTGAATATTCTGTAAATATTGAATTGCAGCGCTTGATGGTGAAAAGCTTTATTGATATTATTTTGGAAGAAAGCGGAAAAAGCGATGTGAATCTATCCCGTTTGATGAACAAAGCTGTATATCTTTTGGTATGGATGCAACGATATCAGAAAGAACTCTTTTCCGGCTGGAAAATGCCCGAGGTGGGCGTATTTATTCTGTTTGGAAAATGCGATTCTGAGAATGAGGCACTTTTCCTCCGCCTTTTATCAAAGCTGCCGGTGGATGTTCTTGTTTTGCTGCCGAATTTGAGCGTCGGAAGCTGCTTAAAAGATCCGGCACTTTTGGAAATCCACTATGAAGAGTCTCTTCCGATGGAGGAATTTCCCACGGAGCAGTCACAAATGCGCGTGAGTACAGTGGCATATCAGGCAGAGCGCGATTTGGATGCACTGATGTATCAGGACAGCGGTATGTTCCGTAATCAGCAATATGCCAAAGCAGAAACCGTAACGCTGCAAACCATGTACGAAGAGATCGCTATTTTGTGGGATCAGGAATTAAAATATCGCCCCTGCTTTGCTGTAACGGGTGATGTTGTTACCATGCCGGTGCTTCTGGAAAAAGTTTGCGGCGTTAAAGACGGTCGGGTGGATCAATATTGGCTGGACATTAAGAAACTGATTACGCCGGATACAATTGTTGTGCGTGATATTCCCTGGATTTCTGAAACGACATCCAATCCAATCAAGCCTTATGCAACACAGTTTTTGCAAAACGGTAAAGTGCAGAAAAATAAGATCAAGCAGCATAAAGCGTATCAATACAGTATTCTTCGACCGGAAATTCAAGAGTATTTATTGGATTGTATTCAGCTTATGCTGGATCAGAAAGTTGTTGCAGGAACTTATCAAAACGGAACTGAATATACAGTAATTGCTACGGCTTTGAATTTACCCAAAGACGTGCTCCGCATGATTCAAAAGTTTGATTTTACTAAGAAAAACCCAAAAGTGATTATGATCAATACGCACGAAAAAGTTTTAGGGCTGGAAGACAGTATCCTGTTTGCATTTCTCAATTTAATTGGGTTTGATATTGTTTTTTTTGTACCAACCGGATACCAGTGTATTGAGAAATATTTTAAACCACAATATATTCATGAACATCAGATTGGCGAGTATGTATATGACTTGTCAACGCCCAATTTTAACACGGTTCAGGAAAGCGGATTATCTTCCTTGAGAAGACTATTTGGAAGGGGTTAGTAAAGTATGGCGTTAAATTTTGACAGACCTGGAAACGGCATGGCACAGTTACAAAATCCTGCGGCGCCCGCTCCTGCGGCGGCACCGGAGGAAAGCTATCAGCAGTATGATATTGTCGCCGATCGGCAGCAAATGAGCCAGGCAATGACCAATTCACCGGAAGTGGATCGGCTTGCAAGTCAGATCGAAGTCTATAATTTGGAAACCATCGTTTCCTTCGGCTCAGGTGCAGCTGAGGAAATTTCCAAGTGTTCTGATATTATTCTCAACAGCATGAATATGTCACAGCTGGATGATTCCAGCGCAATGCTTACCACATTAGCAAAAATTATGGATAAGTTCGACATTGAGGAAATCAAGGAGAATCCCGGCTTTTTCGGCAAACTGTTTGGTAATGCCAAAAAGCAGCTGGAGAAGCTGCTTGCTAAATATCATACCATGGGTGAAGAGGTGGATAAGATTTATGTCCAGCTCAAACAGTATGAAAGCGAAATTAAGCAATCGAACCGCAAGCTGGAGGATATGTTTCAGGCAAATGTGGGATACTACCATGAATTGGTGAAGTACATACTTGCCGGAGAGCAGGGATGTCACGAAATCGAGAATTATATTGCGCAGCGTCAGGCGGATATGGAGGCAACCGGCGACGGCTCGATTCAGTTTGAGCTGACCACATTGAATCAGGCACTGATGATGCTGGAGCAGCGCACACAGGATTTGCGTACGGCTGAAAATGTTGCCATGCAGGCAATTCCCATGATCAAGACCATGCAGTTCAGCAATATGAATCTGGTGCGTAAAATCAATTCCGCATTTATTATTACTCTGCCTGTGTTTAAGCAGGCATTGACACAGGCGGTTATGCTTAAGCGGCAGCGTGTGCAGGCAGAGGCAATGTCTGCTTTAGATGAAAGAACGAACGAAATGCTGCTTAGGAATGCGCAAAATACAGCGGAGCAGTCTAAGATGACCGCAAGACTGGCTTCCGGCAGCTCCATTAAAACGGAAACACTGGAAAAGACCTGGCAAACAATCGTTTCTGGTATCGATGAAACTAAGCAGATTCAGGAAAATGCAAGAAAGCAGCGCATTGATGACCAGAAGCGTCTGGAAGCAATTAAGGCAGATTTTAACGCCAGATGCAATATGCCCAATTAATGAAGATGAATGAATTCTGCTCGTTCGGCAGTGCAGGCTAAAACTGGAATCAAACTGTACATGGAAAAGGAAAAAGTGCTGCCGGCGCGAACAGAAAATAATAAAAAATACTAATAGATGGAGGAATTTACATGCCAATCAATCTTACAAAAGGTCAGAAAGTTGATTTAACCAAAGGAAATCCCGGTTTGAGTAAAATTATTGTCGGTCTGGGTTGGGATGTGAACACATTCGATTCAGGTGCTGCTTTCGACTTGGATGCTGCAGTCTTTATGACCGGAGCAGACGGGAAATGCCCCAGCGCACCGGAGTTTATCTTCTATGGAAACTTGGAGCATCCCAGCGGTGCGGTTAAGCACATGGGCGATAATCTAACCGGCGAGGGCGATGGTGATGATGAGCAGATCACGGTGGATTTGGCTAAGATGCCCGCCAACGTTGAGCGTGTTGCGTTTACCGTAACTATTTATGACGCAGAAACACGCCATCAGAATTTTGGGCAGGTGTCGAACGCATATATCCATATTCAGGATCTGGATACGGGTACAGACTTGATTCGCTATGATCTGGGTGAGGACTTCTCAATCGAAACAGCTATTGTTGTTGGTGAGATGTATCGTCACAACGGCGAATGGAAATTTAATGCCATCGGAAGTGGCTTCCAGGGCGGATTGGCTGCGCTGTGCGGTCATTACTGAATCGAAGTTGAATAAGGAGGTAGCACTATGCCTGTTAGTTTGAAAAAGGGGCAAAAAGTTGATCTAACCAAAGGAAATCCCGGTTTGACAAATGTAGTTGTCGGCTTGGGCTGGGACATCAATGCTTTTGATACCGGTGGGGCGTTTGACTTGGATGCTGCTGCATTTATGCTGAGCGACAGTGGTAAAACGACATCCTCTCAGGATTTTATATTTTACGGTAATCTGAAACATCCCAGCGGTGCAGTGGAGCATTTGGGTGATAATTTGACCGGTGCGGGTGATGGTGATGATGAGCAGATCGTAATCGATTTAACTCGTATGCCTGAGAATATCACACATATTGCATTTACTGCTACCATCTATGAAGCAGATCAGCGCAACCAAAATTTCGGCCAGATTAATAATGCATTTATTCGTATTGTTGATAAGAGCAATGGTGAAGAGCTGCTGAGATATGATCTGGGTGAAGACTTCTCCATTGAAACGGCAGCTGTGTTTGGTGAACTTTATAAGCATAACGGTGAATGGAAGTTCAATGCCATCGGCAGTGGATACCAAGGTGGGCTTGCCGCACTTTGTGCAAATTACGGTGTTGACATCGAGTAATTGCATCAGTAAATATCAATAAAATGGCATCGTTCTGCAAAGGCTATTGATATGGAACAGAAAAATCTGCCACAGCTTATGCCGAACGACTTATAAAGCAATAGAAGGAGGAATTTATCATGTCTGTCAGTTTGCAAAAGGGACAGAAAATCAGTCTGTCAAAAGAAGGCAGTGAGGGCTTAAATAAGGTCATTGTCGGATTAGGCTGGGACGAGGTGCAGGGAAAGAGCGGCGGAGGCCTTTTAGGGTCCCTGTTTGGTGGCTCTAAAGCACAGAATATTGACTGTGATGCATCCGCAATTATGCTCAAAGACGGTAAGTTTGTTGACAGCAAAGACGCCGTTTATTTTGGAAACCTGAAGCATCGCTCCGGCAGTGTGCAGCATATGGGCGACAACCTGACCGGTGCGGGCGAGGGTGACGATGAGCAGATCGTGGTGGAGCTGAATCGTGTACCTGCGGAGTATAATAAAATTATGGTTGTTGTTAATATTTATCAGGCAATGAAGAGACAACAGCACTTCGGTATGATTCAAAATGCATTTATCAGAATTGTTGATGCACGCAACGATCAGGAGCTGTGCAAATTTAATCTTTCTGAGAATTATGATAATATGACAGCTATGATTTTTGGTGAACTGTATCGCCACAATGATGAATGGAAGTTTAACGCCATGGGGCAGGCCACAACAGATCCCGGCTTGGGTGAATTGTGCTCCCGGTTTGCGTAATGATAGAAAATAAGCGGATAGCGTTCCTATTTTTATAGACTTGATAATATAAACAGTATCAGAAGAGGGAGACGAATTTGTGTCTTCGTTTCCCTTTTGCTGATTGCAAAGGAGAAAAATAATGCATTTCAATGGACTTTCTGGCAAAGAGGTTGCTGAATCAAGAGAAAAATATGGCAGTAATATGATTCCTGATTCAGAACCAACTACATTCTGGGCTGAATTTAAAGAAACTTTTGGCGACCCTATGATCAAGATTCTGCTGTTCATTGCTGCACTGATGCTTGCAATGTGGTTTTTTGGTTACGCAGAGATTTATGAACCGGTCGGAACCATCGTTGCTGTATTGATTGTCGCATTTGTTTCAGCAAAAACAGGTGTTGCCAGCGATACAAAATACCGTCAGCTGAAGGATAGCACAAAGAAAGATCAGTGCAAGGTCTATCGAAACGGTGTTGTATCAGTTATCGATGTAGATGAGGTCGTTGTGGGCGATAAGGTGCTGCTGCAGTCCGGTGACAAGATTCCGGCTGACGGCATTCTGATCCATGGTGACTTGAAAGTGGATAATTCAGCTTTGAACGGAGAAGCAGAAGAGTGCAGTAAGGTTGCTGCGGAGGGTGACCTTCGCTTGGCGGATGAAATTACCGGTGACACGTTTGTGGACAAACATTCGCTGTTTCGCGGAGCAGTCCTTTTCGATGGTGAGGGCGTTTTGGATGTTCAGAAAGTAGGCCTTTCCACCATGATGGGAAAAATGGCTGAAGAGATGCAGGATGATGAACCGGATTCGCCTCTGAAGGTAAAGCTCTCAAAGCTTGCAAACCAGATTTCTAAATTTGGTTATATTGGTGCGATTGTGATTGCTTTGCTTTATATGGCATCTTTTATTCTTGCAGCAGGCAGCCTGGATGCGTATCTGTCCCTTGGAGTGCCGCAGATTATTAAGGATGTTGTTGAAGCCGTTTCTCTTGCTGTTGTTATTATCGTTTGCGCTGTGCCGGAAGGCCTGCCCTTGATGATTTCCCTGGTATTGATGCAGAATACAAGCAAAATGCTTGATCATAACGTGCTGGTACGCAAGGCAGAAGGTATTGAGACAGCAGGTTCTTTGAATATTTTGTTTAGTGATAAAACCGGAACCATTACCAAGGGACACCTTGAAGTGGTTGAGTTTTTTACCGCAGATGGAATCGCAATTCCTCTGGAGGAACTGCCGCAGCATGACAAAATTAAGAACCTTGTGGATCTGGCAATCGGTAAGAATACACAATCTATGTTCGATGCCGAAGGTCGTGTAATTGGCGGTAATGCAACCGATCAGGCTTTGATGAAATTCCTTGGTGAGGATGCATTTAAAAAGCTGGAGGACAGCTGCACAGTTACAGATTTGCAGGGATTCAATTCTGCAAATAAGTTCAGTCAGGCACATTTGAAGGAAATCGATAAAACGGTTTATAAGGGTGCTCCTGAGCGGTTGCTCGCAAGCTCTCGCAAATACTTGAATGCGCTGGGAGAGGAACATCCTATTGATGAAGCAGTGATCAATGCAAAGATTGACGCATTGGCAAATAAGTCTATGAGAGTTTTGGCTTTCGGCTATTCTGAGCAGAAAATGACCGAGAGTAAGATCAATGATGACACTGTTATTGTTGGCTTTGTTGGAATCCGTGATGATGTCAGACCGGAAGCAAGAGATTCTATTGCTGATGTTCAAAAGGCAGGTATTCAGGTTGTTATGATTACCGGTGACCGCCTTGAAACGGCGGTTGCCATTGCCAAGGATGCCGGCTTGCTCAAGTCTGAGGATGATATTGCGCTGACTTCTTCGCAGCTCAATGAGCTTTCCGATGATGAAGTGAAGAAAATTATACCCAGAATTCGTGTGATTGCACGCGCATTGCCTACGGATAAGTCCCGTATGGTTCGTCTCTGCCAGGAAATGAACCTTGTTGTGGGCATGACGGGTGATGGTGTTAACGATTCTCCTGCTTTGAAGAGAGCCGATGTTGGTTTTGCTATGGGCAGTGGTACTGAAGCGGCAAAAGAAGCCGGTGAAATCGTTGTTTTGGATGATAACTTCCAGTCCATTAAGGATGCGATTTGGTATGGTCGTACCATCTATCATAATATTCTGAAATTCTGTAAATTCCAGCTTATGATCAATGTTGCTGCGGTTGTGGTCAGTGCAATTGCACCGTTCTTCGGTGTGGAAGAGCCGCTGAAGGTCACCCATCTGCTGTTTGTAAATCTGGTTATGGATGGTTTGGGTGCCATTATGTTGGGTAATGAGCCTGCACAGGAGCAGTATATGACTGAAAAGCCCAGAAGACGCGATGAGAATATCGTAAGCAAACCAATGATGATTCAGATTCTGGTTATGGGTTTGTGGCTTACGGTGCTGAGCTTCGTATTCTTGAAGGTGCCGTTCTTTGATCAATTCTTTGCCTCTCCTGAAGAGAAGCTCTCTGCATACTTTGTGCTGTTCATTTGGAGTGCACTGTTCAACGGTTTCAATGTGCGTGATGATGGATTTGGTATTTTCAAGGGACTCAATGAAAATACTGGATTTATGAAAGTCTTTATCACCATCATTGTGGTTCAGGCGCTGATCGTGAATGCTGGTCTGGTTCCGTTTGTGGTGTTTGATTGGATCGGCAATATGTTTAGCTGCATCCCGTTCCCGTTGGTTGGCTGGGTTGTTGTAGCAATTTTGGCTATGACAATGATTCCGGTCGATATGCTTAGAAAAGCGGTAACGAAGAAGATTTAACACAGAAAAAAAGGGGTATTCCAAAACTGTGTTTTGGAATACCCCTTTATCGTAAAAAATGGAGCTGTAAGCATGAAAAAACTGCAATATAATTCTCCGGTCATTTTGAGCTTTTTCTTCATTTCGTTGATTGCCCTCATACTGGGCTATCTTACGGATGGATGGGTGATCCGGGAGTGTTTCTCTGTATACAGTGCATCCCTCTTTGACCCGCTTACCTATATTCGATTTTTTGGACATGTATTGGGGCATGCAGATTTAAATCACTTTATGGGGAATATGCTGTTGCTGTTGGTTGTGGGTCCACCGCTTGAGGAAAAGTACGGAAGCGGTGCGCTTTTTATCGGAATCCTATTTACAGCGTTGATTTCAGGTGTCCTTCAGTTTGTACTTTTTCCGCATACCGTTTTGCTTGGAGCAAGCGGAATTGTTTTTATGCTGATTATGCTGGCGTCTTTGGCAGGGATGAAAGATGGAAAAATTCCGTTGACATTGATTATCGTTGCGATACTTTATCTTGGGCAGGAAGTGTATTCCATCGTTTTTGTCCATGATAATGTTGCAAATTTTATGCATATTGTGGGCGGAGCATGTGGGACTGTATTTGGGTTTGCTTTAGTAAAATCAAAGAGGTCATACTGATATTATAAAATGAAAAGATAGATCAGGTGAAAATCGAGGTATGTGTGCATGATATATTCCTGTAATGATATATTACAAATCGGAAAGCGCTATAACAATAAGAAAAGAACCTATGTGTTGGTAAATCCCCTGCAGGCGAAGCATGTCCCGGTCAGTCCGACGGGCTCGATGGAGATGATGAAAGCATTGGGCGCAGTGATAACGGATCAATATCCCACAGCAAGACTGGTAATCGGTTTTGCGGAAACAGCAACTGCAATCGGTGCCGAGATAGCGCGATGCCTGTCGGATCAGTGCATCTATGTGCAGACAACACGGGAATCTTTCCCTAAAGCGCGGGAATGGATCGACTTTTTAGAAGAACATAGCCATGCTGTAGAACAGAAACTATGCGGTGATCATTTTTCTGAATGGCTGCGCAGCACAGATACGGTTATATTTGTGGATGATGAGATCACCACCGGAAAGACGCTGATCAATATGGTAAGTGGTCTTGCAGAGAGATATCCTCAGCTGAAAGAAAAGCAGCTTGTGGCAGCGTCGATTTTCAACCGCGTTTCTGCAGAAAATGAGATGAAGATGCGCGGTGCAGGCATGGAGTGCGCATATCTTGTGAAACTGCCTCAGGATGATTATGCTGAACTGGTAAAAGAAATTGAGGTGCATGAGGCGGATGCTGCTGCCGAGGCGGAAGTTTGTTTTCAGCATGGCGCTTTATGCTGTGAAACATTTCAGGACCCGCGTTGCGGAGTGTCTATCGGGACGTATCGCCGTAACTGCGAAGCGATTGCAGATGGATTCATAAAGGAGATGCTTGCCTGTGTGGATACTGGCAGCCGTGTGCTGGTTCTGGGCACAGAAGAATGTATGTATCCGGCATTGGTATTGGGTGAAAGGCTGGAATCCAATTTAAACGGGGGAACGGTGCTGTGCCATGCGACCACGCGCAGTCCCATTGGTATATGCAGCCGCAAAAATTATCCTATTCAAAACGGAATCAAATTGACAAGCTTTTATGATCAGGAGCGCACAACATACCTCTATAATTTAGATCAATATGACACGGTCATTGTTGTTTCTGATACACCGCAGGAAGAAGCTGCTGCGATACGGCAGCTGGCAGCGGCGATGAATGCATTTGAGAGAACAAAATTCTTCTATATACAAGGAGGAAACAATGTTTGGTACCTATAAAACGGAGGATGTTGAGCTGCTGCTCAAGGATATCACAGGTTTGGTAGAGCCTTTGGAAACGCAGGAACGGGAAAAAAGGATTCAAAGCGGTATGCATTATTTTGAAATGCTGCCCATTGAATATAAGCCCTCGCCGAAGTATTTGGCTGCGTATTATGATGCTGTAGAGCGATATGCCGGCATGACTGCCGATGCAGTTGGGCACGTTGCGGAACAGATTTGGCATGAAAAGGGAGAAAATACCGTGCTTGTTTCGCTGGCTAGGGCAGGAACACCTGTGGGGATTCTCATCAAACGATATCTTGCTGAAAAATATCACAAAGATGTGAAGCATTACACGATTTCCATTATTCGCGGCGGTGGAATCGATCACAATGCGATGCGGTATATTCTGGAGCGTCATCAGCCGTCCGAGATTCAATTTGTGGATGGTTGGGTTGGGAAAGGCGCTATTCAGCGTGAGCTGAAGGAAGCTATGCATGCGTATGATGGAGTCAGCCCGGGATTGGCAGTTTTGTCGGACCCTGCCCGTATCGCTGAGAAGAGCGGAACACATGATGATTTCCTGATTGCAAGCTCGTGCTTGAATTCTACAGTTTCCGGATTATTGAGCCGGACATTTTATCGCTCAGATATCATTGAAGAAACAGATTTTCATGGCGCTGTTTTTTATGAGGAACTATTGGAAGATGATTTGACTTACCAGTTTATCGATGCAGTTGCAGAAAAATTTTCATTTGATTCACGGCAGACATGTGTATGCGATGATGAGGAACAAATACCCGTGACAGTCGAGTTGGATGAAATTCAAAAAACATTTCAGATCGCAGACATCAATTTAATCAAACCGGGGATTGGTGAGGCAACTCGTGTGTTGCTGCGTCGTATGCCTTGGAAAATTCTCGTAAAAAGGCTGGATGACGAAGAGCATCTCGGTCATTTATATCAATTAGCGAAAGAAAAAGGAGTACCATTGGTTGAATATCCACTGAAAAATTACCGTGCCTGTGGATTGATTCGATCAATGGCAGATACTTAAAAATGGATAAATTTTTATTTGCCAGTGATTTGGATAATACTTTGATTTTTTCGTATAAGCATCGGAAAGATAATGATGTATGTGTAGAATATCTGGATGGAACTGAGCAGAGCTTTATGACACCGCTGGGAATTGAATTGCTTTCAGCTGTGACCCGGCATAGCAGATTAGTTCCGATCACAAGTCGCTCGATTGCGCAATATCAGCGAATCCGTCTTCCGGGAATCCCTGCGCCTGAATATGCGTTGACAACAAATGGTGCGATCCTGTTGAAAAAGGGGAAGATTGACCGCAAGTGGCAGGAAGAGTCTTTTTGCATGATCGCACCATGGATGGAGGAAATGGAAAGGATGCTCCCAGTGTTGGCTTCTGTCAAAGAGGTTTTGCGATATCGCATCATTGACGAAATGTATCTTTTTGCGATATGCGATGATGCTTCAAAAGCACAAAAGGTGAAAACCATGCTCGAACATGAAACAACGCTGCCGATAGAGATCACGGGGAGAAAGGTCTATTTTTTTCCGCCTTCTCTGAGCAAGGGAATGGCGTTGAAAAGGCTGCGTCAGCTTCTTTTGCCGGATACCGTCATTGCGGCAGGTGACAGCCCCATTGATCTTTCTATGCTGCAGGAGGCAGATATTGCTTTTTTGCCTCAAAATATTTGGCAGTTCGCTGATGGTCTTGAGCGCTGCTTTATATGGAATCAAGAAAATGAATTTTCGGAATTTGTATTAGAAACCATACTTTCAAAGATCATCCAACAAAAAGGATGATATTCAGGCGAGGGATTCTGTGCAATCTATGGCCGCCGTTTGACGAGAATCGATAACGGGAAGTGTAGAATATGGAGATAAATTACAGACACAATATTATGGACATTGGATCGATATCTACTTTTGCCAGAGTGCGCGGAGGATACAATCAGGGAAATAGAGATGTCTATTTTATTCGTGCCACTGGAGGAAATGATACGCTGATCAGGGATATCCAAGAGATGGATGTATTGCTCGACACCGCTATGGAGCATCGGCAGCTGCTTTATAAGAGAGTGGGGCATTTGCCAATGGATATCGATGAGGCAGAGCGTCAATACTATTTCAATTCTTATGAAAATTGGATTGCGTCAAACTGCACTTCAATGAAGATACATATGCAGAGCGATAATGAAGAATTCTGCACAGTATTTGGTGCTGCACTGAAAACTGCGGAGATGGCTTACGATAAGGTGAAGGTTGGCAATACCCCATCCATTAAGCGTAATTTTATCATTAAGCTGATGCGATGGACTGATTTTATACTGAAAGATTATCCAATCAAATGGAATGAGCGCTCCTGCATCAAAATCATTGCAGATAATGTAGTGAAAGTACAGGAGTACCTGTTTTATTATATGCTGACACTGATTGGAGCAGATGTCTTGTTGATTCAGACAACAAAAGATATCGAAATAGCCGATTGGCTGCAGAACTACTCTAAAAAACTGGTGCTGGGGGACTATGTACCTTGGAGTCTTCCTGAGTATGAGCATACAGCTGCTGCGGAGCAAAAAGTAGGAAAAAATGAAGCCATGGATGTATCTCAAAGTTCTGGTGAGGCTGTGCAGAACAGTCAAGGCGCAGTGCGCGTGAATATTCCGGAGCATGCAGGAAGAAGAAAATCGGCGGATGCTGCTGAAATGGGAAAACCCGTGCAGACAGCCCAACCGGTGAAGATGCAGCAGAACCCTCCGGTAGCTGCCACATCCCACAGCAAAGAAAAGAGCTTTGAGGAGCTTGCGCTGTTGGCGTCTTCTATTGTCATGATTACGATATATAATCAAAATGGAGAGCCTATGGGATCAGGTTCCGGAATTATGATTGGAGAAAAGGGGTACATCCTTACAAATTATCATGTTGTCAGGGAAGGATGTTTCTTTTCGGTTCAAATTGAAGATGATGAAACTGTGTATAAAACAGACGAAATTATCAAGTATCATTCTGTTTTGGATTTGGCGATTATACGGATTCCCAGAAGGCTGAATCCATTGCCTATTTACAACGGCAGTGCAGGACTGGTAAGAGGACAAAAGGTGGTTGCGATCGGCAGTCCTCTGGGATTGTTCAATTCTGTTTCGGACGGTATTATTTCCGGATTCCGCACCATAGATTCGGTAGATATGATACAGTTTACCGCACCAACTTCACCCGGATCGTCTGGCGGTGCTGTTCTGAATATGTCCGGAGAGGTGATCGGAATCAGTACAGCTGGCATCGATCGTGGTCAAAACCTCAATTTGGCAGTTTTATATGGGGATATCGGCCTGTTTATTAAGGGATTTTGCTGATAATCAAAATGTCTCCTGATAGGATAAAAAAACCGCTTCCCTCATTGATGGGAAGCGGTTTTTTGTTATTGATGAATGATTGTGCCGCTGTTGCCCTGAATAGCATCCGGTGCTTTTTCAAGGGAGGCAATAATTGCTTTGCGGTTGTTTCCGCTTCGGACAAAATTCATAGCCGCCTGTACTTTGGGGAGCATGCTTCCGGAAGCAAACTGACCTTCGGCACAGTAACGCTCCGCATCAGCAAGGCTCATCTCCCAAAGCTCCTTTTCATCCGGTTTTCCGTAATTGATGGCTACGTGATCCACGGCTGTTAAAATAAAAAGATATTCTGCATCTACAAGTTCAGCCAATTTTGCAGCAGAAAAATCTTTATCAATGACAGCGCTGACACCTCGGAGATCACCGTCTTTATCCTGAATAACAGGTACACCGCCGCCACCACAGGCAATGACAATAAAATCATCGTCCAAAAGAGAACGAATGGAATCTTTTTCCACAATATCCACAGGCTTTGGGGAGGCAACAACCTGCCTCCATCCACGTCCGGCATCTTCTACAAAAGTGACACCTGGATTTTCCCGCATCAGTTTTGCGGCAGTTGCACCATCGTAAAAAGAACCGATAGGCTTGGTGGGATGTTCAAAGGCAGGATCGTTCGGGTCTACAAGAACCTGGGTGACGACAGTTGCAGTTTTCCAAGGCTTTCCCTCTTTGCGCACCTCATCTGTGATGCCTTTTTGTAAATGATAACCGATATACCCCTGGCTCATGGCCGTGCATTCAGGCAAATCCATTTTTGAAATGCGCGCATCTGTTTTTGAACCTTCATCAAAAGCAAGATTGATCATACCGACTTGTGGGCCGTTGCCGTGGCTGACAATGATTTCGTTGCCCTGTTTGATTAAATTAATTAAAGCAGGTGCTGCGTGTTCGATTTTTTCCTGCTGCTGTTGGGCGGTATTGCCTAAAGCATTGCCGCCCAGTGCAATTACAATACGTGACATATACTGAGTCCACCTTTCAAAGGATTTTAAATAATAATCTGCTTTTATATAAGCTCCTATTCAGTATTTGTTAAAAGGCAGAAAATTATAAAAATTTTAGACAGAATTGCTTTTCTGTGTTACAATAATCGAGCGTTTATGATAAATATTAAAAAAGTTAATATAAATTTCCACAAGAAAACATACTCGGAGGGAACAAACATGAAAATGATTCTTGGTTTAGATGCAGGTAGTTCTACTACAAAATTGCTGGCGATGACGGAAGACGGCAGCAAATTTATTGTGCCGATGCGTATGGGACCAATGAGCAATCACAAGTCGTTTTGTGCCGCATTGAGTCGCTTTGCGGCAGATAACGCAATGACAGAGGAAGATTTTCTTTATATCGCAGTGACCGGCAGCCGTGCCACTAACGCAGGTGAAGAAATTCTCGGTGTGCCTGTGCGCCGTATCAATGAAATTGAAGCGATGGCAGCGGGCGCGCTGCGTTTCAGCGGTCAGGAAAAAGGCGTTGTGGTAAACATGGGAACCGGAACTGCCCTAATCTATGCAGAAAAGGAGAAGGCACCTCAGCATATCTTTGGAAGTGCTGTAGGTGGTGGTACGCTGCTGGGACTGGGCAGCAAGCTGCTGAATACCCGGAATTATACAGAAATGCTGTTTATGGCAGGTAAAGGAGATCGCACAAAGACGGATATTTCAGTTGCAGATCTTGATTTAAAAGACGTGAAGTCGCTAGACTCGCGTTTGACGCTGTCCAATTTTGGAAAAGTGTATGGCAATTCTGATACAAATGAGCAGGATCTCGCTGCATCTCTTGTGAATATGATTCTGGAGGTTGTCGGAACGGAGGCTATGCTGGCATGCCGCAGTGTGGGGTGCGATACAGCAATTATTGCCGGTGCATTGGCGGATATTCCCGGCTCTCAGGAGGTATTTGACTTGATGGGGAATTTGTGTGGTGTGCAATTTGTGAAGGCAGGTATGTCTACCTTTGCTACAGCGGCAGGTGCGCTGCTGTGTGCCATGGAACAGTGAAGCAAAAATAAAAGGAGGGCTGTTTATCACACAAACAGCTGCAAATAAAAAGCAAGCAGAGCCTGTTCAATGCTCTGCTTGCTTTTTTTCCACAGTTTATTGATAAAATAAGCATGATAAATGATATTTTATTTCAGCAATATATGCATCAGCTTATCAGAAAGCTTGCTGTAAGGCGCATAGCGCATCGGCAGATCGATCCATGTGGATTTATCCACAATGCTTTTTTCGTGGGAGAAGGTCGAAAAGCTCTTTTTTCCGTGATAGGCACCCATGCCGCTTTGTCCAACTCCGCCAAATCCCAAACGATTGCTGGCAAGATGGATCACGGTATCGTTGATGCAGCCGCCGCCAAAGGAAACTTCCTGTAAAAAACGATGTTTGACGGCCTGATCTTCTGTAAAGAGATACAATGCCAGAGGGTGCGGACGGCTGCGCACAAATTCTTCTGCCCCATCAATGGTATCAAAGGTTAAAATCGGGAGCACCGGACCGAAAATTTCCTCCTGCATGACTGCATCATCAGCAGTGACGTTGTCCATGACAGTAGGTTGGATGCGGAGCGTTTGGGGGTCGGAGCCTCCGCCGATCATCACCTTTTCCTGATCGATGAGACGGCAGACACGGTCAAAATGTTTTCGGTTAATCATTTTGACATAGCCATCATTGATAAGGGTGTTTTCTCCGTACATATGGTGAGTCCATTTTTTGAGATACTTTAAAAATTCGTCTTTTATGCTGCGCTCAATCAGTATATAATCGGGAGCAACACAGGTTTGACCGCAGTTTAGAAATTTTCCGAAGACGATGCGTTTTGCAGCAAGATTCAGCTTTGCGGTTTTATCAATGATGCAGGGACTTTTACCGCCCAGTTCCAATGTAACAGGGGTGAGATGCTTTGCGGCTTTTTCCATGACGTTCCGCCCGATTTCCATACTGCCGGTGAAGAAAATATAATCGAACTTCTGCTCAAGCAAAGCAATACCCTCTGTACGGCCGCCTTCCACCACAGCGATGTATTCCGGTGAAAAACATTCGCTCAGAATCGTCCGTATGACAGCGGAGGTGGCAGGAGAATATTCGGACGGTTTTACAATGCAGCAATTGCCGGCGGCAATGGCACCGATCAACGGCTCCATTGCCAGTAGGAAGGGATAATTCCAGGGGGACATGATCAATACCACGCCATAGGGCTGCTGAAGGGTGAAGCTTTTTGCGTGAAACTGCGTAAGCGGTGTGCGTACACAGTGCTTTTTCGCCCAGCCATTCAAATGTTTTTTGATATAGGAAAGCTCTGAGAGTGTCAAGCCTATTTCACACATATAGCTTTCTGTGGGGGATTTATTTAAATCGGTATGAAGGGCCGCATAAATATCCTGTTCGTGGGCTTTGATTGCATGCTGCAATTTTTCTAATGCGGCATGACGATAAGATAAAGGAAGCGTTTTATTTGTATAAAAAAATGCACGCTGATTGGCAACTGCTTTTTCAATATTCATTTGATATCCGCCTTCTTCTTTTTTGGATGTACACTCAGTATGACACGCACAGAATAAAATAACAAGAGGGAAGAGTGCACAGTGAAAGGGCAGAAGCTCCTTTTTCTATACAAACGTACAGAAAAAGGAGCTTCTATGGGAGAATAATATCGAAATTTAGTTAGTGATTAAAGGGATTGCCGCCGAAGAAGTAATTGTATAGATCTTCTTCAGAGGATGGTACATTGCTGGGCATCGATTCTGGCTGCATGGAGGCATCGTGGGGCTCTGCGCCGAAGGTGAAATCGAGGGATACTTCCTGACCGCTGCGGTTGACCACCAGCTTTGCGGTATCACCGGCCCGATATTTCTTTTTTGCTTTGAACAAATCCTGCATGGAGGTGATATTGGTATCGTTGAATTTTATAATAATATCGCCTGCCTGCAAGCCGCCCTGCACCGCAGGACCTTTGGGATCAATGCTCAATACATACACACCGCTGGAAACCGGCAGATTCAGCTGCATTTGAATTTTTTCGGTTATGGTGGCACCTGTGATGCCAAGATAAGCCTTGTCGGCAATATAACCGTTTTCCATGATATCCTTTACCATAGCGTATACATCGTTGATGGGAATTGCAAAGCCCAGTCCTTCCACTGTGGTATTGGCATAAGTAGAGTACTTAGCGGAAACGATACCCACTACCTCGCCGTATTGATTGAACAGAGGACCGCCAGAGTTGCCGGGGTTGATGGAGCAGTCGATCTGAATCATATTAAAGGGCATATTTTGCACGGTAATCGCACGGTTTGCAGAGGATACGGAGCCGGAAGTCAGGCTGAAGGTCAGCTCGCCGAGGGGATTGCCCACGGCAATCACATCGTCTCCCACATTGACCAAATCGGAGTTGCCGATCACAACAGGGGGAAGTCCCTTGACATCTACCTTAATTACCGCAATATCGTAGGCTTCATCGCCGCCGATGTAGAAAGCATTGTAGGTATCACCGCTGTAGGTGGTTACTTTAATGGTGTCTGCATTTGCCACGACATGATAGTTGGTCAGAATATAGCCGTCCTCGGTGAGAATAAAACCGGAACCGGAAGACGCCTGTTCTACTATTTGACCAAAATAGTTTTTCTGTGTACCGACGTTGATGCTGACCACAGAATTTACGTTTGCAGCGTAGTTTTCTGCATTGGTCATGGCATTTTTTCCGTCTACGGACACTTCTTTTACCTGATTGACTGTGCGGTCACTTACCTGCACTGTCGTATTGGGACGCAGGAACGTATTGCCGGCAGCGCTGCCGAGGGTTCCGCCCACAAGTCCACCGGCGATTGCACAGGCAACTGCAATTGCAATGAGCTTTCCGATGCCTTTGTTGTTCGATTTTGGCGGTTGACCATTACCCGAAGAAAAACCAGAGCCAAAGAAGCTTTTCTTTTCCCGCTCATATAGAGGTTTTCCAAAATTACTGTCTTGCGATGTGTTTGCTGCATGGGTGGTATCAGAAGAATTGAAAGGGGCATTCTGGGAAGAATCAAATTTATCGCTCATAGATGCAAAAGCCTCCTGGAAATAATAATAATTTTTGTGAGTCGCCACGGCATTTGCCGGAGCTCTTTGCTGAAGATGATTGTATTCTAGCGTATATTTATGTCTAAAGTATGAAGAATCTGTGCATATAGTTTTAATACTAATATTTTTACTCATATTTAACAATAGTATAGCACTTCTAAATACAAAAAATACCGTGAAAGGGGTTTCCCTTCACGGTATAATGATGGGATATCGCGAAAATGATTTATATGCGTTTCCTTTGCAGATTACGGATCATACGCCAAGTGGAGTCAATCACAAGAATGCCGATGGCAAGGCAGGCGGCGATGCCAAGGGTTTGCAGACCTGTGGTAATAAAGTTTGCCGTATCACCCTGAATACAGTATTCCATGGTATGGAAAATACCGGCACCGGGAACCATGGGGATAATGCCAATTAGCAAAAATGTGGTAACGGTGCACTTTTGAGTACGCGCCAAAATTTCTGAATAAATTGCCACAACAGCTGCGCAGATGAAGCTTGCCGGATACACAGAGGAATAATGCAGTGTAAGAAGATAGGAAAACCAACCGAGGGCACCGCCCAATGCGGCCCAAAACAGGTGCTTTCCGTGGAGATTGCATAGCCCACCAAAGCCCAGGCTTGCAATGAATGCATACAATACGGGTAAAAAATAATTGAAGTCCATACTTAACACCTCACACAATCGCAAGCACAAGACCGGTACCTAAAGCAACTGCGGCGGCAATCAGCAGCGCTTCCATCAGTTTTGTGATACCGGTTAGCCAGTCGCCAACAATTATCTCGCGCATAAAGTTTGTCAGCAGCAGGCCGGGAAGCAATGTCATGAACACACCAATGATGATCTCATCACGGTTTATCCCCAGACCAAAATGAATAAAAATGCAGGCAAGCAGGGCACTGAGCGCACTGGAAATAAGGCTTTTATAAAAAAGGTTTGCTTCCAGACGTCCCATAGCGAACATGGCGGCACCAATAATACCGCCGATGATCGCGGCGGCTGCCGCATCCAGCAGAACACCGCCCCAGAACATAGCAAAGCCGGCGGAGCATATGGCATAGGAAAGCATCTGCATGGGCAGGGAATAGTTGCGCCCATTGTCGATTTCATGCAGTTGCTTCCAGATTTCAGTAGAATCAGGTTTATGCTGGGCAATAAAGCGGCACAAATCATTTAAAGCGTTCAGGCGTTCTAAATCGACTCCCTTCATACTGCTGGCACGGGACATATCCGAAATGGTTGTTCCATCTTTTTTTGTAAGATGAATATGCAGATAGTTTGGAATGGAGAACACTTCGCAATCACCGAGGTCGTAGGCTTCTACGACATGATGAACAGAGGTTTCTACACGATATGCTTCTGCACCAGATTCCAGTAAGCCAAGTCCAATATGGGAAGCAATGTTAATGAGTTCTTCGCAAGTCATATGAAGTCCCCCAAAAAAATAGATTCGCTTTTAGTATACGCTGTTATTCTTTTTTTGCGCAGATGCGCTGTTGACAATATAAATACCAATGCAGACCATGACCAATGCCACAATGCAGTTCCAGCCCAATGCTTGTGTATTTTCGTGCAGCAGCAGTGCAGAAAGGAGTACGCCAAAGACCGGCGTCATAAAACTGAATACAGTGACGCGGGACACAGGATTGTATTTGAGCAGAATGCCCCATAAAGAATAGGCAATCGCACTGATGCAGCCAAGATAGAAAAGCATAATAAAGGAAGGTGCTCCGCTTGGGTGCATATGTCCTCCTGTTATAATACCGACAAGCATCATAACCAATCCGCCAAGCATAAATTGCCATGCTGAAAGAAGAACGGGATGATCCTCTGCACTGTATTGTTTGAGAAAGACAGAGGAAAAGGCATACGAGACTGTGGATAAAAAGATAAAGCCTTCACCGGTTAAATGGAATCCGCCATCCAGACCGCCCTGATTTAAATTGACCAGGACAACACCTGCAAAACCAAGGATACAACCCAAAAGCTTCCGCGAGGTCATCGGTTCCTGATGGAAAAGAAGCACTGCAACGAGCAGTGCAACGAAAGCGTTTGCAGAACCGATGATGGAAGCTTTTACGCCGGTAGTATTTGCAAGACCGATATAAAATAAGAAATATTGCAAAATAGTTTGCAGCATACTCAGCTTTGCAATGTGGTTCCAAGTGCGGCGGCTTTTGGGAAGTAAAAACGTTTTTGCGGCAAGTGAGCCGATGACAAGGGCTAAAATACCTGCAAGAAAAAACCGCATGCCTGCAAACAATATGATCGATGGCGTGTGCTGTGTATCAATAGAAAATATAGTATAGCCGATTTTTACACAGGGAAATGCGCTGCCCCAAAGGGCACAACAGGTACATGCAAGTATAAAGACAATGGATGGTTTTGATAAAATGGAACTTTCTTTGCTCATATATACTCTCCTTTAACTCGAGAAAGTATATCACATAAAAAAACAAATTGTAAAGAAAAATAAAAAATGATGTCGACAATGGGAATTGTCGACATCATTTTGGTTCATAAATACGAAAATTGTCTGCCATAGGACAGTTAAATACTGCGTCGCCGCTCAAAATTTAAAAAGTCTCTCATGCGTTCTTTGTGACCGGAGAAATAACGTCCCTGCCAGGTTTTCCAACGGCTGAGTGTTTGATCGATGGTGCCGAGAACCCGGATCTTATCCCGCGTCCAAAGTGGGGCAATCAGCGTTGCTTTGTTGCCGTCACCGGTCAGTCGTTCAATCACTGTTTCAGGTGGAAGGACCTCCAGCTGACAGCAAACGAGACGGACATATTCATCCATACTCATGGGATGGTATTTTTTCCCGACGTAAAGCTTTTCCATCACGGTGCCGCGAATTACATGGAGCATGTGGATTTTGATTCCCTCGGGACGAAGCTGCCCTACATAGGCTGCGCTTTCCAACATCATTTTTTTGGTTTCGCCGGGCAGACCATTGATTAAATGGACGCAGATACGAATACCGCGGATTTTCAGAGCTTTGTAGGCAGTCATAAAATCTTCCAGGGAAAACCCGCGGTTGATGATTTTTGCTGTGCGTGGATGGATGGTCTGCAAGCCAAGCTCCACAGTGAGCATTGTACGACTGTTCAGCTCCTTTAAATAATCCAGCAGCTCTTCGCTGAGACAATCCGGACGCGTTGCGATGGCAAGTCCGCAGATGCCCTCACATTGGAGGGCACGTTCATAAAGGCTGCGCAGCGTTTCCACAGAAGCATAGGTATTGGTATGGGCTTGAAAATAGGCCACGGCTTTTGCGTTGGGGTCTTTTTTGCGCAGTCGTGCCATTTCGTTTTGAAGCTGCTTTTCAATGGGAATCTCTGCAGAGGCAGTAAAGTATCCGCTTCCACCGCTGCAAAAAACGCAGCCTCCAGTCCCCTTTGTGCCGTCGATATTGGGGCAGGTGAATCCTGCGTCCACTGCGGCTTTATGCAGCTTATAACCTCTGGCAAGGCTTTCAAAAGCCAGCGTATGGTAAAGCTTATTTTCGTAGGCATAGGGGAAATTATAGTTAATCAAGCTATTCCTCATTTCTGTACATCAGACTTTTTTCGTAAATTTTTTTCCGCATTTGGGACAGGTGATCTCAATTTTTCCGATTCCTTTGGGGACTCTCATAACAGTTCGGCAATGCCTGCAGCGATAATAACGGTGATTTTTATCCTGACGGCGTGCTTTGCGCGCGCGTTTTTTCTTGTAGAGATTTGCTAAAAACCTTAAGTAAGTATCATTTTCTGCTCTGCGCGCAGCAATATTGCGGGAAAGAATACGGTAAAAGGACCACGCGATGAGAATTGTGGCCAATAGCTGCAGCAGGGGGATATCTGCAAAAACGGAAATGATACAAAAGCCGAGATACAGTATAAGGATTGCAAAGCTGAGTTCATCACTGCCGTATCGGCCTACCATAAAGTTTTGCAGCCATTTTTTCATAATCATACCTCGCCAGACAAAATAGAAGTTCAAAAAATGTTTACATTTTTTCCGCATTTGCCCATTGAAAGGGCAAAAAGATTGTGCTATGATGTTTAGCAGTCAATAGATGAGAGTGCTAAAGCTAACCTAAGCATTAGTCTCATTATAATCACTGTGCAGGAAAAGTTCAAATATTTCCCGCATTGTTTAAAATTTATTTACATTATAGGAATTGCATTTTGCGGATTCAGCCGTTCGCAAATGCAGAATCACAATGGAGGTTGAACATTATGGCAAAGAAACAGTTTAAAGCAGAGTCCAAACGTTTACTGGATCTTATGATCAATTCGATTTACACGCATAAGGAAATTTTCCTGCGTGAACTGATCTCCAATGCAAGTGATGCGGAGGATAAGCTGTGTTATCTGGCACTGACAGATGATCAGGTGGGTATGAACCGCAGTGATTTTAAAATTACCATCAAGGCAGATCCTGAAAACCGTACACTGACCATTAGCGATAACGGTATTGGCATGGATAAGGAAGATTTGGAGAATAATCTCGGCGTGATCGCATCCTCTGGTTCTTATCGTTTCCGTAAGGAAATGGCGGAGAAGGAAGAAAAGCCTGATGAAGTAGACATCATCGGTCAGTTTGGCGTTGGCTTCTATTCTGCATTTATGGTTGCTGACTCGATTACTGTGACCACAAAGAAGTATGGTGAAGAGCAGGCATGGAAATGGGAATCCTCCGGTGTGGATGGTTATACCATCACAGAAGCTGAGCGCGATGGCGTCGGCAGTGATATTGTAATGCATATCAAGGATGATGCTGAGGGTGAAAACTACACTGAGTTCCTGCAGGAATATAAGCTGACAGAGCTCATTCGCAAATACTCCGATTATATCCGTTATCCCATTCAGATGGAAGTGACCACACACAAGCTGAAGGAGGGGGCTTCTGAGGATAAGCCGGAATATGAAGAAGTCAAAGAAGTGCAAACCATCAACAGCATGATACCGCTGTGGCAGCGCCGCAAGGATGAAGTAAGCGAGGAAGAATATCAGAAGTTCTATCAAGAAAAGTTTTTTGATTATGCAGCACCGCAGCGTACGATCCCCATTTCTGTTGAGGGCACCGTTACTTATAAAGCACTGCTGTTCATTCCGGGGAAGACACCCTATGATTTCTATACAAAAGATTATAAGAAGGGGCTGCAGCTGTATTCCGGCGGTGTTCTGATCATGGAGAACTGCGCGGATTTGCTGCCTGACTATTTGCGTTTTGTCAAGGGTGTTGTGGATACCCCTGATGTTTCTTTGAATATTTCCCGTGAAATGCTGCAGCATGACCGTCAGCTGAAAGTGATCGCAAATAACCTCAAGAAGAAGATTCTGGCTGAGATCGCAAAGATGATGCGTGAAGACCGCGAAAGTTATGAAACATTCTTCAAGAATTTTGGTCTGGATTTAAAGTATGGTATTTTGCAGAATTACGGTGCAAATAAGGCGGAACTACAAGATCTCCTGCTGTTTTATTCCTCCACCGAACAGAAGATGACAAGCCTTTCTGAGTACACCTCCCGTATGCCGGAGAGTCAGAAGTATATCTATTATGCCTCCGGCAGCAATATTGCAGCCATTGATGCACTGCCCCAGACAGAGCTGGTTAAGGCAAACAATATGGAAATCCTCTACTTTACCGAGCAGGCAGATGAGTTCCTGACGGAGGCACTGCGCACCTATGGTGAAAAGGAATTCCGCAGTGTTTTGAATGATGATCTGGGCCTTGAAAATAAGGAGGCAGAGGAAAACGAGGAAGATCACAGTGGGGTATTGTCCTTTGTAAAGGAAACGCTGGGCGATCAGATCAAGGAAGCACGTATTTCCAAAAAACTGGTCAACCATCCTGTCTGCCTGACAGCAGAAGGCGGCATCAGTTTTGAAATGGAAAAGTATATGGAAGCGGTTCAGCCTGAAATGGCAATGAAGGCAGAGCGCGTGCTGGAGCTGAATGCTTCCCACAGCGCCTTTAAGGCACTGGAAGAGGCTATTGCCAATGATCGGGAGAAGGCGGCTAAGTATGCGCGGATTTTGCTTGCCCAAGCGCAGCTGATTGCAGGTTTAACGCTGGAGAATCCCTCTGAATATGCAGATTTGGTCTGTGAACTGATGAAATAAATAAAACTACACGACTACACGCCCATTTTAAATGGGTGTGTAGTTTTTTAAAATAAAAATTTAAAAATTGCTGTTGACAAATGCCAGGTGGTTTAGTATACTAAAGCGCATAAGGACACAAATTAAAACTGTGAGAAAGAGAAGTAGACAGAGTGATCTGATGTTAAGCGAGTCCTGATTGGTGTGAGCAGGATCTGAGGAATCTGTTGAATGGGCTTTTGAGGGCGGCTTGAACGGGGGAAATTTCCCCAAGTAGATGCCGACGGGTTCCCACCCGTTATCCATTGGGGCACGTATGATGGTACGTGTAGCGAGTGGACATCGCAAGATGTCAATTTGGGTGGTATCGCAGGAGCAAGACGGCTTTTGTCCCATGGTAGGGACAGGGGCTGTTTTTTCTTTTTTAGGAAGGACTGTCGGCACCAGCTTTTCTCCATCTGCTGCCCGAATTTATTTAAAAGGAGAAAATCATTATGAAAAAGAACATGCTGAAAAAATTGATAGCCTTAGCTTGTACAGGTGCACTGTCTTTGTCTCTGGCTGCCTGTGGCAGCCCCGATGCGCAGCCGTCCGGCAATGGCGATACGGAGGGGAGCATCAAAATCGGCGTTTTGCAATATGCATCCCATCCCTCGCTGGATAACTGCTATGAGGGTGTCCTTCAGGGATTGAAGGAAGCCGGATATGTTGATGGCGAAAATGGCGTGAAAATTACATTCCAAAACGCAAACGGTAATGATTCTGATGCGAACATGATGGCGAAAACGCTGGCATCCTCCAGTGATCTTCTGATTGCAGTAGCAACACCGGCTGCCATGAGCTGCTATTCTGCGGCAAAAGACAGCGGAATCCCTGTGATTTATACAGCGGCATCTGATCCTTTGGGTGCAGGTCTTGCAAAGGACTTGAACAATCCTCAGACCGGTGCATCGGGCACCAAGGATGCACTGAACCTGGAAGGGCAGATGAAGATGATCCGCGCGCTGCTTCCCGAGGCAAAGACGATCGGTGTTCTTTATACCACCAGTGAGCCCAATTCTCTGACACATTTGGAAACCTTTAAGAAGCTGGCGCCTGAATACGGATTTACCATTGCGGCTGTGGGCATAACCAACGAGTCCGAGGTAGCATCCGGTGCGGCGGCACTGGTTGCCAAAGGTGTGGATTGCGTGAATAATTTTACGGATAATAATGTGGTCAACAATTTGTCCACTTTGCTGCATGCAACAAATGCGGCGGGCATTCCTGTGTTTGGCTCGGAAGAGGAGCAGGTGCGCAACGGCTGCGTAGCGGCTGAATCCATGGATTATGTGGCACTGGGTGCAGAAACCGGCAAGATGGCAGCGGATATCCTCTCCGGAACAGGAGATATTATGACTATGCCTGTTTCTGTTTTTGGAAAGACAGCTCCTGTTTATTCCGCTGCGAACTGTGAAAAATTCGGTATTGTCATCCCGGATGCATATGCGGATGCAGTCAATCTTGACGAGTGAGCAGGAGCGCTTTATACTGTTTCAATAAGTGAGATTGCCGGGAAACCCCAGCGTTTCCTGGCAATCCCTGTTTTCAACAGGGGAATAGGAGGTTTTTGTGGACGTAGTGCTGTCGCTGATCCAGAATGTTCTGGAGGAAGGCTTTATCTATGGCATTGTGGCCATGGGCGTATATATTACTTATAAAATTCTGGATTTTCCGGATTTGTCTGTCGATGGTACATTTCCGCTTGGCTGCGCGGTCACGGCGGCAATGATCACAGGGGGCATCAATCCGTGGCTTGCCTGCATTGCTGCGTTTGCGGCAGGTGCGGCGGCAGGCTGTGTGACGGGGCTTTTGCATGTGAAGCTGCGTGTGACGGATTTGCTGTCTGGTATTATCGTGATGACGGGCTGCTGGTCGTTGAATTTGCTGATTCTTGGTATCCATCTGCCAGATCCGCTGTCGGGTAACTCCCTGCTGCAATTTTATAATCAGCCGACGATTTTTACATCCGCGCCGATGTCTTTGCTGCCAGAGGTACTTTATCAATATCGTGTCTTGATTTTGGCGGCAGTTTTGGCAATCGTTGTAAAGCTTCTGATGGATTGGTTTTTGCGGACCAAGAAAGGTATGTTGCTGCGTGCCACCGGTGACAATAAGGATTTTGTCACATCTCTTGCAAAAGATCAGGGCAGTATGAAAATTTTGGGTCTGGGTATCGGCAATGGTTGCACCGCGCTGGCAGGTTCCATTCTTGCGCAGCAGGCAGAAAGCGCGTCTGTTTCTATCGGTACTGGTCTTGTGGTGCAGGTATTGGCTGCTGTTATTATTGGAAGCAGTGTGTTTGGACGTATCAAAAAGCTGCGCACTACAACAGCGGTACTTTTGGGGACAATGCTGTATAAAGCCGTTTTGCTGGTTGCAATGCTCTGGCTGCCCTCTACGTTCCTGAAGCTGACAATGGCAGTTTTGTTTGTGGCAGCGTTGATGACAGATCGTCTGGGGAAAAAGAAGGGAAGTGTGAGCCATGGCTGAGCAGAAAGCATTGGTGGAGCTGCGTCATATTCGTAAGGTATTCAATGCCGGTACGGTCAGTGAAATGGAGGTGTTTCACGACTTTTCCCTGACTATCCATGAAGGTGAATTTATCTCAGTTGTCGGTTCCAATGGTTCCGGTAAAACTACGACCTTAAACCTTCTTTGTGGTTCTTTGTCGGCGGATGAGGGGCAGATCTTGCTTCATGGGAAAGATATTACTAAAATGCCGGAATATAAACGTTCTGCCTTTTTAGGGCGTGTCTTTCAGGACCCTTCCAAGGGGACTTGCCCGTCTATGACGATTTTGGAGAATATGTCTCTTGCGGATAATAAGGGCAGGGTCTTTGGATTTTCCCATGGCATAAATCGAAAAAGGGTGAACTATTATAAATCACAGCTGGAGCTGCTGCATTTGGGATTGGAGGACAAAATCGATCTTCCTGTGGGCGTGCTTTCCGGAGGACAGCGTCAAGCATTGGCGCTGCTGATCTCCACTATGACACCGATCGAGCTTTTGGTATTGGATGAGCATACGGCTGCATTGGACCCCAAAAGCAGTGAGAATGTGATGGAATTGACCGATCGTATCATTAAAGAGAAAAAGCTGTCTGCGATTATGGTAACCCATAATCTGCGCTTTGCAGAGCAATACGGCACCAGACTGTTGATGATGGATAAGGGCCATTGCGTGATTGATTCCGGTTTGGACGGTAAAGCGAATTATAAAATGGAGGATTTGCTGCGTACATTCAATGAGATTTCTATTGAATGCGGCAACTAAGCGCAATATGAAAAAATACCGCCAAACCCTTCTGTTCGGCGGTATTTTTTATGTAGAAAGATTTTATTCATCCAGATCGTCCAATTCTGCAAGGACATCTACACAGGGGTGCTTTTCGCTGGGATCGATGCCTGCCATAAAATCCTGAATGGCAATTTTGCGACTCATCTGCTCATATTGATTCATGGACAGGACAACAAGATCACTGGCACCGTCTTCATTGCCGACGAAGACAGGTTCCTGGCTTGTATGGATATATTCACTCAATGCGCTGAACTGCGCAATAAAATCTTTTTTTGAACGGAATAATGACATAATAACACTCCTGATCACCTAAGAATAAAATATCCGTTTCGTGCTGTTGTGACAAAGCTCTTTTGTATTTCACAGTGAAAATAGCAGCATTTGTCATTTTGTTACCGCATAAAATTCAGCCAGAGATCTGCGATCGTTTTCATGCCATCTGCATGGGGATGGGCACAGTCAATGGCGGCATATTCTACATTTGCGGCAGCCAGATCGGCAACAGGACAGCCTGCATCTTTGGCAGCGGCGCGAATCACGCGGTTATAGGGTTCCAAGGCAGGCTGGCCACCGGGCAGATTGCCGTAATAGTCGTTATATTCCTTTTTTACGCAATAACTCCAGATCAGTGTGCCACACCAAATTTCGGCAGAGGGGTAATTTGCCTTCAATTTACGCAGCATCGTTCTATAGTCACGCTCAAAAGAGAATGTGTCGATATGGTAGCCATAATCATTTGTACCCATGAACACGAGAATTATATCTGGATTACCGAGGGAGGATGTACGCTCATCACTGCAGGAACACAGGGGGGAGGAGCCGGAAACAGTGGTGCTGGAAAAGGAATCATTGACTTCCAACACACCACCCAGACCGTGGATTACACGCATCCACCAAGTATCATCAACACCGTGCATATCGGCGTAGGCTACGTTGAATAAATCGTAAAAAACACCTGCGGGATTGGTGTATCCCTGATAGGTGCTGATAGAATCACCTAAAATAGAAATTTTCTTCATAATACTGAAGTCCTTTCATAGATTGACAAAAAACAGTAGAT
>JAHHSM010000117.1 GCA_020025175.1 Oscillospiraceae bacterium | reverse complement strand
GTCATCGGCATAGCCGTCATCATAGCTATCCGCATCATCATAGTCTTCCTCACGGCTGCGGCGCCCTCTGTAATAGGATTCCTCATCCCGGCGGCTGCCCCGGCCGGATGCACTGCGGCGGGAACGATAGGGTTCCTCCTCATAGTCCTGCGCATTATCATACGCTTCTTCACGGGTGCGACGGCCTTTGTATGAACGGTCCTCATCATAATGACTGCCGCGGCCGGATGCACTGCGGCGAGGCTGATATGGTTCATCATCATAAATCGGAGCCGGCATATCTTCTTCATATTCACGCCGAGATAAGCGGCGTCCGCCATTCTCGTTACGTTTAGGTTTTTTTACCCTGCGCGGATTCAAATCCTCTTCACAAAAGGGACATCTTTTATATGTATCGGCAAAGTATTCACCACATGCCGGGCATTTTTTTAAGCTCATAGCAAAGCGCCTCTCTTTCTATGTATGCACTACAATTCCGCGTTTATCTATATTCCCTTCCATCATACTGGCTTTGTCACAGACCGTCAAGTATTGTCACAAACTTTCCTTTTACAACCGCCGTATTTTTTGCAGGCACCTCTGTGTGCAAATCTTGATTTTCGCTATTTTTATGCGTATACTAAATACGACAAAGCATCCCCATAGAAAGGAACGAACTTCCATGAGAAAAACAAAAATTATCTGTACCATTGGTCCTGCCAGCAACACAGCAGAAACCCTGTCCGAACTGCTGCATGCGGGTATGGACGCTGCACGTTTTAATTTTTCCCACGGTACACATGAGTCCCATCTGGCTCTTTTAAATACTCTGCGTGAAGCATGCCGCAAAGAAAATATGATCGTGTCCACCATCCTCGATACAAAGGGGCCTGAAATTCGTATCGGTACGTTTGCAGACGGTCCCATCACGCTCCATGCCGGTGATCCTTTTATGCTCACGCCAAAAGAGATTCCCGGCACCGCCCAAGCTGTTTCCATCAACTATGCAGACCTTGCTAAGGATCTGCATATTGGTGACCGGATTCTCGTTGATGACGGTCTGATCGAACTGCGTGTGGATAATCTCTCCGGCAGCGATGTATTGTGCACCGTTTTGAGCGGCGGTCTTTTGAGCAACAATAAAAGCATCAATGTACCCAATGTAAAAATTTCCCTTCCGGGGCTTACATCCCGTGACCGCAGCGACATTAAGTTTGCCGTTGAGAACGACTTTGACTATATTGCCATCTCCTTTGTACGCACTGCCGCAGACGTTTTAGCTGTGCGAAAACTGCTGGAATCCTTTGGCAACACCGATATTCGCCTGATCTCCAAAATTGAAAACCGTGAAGGCGTGGATAATATGGACGAGATCATTTCGGTGTCAGACGGTATTATGGTTGCCCGCGGTGATCTCGGTGTAGAAGTACCTATGGAAGAGATTCCTTATCTGCAAAAAGAAATGATCCGCAAGGGTGTTCTCGCCGGAAAACCCGTTATCGTTGCCACACAAATGCTGGATTCCATGATTCGAAATCCCCGTCCTACCCGTGCAGAAGTGAGCGACGTTGCCAATGCCGTCTATGATTACGCTTCCTGTGTCATGCTTTCCGGTGAAACCGCCTCGGGCAAATATCCCGTTGATGCACTGAAAACCATGGCACGCACCGTCCATGAGGCAGAAATGCATATCGACTATCAAAAGCGGTTTCGCGAGGAACCATTCGTGGTCGGCGATTCCATTACCAATGCCATCAGCCGCGCCAGCTGTGCTGCGGCATTCGATCTGAAAGCCAACGCCATCATCACCGTAACCCATTCGGGTTTAACGGCACGGATGCACTCTCGTTTCAAACCCCACTGCCCGATTTGTGCAGCCACCATTTCCGAAAAGGTCTGCCGTCAGCTGCGTCTATCCTGGGGTGTTTATCCCACAATGATTGCTGCAACCTCTGATACTGATACACTTTTCACCTCCGCAATTGCAGCCTGCAAAAAGGCAGGCTTTATCACCGACGGTGATTTGTCCGTCATTACTGCCGGTGTTCCCATCGGATGCAAAGGCACGACCAACCTGATTAAAATCCAAGTAGTTTAAAAAGCGTGGGAGCATATGCTCCCACGCTTTTCATTTCAGATCCCAAATACCCCATACAAAATGCCCACCACAGCACTGCCTGCGATAAACACAATCGGATGCAGCTTCTTCGTGGGCTTGATCCATCGTGTCAGAGCCAGTATTACAGCTGCAAGAACAATATACTTCCATTGAAACAATTCTTCTATCGGTGCCTTCAGATCAACCAACGCAAGAGAAACCACCGAAATACCAGCTGCGGCAATCATTGCGCAGGATGCCGGACGCAAACCGTAAAATACAGAATCCACTATACGATTGGTGCGGAATTTTACTAAAAATCGTGCAATGATTAAAATAATAATAATCGAAGGCGTAATGAGTCCCACCGTTGCAGTCACAGCTCCCGGAATCCCTGCCACAGTATACCCCACATAGGTTGCCATGTTCACACCCATAGGTCCGGGCGTGGATTCGGATACTGCAATCATATCCGCAAGCTGCGTCTGGGTGAACCAGCCCGTATTTTCCGCCATATGTTTTAAAAACGGAATCGTGGCGAGGCCTCCTCCAACAGCAAACAGTCCCGTATGAAAAAACGCGCAAAAGAGCTGTACATAAATCATTTCTCTGCCCCCTTTCGTGCCTCACCATCCAGCTGCAGCCATCGTATCACCACACCAAGCACACCGGACAGGAGCACAAATACCACGGGCGACACATTGGTGATCATTGCAACTGCTAATACTGCAATAAAAATCAAAAAAGTGGGCACATCCACAATATTTGTTTTCATCAGTCTCAAAACCGCATTCAGAATCAATACGCACACACAGGCACGCACGGCACCAAAGGCATCCTGTACGATTTGCAAAGATGCAAAACTTGTCAAAACACCCGCAATGACCGAAATAATAATCAGAGAGGGCAGCACCTGCCCCACTGTTGCCGCAATCGCTCCGGGAATGCCGGCTTCTTTCTGCCCGATGAATGTGGCCACGTTGACTGCGATAATACCCGGAGTACATTGTCCGATGGCATAATAATCCGCCATTTCCTCTTCTGTTGCCCAATGATGCGTTTCAACAACTTCTCGCTGCAGCAGCGGCAGCATCGCGTAGCCACCGCCAAACATCATTACACCAATTTTTGTAAAGGTCCAGAATAATTCCCATAATTTATGCGCCATGACATGCTCCTTTTCCTATATCCACACCATTTAAATTGCAAGTTCAACAGCAGTCTATCCCTTTAAATCCAAATCACAAACCCATTTTTGCTTTTCGGGCATCCCCTTTGGTGTTTCCGAAAAGAGATATGCTCCGCCTCCAAAGGCGGAGCATGTTTCTTATTTTCCCTGTTCCTGCTGCTTTGCTTTCTGCATTGCCATCATGGCCTGATGCTCTTCATAAAGTTCCGCAAACAGCTGCGCTGCTGTCCAGTCCTTATTGGTAGGCGTCAGCATCGCCTTATAAGGAATATAGATGCCTGCCTTGCGCAGCGCAGCCAGCACCAGCTGAATCCCGGCATCACTCAAGCCGCACAGCACCAGAACTTCCTCCGTCAGCGCAGCTGACGGAACCTCTGGCATGGCTGTCACCGGTAGACCCACAAACGTACCAAGGGGCTGATCGCAATCTGCCTGCTCAATCACCGTGCATGGAATATGTGTGGGCAGCATTGCCTTGCGCACAGCGCTCAGACGCTCACGATCCTCAAAATGAAATAATAAAACCTGTTCTTTCATATTCTTTTGCAGAATCATTTCGCCACCATAGGCGATTTTATGAATCTGCATACCTCCTTTCTGTATACAAAAGCACACGCCGCACACATGGCAAAGTGCTTAATCAATAAAACTTTTTTATAGTATAGGATATTTTTTCGTCAATTTCAATGCTCCATTTTACGCCATCTAACATTGCAAAAAAAGAATAAAAGGAATAGAATAAAGAATCATTGATATTTTAATTTTTTTATAAAGAGGCCATACATTTGAAACAAAAACATACTGCTATCATTTATATCATTTTGGCGGCACTTTTCTTTTCCGGCATGACCGCCTTTGTACATCTGTCCGGTGATCTGCCCACCGGACAAAAAGCACTGTTCCGCAATCTCCCTGCATTGATTATCGCCTTTATCGGCATGCGCAGAGCCGGTCTTTCCCTCCGTGTTTCAAAGGGAAACGGCGCATCGATGCTGCTGCGCTGTGCGTGCGGCACGCTGGGACTGCTGCTTAACTTTTATGCCATTGACCAGCTGGTGCTTTCGGATGCAAATATGCTCAACAAACTCAGCCCCTTTTTTGCTGTGCTTTTTTCTTATTTTATATTAAAGGAAAAAATCAAGCCTGCACAGGCACTCGGGCTGATCGTGGCCTTCGTTGGTGCACTTCTCATTATTAAGCCTTCTTTTTACCACATGGAATACCTCCCCGCGCTCATCGGTGCGCTCGGTGGTCTGTTCGCCGGCGGCGCCTACACTTTCGTGCGCAAAATGGGTTTGCATGGCGAACCGGGTGTGCGCATTGTATTTTATTTTTCCTTTTTTTCCTGTCTCGTTACGCTGCCTATGTTTTTGCTGGGCGGTGTGCCCATGTCTCCGGCACAGTTTCTTTG
>JAHHSM010000116.1 GCA_020025175.1 Oscillospiraceae bacterium | reverse complement strand
CTTTGAGTCCAAAATAATATCTAATCTACTTTATCATCCGACTGATAAAAGCAAGACAGCTCAATCATACGGACACTTCGCGGATTCTGATGAAATACTTCTCCCATGTTACGCCTTCCAATAAACCTTTGCACAAATCATCCCCGTCCCCACCCTCGCAGATACCGTCAATGCATGGTTATAACAATAATTTATTACAATACATCTGTACACAATCGGAGCATAACGATTCTTGAGGATTTGAACCTCGCACCTGCCCTTCAGTGTGCCATTAGATACGACTTACGCTGTCGCCGCGCTGCATTCGCCCTGTTTCTGCTATCAATCAATGTGTTTACTCAATTAAATCCGTTTTCCAATTACTTTCCTGCAATTTATTGTCCAGCTGGCGTAATTCTTTTGCCATCCTGTCAATTTCGGCCTGCCATTCAGCCACAGAAAACGCAGATTTTATCTTGATTTCCGTATTTCTGGCGCGATAGGATATCTGGCTTCCTGCGTAAACGATATCATGGTATACATGGATCTTCAATGACAACGCATCCTTTTTTGCAATAAGTTCCGTTAACGTCTGCTCATTGACTACCGTTTCACAATTCGTCCGATTGATACACTCAATCAAGTACGCTAAACGCAAAACAGAAGTGTCTAGCTTCTCTTTCAGCTGTTCAATATTCTCCGAAGGCTGCTCGCCTTCCTGAACCAATGCATTATTGATCAATCGATTTTTCAACTGCTCAATATTTCGGTTTAGATCAGCGCGCTCCTGTAAGGCTTCCGCAAGTTTCATAATATCGCCCTCCACTCTAACTATTTATGACGCAATCCGAAACATCCTCGTTTCCTTTTTTATCGCAAGTTTTGTCACTGATAAACTTATGGTTATTATAACACATACTATTGACTCTAGTCTGTAGTTTACAAAACACAAATGTCAACTTACTTTGTTGCTTACAACATAGATGATTTAAGTAATATCATCACAAACCCCCTCCAAACTCTCATTGAGTTTGGAGGGGGCAGTAAAACGATTTTGATTGTTTTCAAAAAAGATGAAATGGTTTTTTTACACTTCATTCTCTGCTTCCAACCAAAAGATACCCACCTTATAGAAAATAAATAGAATTATCTTACATATAAGGAATTAAACATTTCGTTGATTAGCAAATACCAAAGGTTGCAAGAATAATAATTGCAATACATGCAATAGAAGGAATAACAACAGTGCACATACCAATGTTGACATAAGAATCCTTATGTCTCAGACCTGTGATTGCCAGCAGCGTAATAACGGCACCATTATGAGGCAATGTATCTAAACCGCCGCAAGCAACAGCCGTGATTCTATGCAGTGCTTCGTAGCTAATACCCATTGCATCCGCCTGAGCCATAAGCTGATCAGCAAAGGAAGAAAGTGCAATAGACAGACCGCCAGATGCAGAGCCGGTGATACCAGCCAAAACGCTACTGGAAATAGCACCTGTAACCATAGGATTGTCAGACAAAGACATTAGACCCGCAGCAATAATACCATAACCAGCCAGGGACTTGATAACGTTACCATAACCAACCTCAGATGCAGTATTCAGAACAGCAAGGAAAGAGCCCTGTGTACCATCTTTCAGGACATTAATCACACCGCCCTGCTCTGCCACACGTCTCAAGTTCATAAACAGGCAAAGCAGAATACCAACGATCAATGCAATAATCAAAGACCAAGTTCCCATAACAGCAGACATGGTAGTGTTATACTGCGTCTCAAGCCATTCAGGATTCTGACCGGCGAAAACGATCTTGGACATAATGAAGTTGATAGCAATAACAGCAACAATCGGAAGGATTGCAACGCCGAAACTGGGCAACTTGGATTCATCCACTACAGCAAGATTTTCAACATGCTCGCCATAACCTTCGCCATTCTTAACTGCCTTCTTCATTCTGTTGCTCAACCAGAACATACCGCCAAAAAGCATAATGCAAGTAGCAACAATACCCAGAACAGGTGCAGCAAAGGCATCAGTACCGAAGAACTGCATAGGAATGGTATTCTGAATTTGCGGAGTGCCGGGAATAGCAGTCATGGTAAAGGTAAAAGCGCCCAATGCAATGGCAGGAGGCAGCAAACGCTTAGGCAGATTGGAGCGACGGAACATTGCAGCGCCAATGGGATAGATAGCGAAAGCTGCAACGAACAAAGAAACACCACCGTATGTAATAACTGCACAAGATAAAACGATTGCCCACAGTTCCTTACCAGGGCCAAGTTTCTTTGTTGTAAAGTTTGCAATGGAATTTGCAGAACCAGTGATTTCCATGAGCTTACCAAAAATAGCACCAAGCAGAAAGAACGGGAAATAGCTCTTCACATAACCAGCCATATTCGTCATAAATGTTTCTGTATAGGTTGCCAGCAGGTGGACATCACCACCGGTTGCGATCGCAGTCAATCCTGCTGCCAAGATTGCAAGAACAGGTGCCAGAAGAACAATTGACCAACCTTTATAACCGAGGTACATCAATAGTACTAACGAAATAATAACAGCAATTACAGCTAACATATAAATTTACCCTCCAAATTATTTATTTATACCTTGGGAGGCATCACAGTTGCTTCACCAGTAATAACAATATCCCCATCCGAGTTTGTGCAAACTGTTTTCAGCTTAATCTTATTTTTTTCAAGCATAATCTCAGAAACTGTTGCAGTAGCCGTGATTGTATCCCCAATATGAACAGGCTTTGTAAATTTCAGTTCCTGACCAAGATAAATGGTTCCAGGTCCCGGCAGATACATACCCAAAACTGTAGAAATCAAGCCAGCAGTTAAAATACCATGTGCAATACGGCCTTTAAATGGTGTCTTACTTGCTGCAACTTCATTTGTATGCGCAGGATTCAGATCACCTGTAATGCCAGCAAACAGATATACATCGGATTCGCCTATTGTCTTTGTAACACTTGCAGTGTCGCCAATCTTCAACTCTTCAATAGTCATAATTTCCTCCATTTTAAGGCATACAAAATATGTGTTGATAATATTTATTTACCCAAGCCCATTTTTTCCTCACAGAAAATACGAGAATCCATGAGTTTTACTTCACCATCAATGATTGGCTTGAAATCCATCTGAGCCAGAACATCCTTCTCCAGGTCGACGCCAGGAGCAATTTCAATCAGCTTAACGCCTTCTTCAGTCAGCTCAAACACAGCACGTTCTGTAATATAGAGAACCGGCTGTTTCTTCTTCTGAGCATATGTACCACTAAAAGTAACCTGCTCAACTTTTTCAAGCAACTTCTTAGATGAACCCTCGTTCACAATCTTCAGCTCACCGCCTCCGACTTTCACCTTAAGTCCACCAGCAGTAAAGGTTCCGCAATACACAACCTTCTTAGCATTCTGCGTGATATTGATGAAACCACCACAGCCAGCAATCTTGGGGCCAAACTTGCTAACATTGATATTGCCTTTGCTGTCCATCTGTGCAAGGCCCAGGAATGCAATATCCAAACCACCGCCATCGTAAAAGTCAAACTGTGCAGGCTGATCGATGATGCAATCTGCATTAGTGGTTACACCGAAGTCTGTACCACTTGCAGGAATACCGCCGATCGTACCGGCTTCTGTTGTAAGAACCATGCCCTCAAGGCCTTCTTCGGCTGCAATGGATGCAACACCTTCAGGCATACCAATACCCAAATTTGTAACAGCATTGGGCATCAGTTCCATTGCCGCACGACGTGCAATAACCTTTCTGGAATCCAGCTTCATTGCTTCCAGAGCTTCCATGGGAACTCTGATTTCGCCACTGTAGGCCGGATTATATTGGGTCATGTAAGTTTGCTTATGATTTTCAGGCTTTGCAATAACAATTGCATCAATATAAATGCCAGGCAATTTAATCAGTCTTGTATCAAGGCTGCCATACTCAACTACATTCTCGACCTGAACAATAACTCTACCACCCTGGTTCTTAACGGCCTGAGCCAAAGCCAGCGTATCACCGCTGATTCCCTCCTTCTGGAAGGTGCAGTTGCCTTTCGTATCGGCATAAGTAGCGCGGATAATACCGACGGTCAAAGGAACTGTGTGATACAACAGTCTTTCTTCACCTTTAATATTGATAACTTCAACAAGGTCCTCATCTTCCCTTGCCTTGTCATTCAACTTACCACCCTCCAAGCGAGGATCAACAAAGGTATCCAAACCAACATGAGTAATGACACCAATTTTACCTGCTGCCATGTCTCTGTACATTTCTGCAATAATACCCTGTGGCAGGTTATATGCAGATGCCTTGTTCTCCATAGCCAATTTCTGCAGCTTTGGAGCCAGGTTCCAGTGACCACCGATAATCCTTGTAGTCATACCTTCATACCCAAGATGGTTCAATCCCTTTTCTTTACCATCACCCTGACCTGCAGCATAAAAAACAGTGAGGTTATTCGGTTCTCCTGTTTCAAGAAAAACTTTTTCCAAAGTAGCTGAAATTTCTTCGGCATGCATTGCACCAACAAAGCCGCCGAACGCAATCGAAGAACCGTTAGGAACATATTTCTTGATTGCTTCTTCTGCAGACATAACTTTAGACATTTGATGAATTCCCCCTTCATACCACTAATAAATAAATTGTCAATAGAGAGATACGTATCATTTTCTTGCTATAGTGTATCTGATTTTTTTGCATATGTAAAATTC
>JAHHSM010000115.1 GCA_020025175.1 Oscillospiraceae bacterium | reverse complement strand
ACGGGTACAAGGGATATGCACAAAATATGATGAAAAAGGAACTGTAACGAAAGTATTATATGCAGGAAGCAGGAACGATCACGCAGGCACTATTTGTTGAAGGCAGAGAGCTGGCCTATTGCTGCTCTGCGGATCTGAGGGGATTTGAGGATTTCGCCGCAGGGGTTGTGGGAGAGATGTTTCGCCGATATCCCAGCGTTTTCTTTGAAGCAGATGATTGTGACCCAGTGGCAATGAAGCTTCTGGCAATGTTTCAAATCCCTGTGCAAAATGCCTGTCATACCTACATAAGAGAAAAAGCAGAATGAATTATGGGCAGGCTTGACGTATTCTGATCGATTCAGAACCACCATGCGCTCTCCGGCAGATCATTCTGAACAAACGGAAAGGAGATCAGAAAATGAAGAGCTTAATTTTATTGGCCGGGTGCGGTCTGGGGGATGGCTCTTGTATCGAAGAAGCCGTCCTTACTTATCTTGCATTGGAAAAATACAACTGTCCCTATCAGATTGTGGCGGCAGATATACAGGTGGCATCGATCAACCACATCTCAGAGAATGCAGAAGGGGAGCGAAATGTCCTGGTCGAGTCGGCACGAATTGGTCGGGGAACAATAAAAAATTTGAATTCTGTCCATGCAGAGGTGTTTGACTGCCTGATTATTCCGGGCGGAATTGGACTGCTGAACAATTATAGGGATAACAGCGCTGTTCGGGAACTGGTTATGTCCTTCTTTGAACATCATAAACCGATTGCGACAATGTGTGCGGGCATTGATTTTCTGCGCCGGATCTTGGGGGACGATGTGTTGCGTAAAGAATATGAAACACTTATGCCAGATTCCTATTGCCGTGACCAAGACCGCAATCTATTCTACACGCCTGCCTTTAGGATGACCAGATCCCTGTGTGATGTCCGGAAGGGCATCGATCGTATGATTACAAATTTGGTTTTAAAGTAGCACTAGATGGGGTTCCGTTGTGGAGGAATCATTTTTTTGATTATAGATGCACCTACTGCTTCCAAGATTGAGGATTTGCTCCTGGGTATCGAAGGAAAACTTTTGCTGGTAGTTTCTCACCAGTTCACACCGGAAAAGCTTCAGGCATTTGATGCCGTTATCTCAATGTAAATGATGAAAGGAGCAGGTGTGATGAGATTGCGCTTCGTTCAGTGACATTCATATTTTGATTGGAGGTTACGGATATGGAAATCAGAGAATATAAAAACTACAAAGAGAATGAAATTTTGAACCTTTACAGTAGCGTTGGTTGGACAGCATATACGGATGACCTTGCATCGCTGCAGGTAGGCTTCCAGAACTCTCTTCTGACGCTTGCCGCCTATGAGGACGATAAGCTTTTGGGTGTGATCCGTACCGTTGGCGATAGTCAGACCATCGTATATATCCAGGATGTTCTGGTAGTGCCGGAGTATTAGCGCTGGGGCATTGGTACAGCCCTTGTGTGGGCTGTGCTGGAGCGCTTCCGGGAGGTCAGGCAGATTGTTTTGGCTACCGATAATACGCCCAAAACCATTGCATTTTACGAATCTTTGGGATTTGTTCAAATGGCAAAGATGGGGTGCTGCGGATTTATGAAGGCATAAAAAACAAAACGCAGGCCCGCTGACTAAAAATCAGCGGGCTTGTACGAGTGACCATTATAAAACATTCAATTTTACTTCACCGACAATGGTGAGCACAGCAAGTCGGGATTTTAGAATTACCTTCTGGTATGATAATACCAGACAGGAGGAAATGATATGGATTGGATTACCGGAATACAGCGAGCCATCGACTATATCGAGGCACATCTCACAGAAGAACTGGACTATGATGCCATTGCTCGGGAAAGCTTTTCGTCCAGATTTCATTTTCAACGGGTGTTCAGCATTTTATGCGGCTATCCGCTGGGGGATTATATCCGCAACCGGCGTTTGACCTTGGCTGGTGCAGACCTTGCAACCGGAACTGAGAAGGTCATTGATATTGCTGCCAAATACGGTTATGACAGCCCCGATAGCTTCTGCAAGGCATTCCAGAAATTTCATGGAATTACACCGTCTCAGGCCAGAGGCGGTGGAGCCAATCTGAGATCCTTTTCCCGTCTGTCCATCAAAATATCTTTGGAAGGTGGCAGTACAATGAATTATCGGATTGAAGAAAAACCGGCTATGTTACTGACCGGCTATGGAAAGCACTTTACGGGCAGTCCCAATGACAAAGGGGAGCAGGATCATAATTTTGCCTGCCAGAATCGGGTGTATGAGTATATTCTGGAGGGAATGTCCCATGAGTATGTGAATACATATCAGGTGCTCAAGGACTTTACACCGGATGGCTATAACTTCTATTATGCCTATCAGCTTCCCAAGTGGGCACTGGAAGATTTTGACCGGGATTTGGGTGAGATGGCGAAAAACTTCGAGCATATCCCCATTCCCGCAGGACTTTATCTGGTCTGCGAAACAGAGCGGTGTCAGTGGCCCATTCAGCTGGCAGACAAGCTGCGGGAGCAGGCGGTGACCCAGTGGCTCCCTTCCTCAGATTATGTACTTCGGGATGCGCCAGAGCTAGGGCTGATCCACTGGATTTCTGCCGAATCTGATGAGGATCTTGACGAGTGGGACTGCAACTACTGTGAGATCTGGCTCCCAATCGAGAAAAAGTAACTATAAACAAGACAGAGCCGCTGACGAAATTCAGCGGCTCTGTTATATTTATTACGAGACTGTATAAAGGGAATAGAAATAGCCTTTCTGTTTCATGAGCTCGTCAAAATTTCCGGATTCCACGATTTTACCTGCCTTCATGGCGATGATACTGTCATATCTTCGGAGCAGTGCTTCATCCAGTGAGTGGGTCACAACAATTCGGGTTATACCCGTCAGATTTAGAATGGCATCGGACACCTGATAGGCGGTCTCCCGATCCAGTGCGGCGGTTGCCTCGTCTGCAAGGAGAATCTGGGATTTCCGGAGCAGGCTTCTGGTAATGGAAATTCGCTGCTTTTCGCCGCCGGAGAGATTGCAGCCGTTTTCTCCGCAGAGATATGCTTCCCCCTTTTCATCGATTAACGGTGTCAGACCGGAGAGCTGAATGGCATGGCTGATTTCTGCTGCCGGGAAATCTGCAAACATGGTGATATTCTCCCGGATGGGTGCATTGAAGATAAATACATTCTGCTGGATGATGGAAAGTAAATCATACAGGGAATCTCTGCAAATCTCCCGAAGTTCTGTATCATCGTAGCAGATGGAGCCGGTATAGTCGGGGTAGGGGGGCGGTCAGCAGATGCAGGAGCGTTGACTCGCCGCTGCCGGAGGCTCCTACAATCGCATAGCTTTTTCCGGTATCAAAGCGACAGCAGACATCTTTCAGAATGGGGGTTTCCGGTTCATAGCAGAAAGATACATTTTGAACAGAAATGCTGTTGTTCAATGTATCCTTATAAATGGTAGAAACATGAGAAACGACCAAACAAATCTATTCAAAGATGTTTCCTACTGCTGGAAGCGAAATCCCTAGGTTGATAAAATGAGGATGTTGGCATTCCATGATTCTAAACTTACAAAAAGTAAAGGATCAAACCAATCGACTTCATGGAAGGACACAATTTCTTGATTCCAATCAACCCAGATTTGGTGCTCTTGACATTTTGTTCTGATAGGTCCTGTTCCATGATATCAACTCCTCTTTAAATATTCTTACTTCTGATATCCGCTGATCAGAATATAGGGATTTTGATTGGGGTCCAGCCACAAGAGGGTGTTCACCATATCTGATTTCGGCAACCCGATGCAACCGCCGGTAGCCCCCTTACTGCAATGAAAGAAAATAGCACAGCCCCGCTTTGGAATGGTGTATGGTGCTGTGTTAAAGCGGATCACACAGGCGTAAGCATATGCGTTTGGATAGTCTTCCAGATGTTCTACATCATTGCTCCAGATATCCAGGATAGCGGGATCATCCCGTTCCTGCCAAGTGTTGAAATAGACAGAATCCTCATCACACACCCAGTCTGTATTAGGGGTAATATCTCGCCATGGCATCTTCAATCCTTCCGGTTTTTCAGAATTTCCAAATGCCAATCCCAGAGACCATAGACCTGCAGGAGAAGTGTTGGTATTGCGCATACGTCCATGCATAATGCCGTTGCTTCCCGTCCAACCATGCATCCAAGTTAAGCCGTTAACCGAACTCCACGAACCATCGCTCTGTTTTTGATAGCAGTTCGTGTAGGTTTCAACCCCGTCGGTTTCCCGAGCTACAACCAATACCAGTTGTTCACAGCCACGTTCATCTAGATCGTCCATTGTAAGGCCTTCTACGGCCATCCATTTGTCCAGGAGTTCCATGTCTGAGCAATCTCCATCGGTTGGATACTCATTGGATAGCGCAGGATTCCAAGTTTCCTTCGTATCTCCTGGCTGTGGCGTGATGGGATCACCATTTTGATGGGTAGATTCATCCCATACTTCTATCGAGATATTGTTTGTGGTTGGAGGTGTAGTTGGAGAGGGGGCTGACGGTACTGTTGACTCTGTTAGATTAGAATCAGGAGCTTCTGTCGGCATAGGCGGTAAATCGTGAACCTTGTGAATAAACTGAATCTTACCTGTAGCATCATCGCACAGATAGAACCAGTATGCATCATCACCTACCTCATATCCAGCCAATACGCGTCCGTCGGAATCAGCGGATACATCCGCCAATTCTTCCAGACTCATGGCCTTGTCAGAGTATTCCTCTACTGGTACACCGCTGTCCTGGAGAGTCCAAGGTGCTT
>JAHHSM010000114.1 GCA_020025175.1 Oscillospiraceae bacterium | reverse complement strand
GAACGTGGTAATAAATTTAAAGATATTGTAAATCATTTAGAATAAGGAAGATATATAAATGAATTTGTTTGGTTTTGATGAACGTATTTTAGCTCTGCGCGATCGGGCGCAGGGAGATGTTGCACCGATGTTTGCCCAGATTGATCGTATTGCGGAACACAATACACAAAAAGTTTTGGCTGCATTTCAGAAGCATAAAGTTGCGGAGCATATGTTTGCCGGTACAACCGGTTATGGATATGATGACGTTGGTCGTGATACATTGGAGAAGATTTATGCAGATATTTTCCATACAGAAGATGCAGCTGTCCGTATCCAGTTTGTAAATGGTACCCATGCCATCACATGCGCACTTTTTGGAAATCTCCGTCCTGGCGATACACTGTGCTATGTGACCGGTGAACCCTATGATACAATTCAGAGCGTTATTGGTATTGTTGGTGATGAACCGGGTAATATGAAGCAATATGGTATTGAATATCGTCAGGTAGATATGAAGGCAGACGGAACGCCTGATGAAGATGCTGTTGCTGCAGCTGTCAGCGATAAAACAGTTAAAATTGCCATGATTCAGCGCTCTAAAGGATATTCTACACGTGAATCTCTATCCATTGCAGCAATCGCCAGCCTCTGCAATCGTATCCATGCGGCAAATCCTGATTGCATTATCATGGTGGACAACTGCTATGGTGAATTTGTAGAGGAACTGGAACCAACAGACGTGGGTGCTGATTTAGTTGTTGGTTCCCTCATCAAGAATCCTGGAGGCGGATTGGCACCTACGGGCGGCTATATCGCAGGACGCCATGACTTGGTTGAAGCTGCTGCTGCACGATTGACTGTTCCCGGTATCGGAAAGGAATGCGGCAGTACTTTAGGGAATAATCGTGCCATGTATCAAGGACTCTTTATGGCACCCCACACGGTCTCGCAGGCAGTAAAAACAGCTGTTTTTTGCGCTAGAATGATGGAACTATTAGGCTATCAGACAGAGCCTACTTCTGCCACAGCCCGTCATGACATCATTCAAATGATTTCTTTTGGTGAGCCAGAAGCTTTGAAGGCATTTATTCGTGGTATCCAGTTTGGATCGCCCATAGATTCTTATGTAACACCTGAGCCTTGGGATATGCCCGGTTATGATTGTCCTGTTATTATGGCGGCAGGCGCTTTTATCCAGGGTGCATCCATTGAACTCTCATGTGATGCTCCTATGCGTGAACCTTATGTGGCATATATGCAGGGCGGATTGACTTATGAATCCGGAAAAACAGGCATTTTATTGGCTGTTTCTGAAATTTTGAAGTATCAATCCAAGCAGGTCTAACATAAACTACCCTGTGGGGTGGTATATGGTGTTTTACTTTTTTCAGCATAGAATGCGCAGACATCGAAGAGGATGGGTCTTATGGTTGTTGCTAATCATACTCCTGCTTATGCTTGTTTTCATAATTATTTCAATGTTTCAGCTAAAACCCATCATGAACAGTATGGCAACTGCTCGGATTTCAAATGTAATCCATAAAGCGGTTTCAGAAGCGGTAAGTGAAACAGTTGAAACGGGGAAGTATGAATATACTGATTTGATTTCTTTTGAAAAAGATCATGATGGAAAAATTACAGCCCTCACCAGCAATATGATTCAATGCAATCGTCTGCAAATTGAAGTTTCCGAAAATGTTATGAGAAAAGTCGGGTCTGTATCCAGTAGTGAATTAGCAATTCCCTTAGGAAGTTTGACGGGAATCACACTATTAGCCGGACGTGGTCCCAATATTTTTGTAAAGGTACTCTCTGTAGGATCACCTACAGCTACATTTGAAAACAAGTTTACAGATGCGGGTATCAATCAGACAAAGCACCAGATTGTCCTGAATATTACTGTTACCGTAAAAATTTTAATATCGGGCTATACAACCTCGGCAACAGTGGAAAGTACTTTGGCTGTGGCTGAAACTGTGATTGTCGGTGCTGTGCCAGATACTTATACATATTTCCATTCGACCTCTAAGGAAGATATTCAGGACTATATAACTAACAAATGAAAACAGGTGAAAAAATGGATTACCTCAAAGAAATGAAACAATTACGTGATACCCTAAATGAGCACGGCTACCGTTATTATGTCTTGGATAATCCAACGATTTCGGATTATGAATATGACCATATGCTCCGGCGGCTGGAAGATTTAGAAAAAGAACACCCTGATGAAATTACACCGGATTCACCAACACAGCGTGTAGGTGGGCGGGTTTTAACACAATTTGAATCTGTTGTGCATGAGGTTCCTCTAGAAAGTTTGCAGGATGTTTTTTCTCCAGAAGAAGTATCTGACTTTGGTACACGAATGACCGAAGCATTAGGCGGTACGACATACAGCGTTGAACCAAAAGTCGATGGTTTGTCTGTTGCTCTTGAATACCGGAACGGTACTTTTGTGCGCGGTGCAACCAGAGGTGATGGTAGGGTGGGGGAAGATGTGACTGAAAATCTTCGGACCATTAAATCCATTCCAATGGTTTTACCAGAAAAATTACCGCATTTAATTGTACGCGGCGAAGTTTATATGTCCCATAAAGTGTTTGATGAACTCAATACAATGCGGGAATTAAAGGGTGAATCACTGTTTGCGAATCCGCGCAATGCTGCCGCGGGCTCACTGCGACAGCTTGATTCCAAGGTTGCGGCGCAGCGAAGATTGGATATTCAAATTTTTAACCTTCAATTTTGTGAGGGTAGGGAGTTTGAAACACACAGCGAAACGCTTGACTATTTGAAAACGCAAAATTTCAAAGTAATTCCTTATCGAGTCGTTCATACCATTGCACAATGCAATGAGGAAATCTTGGATCTTAATGAAAAAAGAGATTCTTTTCCTTTTGATATGGACGGAGCAGTTGTAAAGCTGAATAACTTAACAGATCGTGAAACTCTAGGAAGTACCGCGAAATCACCGCGATGGGCTATCGCCTATAAATATCCACCTGAACAGAAACCTTCTAAAGTAGTTGATATCGTCGTGCAGGTTGGAAGAACTGGTGTATTAACGCCAAAAGCAGTTGTTGAACCAGTTCATTTAGCAGGAACAACTGTAACAAATGCAACGCTTCATAATCAGGACTATATCACTGAAAAGGATATTCGTATTGGTGATACCGTTTTGGTACAGAAAGCAGGGGAGATCATTCCGGAAATTGTATCTGTAGATTTATCAAAGCGTCCCACTGACAGCATACCTTATCATTTACCGGAACAGTGCCCGGTTTGCGGTGCTCCTGTCTCCAGAGATATAGATGGTGCTGCAGTTCGCTGCACTGGTGCTGAGTGTCCGGCACAGTTGATCCGAAACATTATGCATTTCGTCAGTCGTGATGCCATGGATATTGATGGCGTTGGTCCTGCTGTTCTGCAGCAAATGATCGACAAGGCGTTGATTGCGTCTCCTGCCGATCTTTATTATTTAGAAGAAGGTGCAATCAGCGGATTAGACCGCATGGGCAAAAAATCAGCACAAAATACAATGAAAGCCATTGAAAAATCCAAGAAAAATGATTTATCGCGCTTGTTGTATGCATTGGGTATCCGTCAGGTTGGAGCGAAAGCCGGGAAAGTCCTTGCTGCACATTTTAAGACATTTGACGCCTTTGCCAATACCACTTTAGACGAACTGACTGAAATTCAGGATATCGGCCCGATTACAGCGCAATTTATTTTAGAATGGTTGGCAAGCTCGCAATCACAGCATTTAATTCAACGTTTAAAAGATGCCGGTGTCAATATGGAATATCTTGAAAAACACGTGAATAATCATTTTGAAGGAATGACCTTTGTATTAACTGGAAGCCTGACCAAATTTACGCGGCAGGAAGCAGCAAAGTTAGTAGAGGAGCGCGGTGGTAAAGCTGCATCGACTGTTTCGAAAAAAACAACATATGTTGTTGCTGGTGAAAACGCAGGTTCTAAATTAGCAAAAGCACAGGAATTAGATATTCCTATTTTGACGGAGGATGAATTCTTCTCAATGCTATAAAAAGAATAAAGGCACTCAGAAGCATTTCATCTGCTTCTGAGTGTTTTTTATGGTTCTCTTTTATAACAATGATCACGATAACCATCATTGAAGTATTTTGAAATTTTCTGATGCCAGAAATACGAAAATAATCATGTATGACATTGAATCATACATACTATTTGGTACTTGTTGAGAAAATAGCGATTATATGATATGATACTTGTCATGCCGAGAATAGTAGAGGAGGCTAAATAATGGCTGTTACAGTTGGGGGTGATTTCTGATACCCACGGACTTTTACGCCCGGGTGTATTAAATATTTTAGGTACTTGCGATTATATTCTTCATGCCAGGGATATCGATAAGCCTAAAATGCTCGATAAATTGCGTGAGATTGCGCCTCTTTATGTTGTGAAAGGAAACAACGACAAAGAATGGGCAGAAGGATTGCCCACAAGTATAACCTTCGCAATTGAGCAGGTCAACTTTTTTATGGTACATAATAAGAAAGAGATCCCTAAAAATCTAGAGAATATCCACATCGTTGTATTTGGACATTCGCACAAATATTGTCAAAGACGGCAGGATGATTGTCTCTGGCTAAATCCGGGCAGCTGCGGAAAGCGCCACTTTGATCAAGAAATTACGTTAGCAACCATTTCAATAGATGGGTCTGATTTTACGTTAGAAAAAATCAATTTACAACCTGAATGTTATATCATTCGTGGGCGAATATTAAAACAGAGAAACCCCATATGACAGGGTGTGGATGCCTTATGACACTGTCCTAATTATTGG
>JAHHSM010000113.1 GCA_020025175.1 Oscillospiraceae bacterium | reverse complement strand
CCTAAGGGCATCGGTGCCCTTTATGTATCACCAAATATACAAAGCAAACTGATTCCGCTGCTCTATGGCGGTGGGCAGGAAAAGGGTATGCGTCCCGGAACAGAGGCCACTGCCCAGATTGCAGGATTTGCAAAGGCTGTCGCATTGCGCCAGGCTCATTTGGACGACATCCTTTCTCATACCTCCGCAATGCAGGCATACGCTAAGGAGCGTCTGCTTTCCATTCCCACAGCAAAGCTTGTTGGAACCGCCGATGCACCCCACATTCTTTCGCTGTCCCTTCCCGGCTACCCTAGCCAAAACATTGTCGCTGATCTCGGCTCTAAGGGAATCTGCCTCTCTGCCGGCAGTGCCTGCCACAAAGGAAAACCAAGCCATGTTGTTTCCGCACTGGGACTTTCTAAAAAAGAAGCAGCCGGTGTCATCCGTGTCAGCTTCAGCGCCGAAACCACTACAGAAGCCATCGATGTGTTATATGATGCGCTGCTCGATCATAAAAACACACGTTTTCCCATGTTATAGTAAATACTAATAGTATCTTTAAGGAGAATATTTACAATGAGTGATAAGAAATTTGAGATTTCCAACCCCGATTTGAAAGCAAGAATGCAGGCAATGCATTATAAGGAGAGCAAGGAACTGGAAGATGAAATCTGTGAGGAAATCGCGAACAACGCAACTTTCCTTTCTGTTGTTGAACCCTCCACCGACATCGATGCAGAGGAGCAGAAGTACGAATTCCCTGTTTTGACTACTACCGGTCATGGCTACATCTATTATCCGATCTTTACGGATATGGAAGAGCTGCGCAAATGGAACAATGATGAAAATGCACAGATTCTGATCCTGACATTTGACCACTATGCAGATCTTATGGAGCAAAACAGTAATGCACATGGTCTGGTTGTCAATCCCTACGGCGAAAACTTCACCGTAGAGCGCGAAATGGTAGACTACATGAAAACGAAGAAGGCTTTCTTCGGCAAACTCGCGATTGAGCAGATGTTCCACCAAAACAATGAAGGCGGTATTCAGTTGAGCGATCCTACCCCTTATCCCACAGAAATGGTCAATACTTTGAGTAAATGCATGGCTGCAATGCCCGATGTGCGCAAAGCATGGCTGCGCTTTATGACAAATGATGGTGAAACCAGCTACCTGCTGGTCATTGACACAGATGTTTCCATGGATGAGCTGTATGACATTTCCAGTGCTGCTATGCCTTATCTGAGCGATCATCTTTATCTGGACATGATGCCCTTGAACGATGAATTTTCCAAAAATGCTGTTGAGGATGTTTCTCCTTTCTATACCAAAGCATAATTTTAATGAAGCAGAAAACGTGCAAGCGGGAGCAATGCTCCAACTTGCACGTTTCTTTTAAAAAAGTCCGGCAGTTTTCAACCGCCGGACTTTTATTTTTTTATTTTTTGCCGTGCAAGGACTTCATGCGCTCACCATGATTCAAAATTGCCTTGCGGATACGCAGATTTTCAGGAGTTACTTCCAGCAGCTCATCATCTGCCAGGAACTCCAGGCACTGCTCCAGGCTCATCTGGCGAGGCGTTGTCAAGCGCAGCGCATCGTCACTGCCGGATGCACGGGTGTTGGTCAGCTGCTTCTTCTTGCAGACATTGACTGTCATATCATCAGACTTCGGCTGTACGCCGATAACCATACCTTCGTAGACCTTCACGCCTGCACCAATAAACAGCGTACCTCTCTCCTGGGCATTGAACAGACCGTAAGTGACGCTTTCACCGGTTTCAAATGCGATCATGGAGCCTAAGCTGCGGCGAGAAATCTCTCCCTTGTAAGGCGCATAGGAATCAAATACAGAAGCCATGATGCCCTCACCCTTGGTGTCAGTCATAAACTCATTACGATAACCAAACAGACCGCGGGAAGGAACCAGGAACTCGATCTTCATGCGGTTGCCTACCGGTGTCATTTCCAACATATCGCCCTTGCGCTGACCGATCTTTTCAATAACAGCACCCACATTTTCCTGCGGTACGTCCACGACCAAACGCTCGATAGGCTCACACTTCTTGCCATCAATTTCCTTGTACAGAACACGGGGGGGCGATACCTGAAACTCGTATCCCTCACGGCGCATGGTTTCAATCAAAATCGACAGAGACATTTCACCGCGGCCTGCGACCTTAAATGCATCCGTAGAGCCCTCCTCTTCTGTAACACGCAGGGAAACGTCCTTCATGGTTTCCTTGAACAAACGCTCACGAATCTGACGGGACGTAACGAACTTGCCCTCCTGGCCTGCAAAAGGAGAGTCATTGACGGAGAAGGTCATTTCAATGGTAGGCGCGGAAATCTGAACAAATTCCACAGGCTCGACCGCATTGGGATCACACAGTGTATCGCCAATGGTCACATCACCGATACCGGACAGTGCCACAATGTTACCTGCGGTCGCTTCGGTAACCTGAACACGGTTCAACCCCTCAAACTGATACAGACTGACTGCCTTCGCCTTCTTGGCAGGCACATCAGGCGTATGGTAGTTGCACACAGCAATTTCCTGATTCTGCTTCAGGCTGCCGCGTTCAATACGGCCAATGGCAATACGACCGACAAACTCATTGTAGTCGATAGAAGAAACCAGCATCTGGAAAGGCTCCTCTGCATTGGCTTGCGGTGCAGGAATATAATCCAGAATGGTTTCAAACAAGGGCTTCAAATCGGTTCCCACCGTATCAGGAGAATACGATGCAGTACCTTGACGACCGGAACAGAACAACATAGGGCTGTCCAGCTGCTCGTCGGTTGCATTCAAGTCCATCAACAGCTCCAGAACCTCATCAATGACTTCATGGATGCGCTGATCAGGACGGTCAATCTTATTCACAACAACGATAACACGATGCCCCATCTCCAGCGCCTTGCTCAAAACAAAACGAGTCTGAGGCATGGGACCCTCTGCCGCATCCACCAGCAGAATAACACCATTCACCATCTTCAGAATGCGCTCAACCTCGCCGCCAAAGTCCGCATGTCCCGGTGTATCCACAACGTTGATCTTCACATCACCGTAACGAATGGCGGTATTTTTTGCCAAGATGGTAATGCCGCGTTCACGCTCCAGATCATTGCTGTCCATGACGCGGTCAGCCACTTCCTGATTTTCGCGATATACGCCGCCTTGTTTCAGCATCTCGTCCACCAAAGTTGTTTTACCATGGTCAACGTGAGCAATAATAGCAATGTTTCTCAAATTCTGATCCTGCATTTGCAAAAAGCTCCCCTCAAATTTTAATGTCCAGCATGATTGACAAACTTCCCCAATCATACACTATTTACAATCACGATCTTATATTATATCCCTATTGTTACTTTTTTTCAATTATTTTTGCAAAAAACACCTTTAGGAAACAGAAAAATTGCCTTTTCACATCACTTTCTTTCTGTGCATTTTCCCCAAAAAGAAAACGCGGCATGTTTATCACATGCCGCATCAGAATCAACGATTGATTTCCCTCACTTTAATCTTTTTTGCCGCCAGACACCCAAGCCAACCTGCAAAAATGCCAACAACAATTCCCCCCAGCACATCTGTGGGAAAATGTACATATAAATAAAGTCTCGAAAACGCGATCAGCACCGCTAAAACTGTGCAAGGTATCCACAGTCTGCACTTGGCAAAAAGCAATGACGATGCCGATGCAAAGCTTGCCGCCGTATGCCCCGAAGGGAACGACCAGCCATGCGGTCTATCAATGAGATACTCCATCATCGTGTTGACATCACATGGTCTGGGACGTGCCACCAACGGCTTGAGCAAAAGATTGCACAGCAGCAAATCGATCAGCAGTCCGCATGCCAGAACAATCCCTGCACGACGATATTTGGGAATGACAAGCAGTACCATCGTCAGTAAAATCCAAATACCGCCCCTGTCCCCCAAGCTGCTCACAAACACCATAAAATCATCAAGAAACGATGTCCGAAGTGTTTGCAGTCCATCAAGAAAAGCAAATTCTATACTCACAGTCTCTTTCCATCCTCCTAACCATACACTGTTTTTATTGTAAAGAGTGCAGATCCTCTTGCTGCCGCTTTTGCATTCTTTTCCAATTGACAAATCCATACAAATCATTCACTAAAAATATCACAAAGCAAACTGCGACAGATATATAACTGCGATCCGTCATTGTCGCTGATATCCAAAGAATAATCAAAATTACATCATTAGAAGCATATGCAAGCGCAAAATACGCACTTCGGCGAAACGTTAAATATGCCGCAATAAAACTAGTCGTAACAGAAACAGTACTTGGCAGCAAATTGGCCGTATCAAACGCCGCTAAAACAAAATAAAATACGACTGTAACCACTGCTGTAAAAAGCAGAATCAACCCGATTTCTTTTCGCTTTAAATAATTCACCGTCACCTCAGCTGCATTGCCGTTGTATGGATTTTTCAACCAGGAAAGAAGCGCAATAAGCGCCATAGGCGCAGTCATTCCGAGATATGTAATCATTTCACCATAATAAGTAAATGTATAAGAAATATATCCATACAGTAAACTAAAAATAATCATTAAAACTTGTCCAAAAGGATTGCCCTTTGCATTGAAGATCAAAGATGTTGCGCCAAGCAGAGATGCCGCAAGAGTGAAATAATTCGCGCGGTCAAATACAAGGAAAAAAATTGTAATTACCAGTACTGAAGACAACCATAGCAGCCACTCTCCTTTCGAAAAATAGTGCAGCATGGTCTTTATTCTTTCCATAAATGCCTCCATCCGTATGCGTATCAAGACAGTTTGAACGATATATATCACATACTAACCATATTTTTAAATACAA
>JAHHSM010000112.1 GCA_020025175.1 Oscillospiraceae bacterium | reverse complement strand
ATTATGCCCTTATAGGGCTTATTCAAGCCCCCGGCTTAGCCGGGGGTCCTGACTATTGAACTGTTACTGAACTGTGAATGGTTTCTCTGGCAGTTTTAATTCGATATTGTTACTATAGAATTGCATTAAAGCTACATAAAAGTAGATGATCCCAATAGGATTTTATAAATAATGAGATGGGTTTTCAAATTTTCTATTGACAACTTTAGTTGTCAATGTTATGATTCTTATGACAATTAAAGTTGTCAATTTGCAAATTGAAATTGTCAAAGAAGGGATGTGTTATAGATGCCGCTTCAAAACCGGCTAAAGGAGCACCGTGCACGGCTGGGGGTTAATCAGCAGGAAATGGGGCAGATGGTGGGCGTTTCCCGGCAAACAATCAGCCAGATTGAGCGGGGGGATTATTCCCCATCTGTTACGCTGGCCCTAAAGATTGCAAGAATATGCGGTGTGACAGTTGAGGACATTTTTGTTTATGAGGAGGAGAATGTATGAATTCTGATACAATAAAAAAAGATAATAAAAAGGCACTCCCAAAGCTTCTGGTTACTGTACTGATCTGCATGATTGTCGGCGGGTTTATGGGATTTTTCTCCGGCGTGTTCAGTAAATCCATTCTGAGTGATGCGGTGATGTCTGTCGTTGACAATGCGCTGCATGTGCTTTCGCTGTGGGGCATTCCTGCAGCAACGGTCATACTTTTGGTTCCGGCTGTTTTTGTATACCACAAAGCAAAAAAGCTCTATGCCGCCTGGGACGGGGAGGATGAAAACGCAGCAGATCGAATCGAGTATCTTTTGGATTTTGGGATTCTCTTTTCGGTGGTGCTGATGCCCCTGATCCTGTTCTTTATGAGTGCATGTCTTGCGTATCGGAATGAGGTTCTGGTTATCACAGCGTGTGCATTGATGGCGTCGGCCGCCTGCGCTGCAGTATTGCAGCAAAAAATCGTGGATCTCACACGGAAAATGAATCCGGAAAAACGCGGAAGCGTATATGACAGGAATTTTCAGAAACAATGGATTGACAGCTGCGATGAAGCGGAACGCAAACAGATTGGTGAAGCGGCGTACAAGTCGTACCTCGCAACGAATGTGGCCTGCATCCTCTTGTGGGTTGCACTGTTCTTTGCTTATCTCATGTTCGACACCGGATTACTTGCTGCGTTTGTAGTGCTTTTACTGTGGGGAATTATGCAGGTAACCTATGTCCTCTCCTGTATCAAGCAGTCACGCAGAAAACAGTAATATTTTTTAGATAGTATATCTGCCAAATACGTCTTTACCACTTTTTTTGAGGATTTAAACATACTGGAAAATAAAAAGTGCCCAAAGCTCGCAAACAGCTCTGGGTACGCAAAGTGTTGAGAAACCCGGCTTGTGCCTGACGCACAGCCGGGTTTCTCAACACTTTGAGGGGAAGATTAAAATGCTTCCTCTTTTTATTCCGGGAAGTAATATGTGTGTATAATTTTTGCTTAAGAATTGCACAATATAGTTCAAAGGAGTGGGAAATTATGTTGAAAAAAATTAATAAGCAGTACCACGAACATGAGCTGATGGATGTTTGTGATACAGTGTCCAGTTGTGAATGCACTGGTTTGATGCCAACGCCTCCTGCAAATGCCGCGGAACAACAAGCGTATGAAACATTATTTTCTATGGAAGTTTCACAATCTGAAGAAGAAGCAGAAAGAACATATGAATAAATATGAAAAAGAGCCGTGAGAATAATCTCAAGGCTCTTTTGTAATACTGTTTCTATAGTTCTCTATATACAAAGGAAAGGAAGGTACGCGATGGAGGTTTTATCGGGAGATTTTCAGACCAATATCAAAGTGCTGAATGATGTTCTCGGTGTAGGACGCAACTACGATATTACAAGCCGCGAGCTGGTGGTTGGTGGGAAAAAAGCGCATTTGTATTTTTTGGATGGTTATGGAAAAGATCAAGTGATTGAGCGCATTTTAGCGTTTATTTTAACATTGACACCACAGCAGCTGCAGCCAATTCAAACAATGGATGAGTTTGCAAGCCATTTTGGTACGTACGGCGAAACAATGACAGAGAATCAAATGGAGCCGCTTGTCACATCGCTGCTTTTGGGAAAATGTGTGTTGTTGATTGAGGGTATGGATAAAGCTCTGCTTTTTGATGCAAAAATGTACCCAATGCGCGGGATTGAAGAACCTGCTGACGGAAAAGTGCTGCGGGGATCGCATGATGGATTTACGGAAGTTGTGAAAAAGAATTCCGCTCTGATTCGCAGAAGAATTCGAGATCCGAAGCTGGTGATGGAGAATCATCGCATTGGTACGCGCTCGAAAACGGATGTGGTGCTTTGTTATCTTGATGACCGCGTTGATCGACAAGTCTTGGAGCAGATTTGCAGCCGACTGGATAGCATTGATGTATATTCTGTCTCAATGGGACAGGAGAGTATTGCAGAGGCCATGCACAAACCGCAGTGGTTTAATCCGTTTCCTCGTGTGCGTTATACAGAGCGTCCAGATGCTGCGGCTGCCTCTGTGATGGAGGGGAGTATCATCTTAATGGTGGACAATTCTTCTTCGGTAATGATCTTGCCAACTTCTTTTTTCGATTTTATACAGGAAACAAATGATTACTATTTTCCGCCGCTGGTAGGAACCTATCTTCGATTGATAAGATTTTTTATATTTCTATCTTCATTGGTGATTACACCTCTTTGGTATTTGGCGATGATGCATCCGGAACGAATCCCGCCGTGGCTCGAGTTTATTGGAATTCAAGAGCCAAACGGTGTGCCATTGCTTTTACAGCTGCTTTTGCTGGAGCTGATTGTTGACCTTTTGAAACTGGCATCCCTGAATACGCCGGATGTACTCAGTACCTCCTTCAGTATGCTGGGTGCATTGATTTTGGGTGATTTTGCGGTGCGTGCAAATTGGCTGGTACCAGAAGTGTTAGTTTATATTGCGTTTGTTGCAGTTGCGAATTTTGCGCAGCCAAGTTTTGAATTGGGATATGCATTTAAATTAATGCGCATGCTGCTTCTGATCCTTTCGGCACTATTTTCTATATGGGGATTTTTAGGCGGACTTGTATTTATGTTGTTCCTAATCGGAACAACAAAGCCTCTTGCAGGACATTATTTATATCCTGTTTATCCGTTTAATTGGAAGGCTCTGAAGCATTTGCTTTTCCGCCAGCCGATCAATCGGGATAATACTTGATAGTTCCTTTTTCTTGTGATACGATATTTCCATTGAAAATTGAAAGGAGCCATTACTTTTTATGTATAGAGAACAAATTGAAGCATATTTTGAGACTCATAAAGATGAGATGGTGAAGGATATCATGGATCTGGTGTCGATTCGCAGTGTGGAAGAGCCGACCCAGCCCGGAAAACCCTTTGGTGAAGGCCCGGCGGCGGCTCTGGATGCTGCACTGAAGCTGGCTGAAAAGCATGGCTTTGAAAATATTCGAAACTTCGATCATTATGTCGGTACGGTCACTTTGGGTGGAGATGATGTAAAGCTGGGTATTTTGGCACATCTGGATGTTGTGCCTGAAGGCAAAGGATGGACAAAGTGTGATCCTTATCAGCCTGTTGTGATCGATGAGCGAATTTATGGCCGTGGCAGCAGTGATGATAAGGGTCCGGCTGTAACGGCGATGTATGCGCTGCGCTGCATCAAAGATCTGAATATTCCGCTGAAGCACGGTGTGCGCCTGATTTTAGGTACAGCTGAGGAAACGGGAAGTAAAGATATTGAGTACTATTTTAAGAAGGAAAGTGCGCCTCCGATGGTCTTTTCTCCCGATGGGGATTATCCGATTTTGAATACAGAAAAGGGACAGCTCCGTCCTGATCTGGTTGCTTCTTTTGGGGAAAGCACTGCATTGCCTCGTATTCGCAGCATTGATGGTGGGCTGGTGCTGAATGCGGTTCCTCCCGAGGCGGAAGCGACTGTGGAAGGTCTGGATGCTGCGGCGGTACAGCCTACCCTGGATAAAGCTGCAAAACAAACGGGTGCATCTTATGAAGTTCAGAATATTGCTAACGGTGTTCATATTGTGGCAAAGGGAAAAAATGCCCATGCATCCAAGCCTGAGGAAGGAAATAATGCAATCACAGCTTTAATTGAGGCACTTTTGCAGCTGCCGCTGGAGGAGTGTGAGGGTGTTGCAAAGCTGCGTGCTTTAAATCAGCTGATCCCTCACGGTGAAACGGACGGAACACATCTGGGTATTGCCTGTGCGGATGAAATTTCCGGTGCATTGACAATCTCTTTTAATATTTTCCATTATACAGATACAGAATTTCGCGGCAGCTTTGACAGCCGCGTGCCTCTATGCGGCGGTGAAGAGCGCCTGTTCGGCATTATGAAGCAGAAAGCGGAGGAGAACGGGCTGTCGGCGGAATTGATCCTGCATGAACCGCCTCATCATACACCGGAAGATACCGATTTGGTGCAGACACTGATGAAGATCTATACGGACTATACCGGTCGTGAAGCAAAGTGCGTGTCTATGGGTGGCGGCACCTATGTGCATGATATTGAGGGGGGCGTGGCTTTTGGCTGCGAGTTCCCTGAAATTGATACTTGTATGCACGGACCGGATGAATTTGTTCGCATTTGTGATTTAGTGGTTTCAGGAAAAATGTTTGCTCAGGCAATTGTAGATCTGTGCGGGGAATAAATCGGTACTCGAAGGAACAATGTTTTTTGAAAGCAGAAAACTGCGCAAAAAGGAATGGTATATCATAGATATACCATTCCTTTTTGTTTTGGTTAGCTTTAGCGTTACAACACCCCCCGGCTCTGCCAGGGAGAATAAGAAAA
>JAHHSM010000111.1 GCA_020025175.1 Oscillospiraceae bacterium | reverse complement strand
ATCTATATACTCTTCTTATATACTTTCATAGATTTTTCATTCTAATGTTAATTAGATCCATAAAAGAGACAGCCTAAAACAGAGGCTGCCCCCCTTTTCATTTTACGAATCCGCTTATATTTTAAATTTTATACTACTACAGGATATATCAATACTCAACATATCCTACCTGAATCTATACTGCTTTTGATAAAAATCAGAATTCTTTAATGATATGCATAAATTTTATAAAAGTGTCCAGAATAGCATTGTACTCAATACCTTGGAAGGAGGTGTTCATATGAAGAACAAAACCAACCAGCAGGAACAGCAAAATCAGCAGAATCAGCAGAACCAGCAGAACCAGCAGCGCAGCCAGAACAAAAAATAATCTATCTTTTTATGCAGCGGCAGACTTAAATCTGCCGCTGCATTGCTTCTTCTTGCTGATTTTATCCTTGCATGCTACAATAAATCATATGGGATCATTTCTACAAAAGTGAGGCGATCAAAGTGAAGCTGCTGATTTTTTCCGATTCTCACGGAAATGTCGATAATATGATAAAGGCTGTGAAGCAAACCCATCCCGATATGATTCTGCATCTGGGCGATGTGATGCGTGACGGGGAAAAACTGCACAAACTTTTCTCAGACATTCCCTTTGAGCAGGTTCCCGGCAACTGCGACTACAACATATTTGACCCACCCGAAAAGATGCTCCTTATCGAAGGAAAACGCATTTTAATGTGCCACGGACATACACTGCGCGTAAAAGAAACGCTCCTCACTGCAATGTATGCCGCTTTGGAACGCAATGCAGATATATTTCTTTTCGGCCACACGCACAGAGTTTTTTGTGAAACAAGAAATGGTGTTTTTATGCTGAACCCCGGCAGTATTGGGGATTATGCTTACCCTACTTACGGCATTGCGGATATCAGCGAAAACGGTGTACATATCAACACCTTCCCACTCAACGGATATCCTCACAAATAATAAATCCTCCCAGCCGCAGCGAACTGTTTCGGATGATACGTACAGCACAAAAAGTTCCCTGACAGCAGGGTAATATCAATCTTTCAGCGAGTGGCGCAGCGTGAGCAGCGCCACTCGCATTTTATACCGGATTGATTCATGCGCCACAGCTGAAGGAATCGTTTCATTCACCGAAATCATATCCACGTTCAGGGCGCACCGCAAGATCAATGATATCCTTTGCATCGTAAAACTGCATGTACCGTTTACGCTGCCAGCGCAACGTCTTACCGTCCGGATGCAGCCGATCACAAATCACCGCAGAAATATCCTTTTTAATCTTACTGTAAGACTCAATTCCCACAGATGCAAACACACGAAACCCCTTGCTTTGCAAATATTGAAATGCAGGTCCTGTCTGTGTAACATCATCGCCATCCGGACGCGCACCATGTGGATAGAACATCAGTTTCGTCTCTCCAACCAACGAACCCACTTCATTCAACCATTTTTCAGTATCTGCTTTAATTTTATCCAGATTTTGTGTACTCAAATTGATATGCCCCCAGCTATGAGAACCAAAGTACCACCCTGTTTCCTTCAGTCGCGCAATAACCGGTTTCACCGCCTCAATTTCTTTTTGGCGATTTGCTTCAAACTCTTCACTTTTATTTTCTTTTGCTGTATTGGTGCGATAACCGAGAATGCCCTCATACCCAGTGAGACACAGGCAGCCCTTTGCTCCATTCAACGAAAAATCAGGGTGCTCCCGCACAAATTCATCTAAAATCGTAATCGCATCCAGATCCTGCGAAATTATCTCATTTCCCTGCGGATCTTTGCCGTAGCTCCAAATATCGCCGTCATCCCCCAGAATCAACTTCCAGGCAAAGCCGTTATCATGCATATATTCATAGTAGTTTACATCATCGTACGATATGATCAGCGGCTTCTTTCCTTCCGGCAGCATCAGTGTATTACGTACCATATGCGCCGTACCATCTTCATCCACCTGCTCAGACCAAACATCATTCATATTGACGATAATATAGTTATTTTCATAGAGCTTCAACAAAATTTTATTGTATTCATCTACCGTAACCATCCAATCATCCAATCCGTTTGTCTGTGCATCCCCGTCAAACGCCAGCTCCGGGTAGCAAATAACCGGATGGAAAAAAATGTGCTCCACTACTTTCGCAGGCCCCCACTCCTGTGTCAATTCCTCTTTACTCCAATAATTTTTTGCTGCCTCTTCAGGATCAAGTGCTTTTGCAGCAGTCGGCTCATTCGCCTGATTTTCCTGCTCAGCAGATGAGGATTCCACAGTGTCCTTTCCACAAGCCCCCAATGACAGTATGATCAATGCCGCCATTGCCACAGAAACGATTCTCTTTCTCTCTATCATGACAAGACTCCACCCTTCCTCATATTCCTATTTATCATTTATTATAACGCGCCTTTTGCAGAATGCATCTCAAATTTATTACAAAACTAATACAAATCTGCTTTTATTACTATTAGCATCTTTGCAAATGTTAATTTTATCTATTCATATCTGCGGATAAAGCTGCATGCAAATGCAGATACTGTAAAGCGGAGGTGCTAACATATGCTAACAGCCCTAATACGCACAATTATTCTTTATCTTTTGATCATGGTAGGTTTACGTTTAATGGGTAAAAGGCAGATTGGCGAACTAGAACCGTCAGAGCTTGTCCTTGCGCTTTTGATTTCAGATCTATCTGCCGTGCCCATGCAGGACTTCGGCATTCCATTATTCAATGGCGTACTCCCTATTATAACATTGATATCTCTTGCCATGATCATCTCCGTCCTGAACCTGAAATCCATCAAGTTCCGCAATATCATTTGCGGAAAACCCACAATCATCATTCAAGACGGACATATACTACAGCATGCAATGCGTAAGACAAGATTTACTGTTGATGAATTGATCGAAGATTTACGCCAGCAGGGTATTGTAGACCTCTCTACAGTGCAATATGCCATATTAGAAACAAACGGTCAGCTCTCTTCCTTGCTTTATCCCGAATACCAGCCTTTAACCCCCAAAACCGCGCAAAACAAGAAATTGGACGATACGGGGCTTCCCACTGTAATTATCAGCGACGGGCATCTTCTAGAGGAAAATCTCCGCACGCTGAATCTCAATCAACAATGGTTACAGAGAAAATTAGAGGAATATAATCTTCCTTCCATCGAGTCTGTATTTTTGATGACAGTTGATAAGCAGCATCAGATTTATTTTCTCAAAAAGGAGCGTAATTTATGAAACCACTTTTTATTTCCTGCGCAATCCTGATATCACTTTTCACGCTCGGCATTATAAATTACGCCGCAATATCCGAATTATCCGACAACATTTCTGAAGAGTTGACTCTCTCAGAGACTGCGGCTAAAGCCGAAAACTGGGACGAAGCTTCTGCAGCCCTTATGAGAGCCAATAAAGTCTGGAACGCGTATGACACATATCTTCACATTATGATAAATCACAACGATTTGGACGAAACAGAAGTATTGTTCTCATCCCTTTTACAGCACACACTCCAGCACGAATCGCTGCACTATTATCCAGAAATGGCCCAGCTGCGCACACATCTGGAACAGCTAAAGGCGACTCAACAATTAAGCATCCACAATATTCTTTAGTTCCTATGTCACGAAAGCATTCATTTTCAGCAATCATCTTCTTATTATAAAGGCAGAGGGGATATGATAAAACCATATCCCCTCTCAGCTTAGATTCTACTTATCAAGCATCAAATATTGAATTTTCATGCTCCAGAAATTCTAAAAGGCCCTCGATCGGGAGCATCTCAAATGATAGTTGCAAATTCACCGCAGCACATATGCCCGCTGCATATTCGTCCCCCATCGAAAGCACCTCATACTGCTCTTGCTGCCCAGGAAAAATGGGTTTACGGCACAGCAGCGCTGACTCACCACGATATTTCACAATGCACTCTCTGCTTACCCACTGCGCAAAAAAAGCATCTGGGGCCTCTGGCAGGCGGAGCCGCATGGCACGCTTCTGCGTAACAGCACGAATTCTCTCAATATCAACTCCCACCGATGCATCACCAATTGCACACAAGGCAGCTCCATCCGCATGGCTTAAATTAAAATGAATATCAGGGTACTTTTCAAAGAACGGTTTTCCGTAAGAATCATATGCGATCTTCGGAATCTCAGACATACTATATATATGATGCAATCCGTACCGCAATAATCCATAAGCCGCTATAATCTGAACTCGCTTTTCTTGTTTGGTGTGACCGAGCCGACTCAATCGTTCCCTCGGCAGGGAGCTTTCTTGACCCATCAATGCATCGTTATACTCCGGCCTCCATACAGTGCCCACTGCAGCAACTGTCATCACTTCACCCTGTCCTTCAAATTGAATCTCGCATTTTAATTCGTCAAAATATATAGTTTTTATTATAACTTGTCGCAATATCGCTGTCAAATCGCCTATTTTAAAAATTTTTAAAGATTTTTTCATCAAAAAAGAGGGAAAAGAAAAACTTTTGCGTATATGATATATATAAAAGTAATGTTCTCCTCAGCGATCTAAGCAAAGGAATAAAAATACCTTTTTTCGGAAAAACTTTTACAAGGAGGGGAAACATGTCATTTCCGACGAGTTTTTTGGATGAATTGATTGCGCGCAGTGATATTGTTGATGTTGTATCAGATTATGTGCACCTTACAAAAAAAGGAAGTAATTTATTTGGCCTGTGTCCTTTCCACAGCGAGAAGACCGGGTCTTTTTCTGTCGCACCGGATAAACAGATTTACCACTGCTTCGGCTGCGGCAAAGGTGGTGGCGTGATCAATTTTATTATGGAAGAAGAAAACCTCTCTTTC
>JAHHSM010000110.1 GCA_020025175.1 Oscillospiraceae bacterium | reverse complement strand
GGCATATTCCTGAGGGTAAAAAGTCCGAATTTCCCAAAGCAGCTGATTGGGATATACAAGACCTTTTTTCACCCTCTCAATAGCAAATGAAATATGGTCAGTCAGCGTTATATAGATGTTTTCGCTAAACTTGCGTCCAAAACTCCGCTCAGCGGTTTCAATCAGGTGGGTGCTGATGTCAAGATACTCGCTTGGCAAGTCCTGCATGAGCTGTAAAAGGCGGTCGCTTTGCCCGGAGTCCCGAAGAGCGTAGATTTTTTCTACCCGTGCAGCCGGAAGCAGATCTCCTTTGGTTTTTTTAAATCCAATACCAAGTCCCCGAAGGATGATTTCTTTCCCGCTCTCATCCTCAGAACAAACAAAGTTATTGCCAATTACATGCAGGACACGATAGGTGCCTGATTTCCTCTGATTTTTTGACACATCGGTCATGGACACCATCTCTGCATTTCCAAACAGTTCATGTATGCCTCCTCCTCTCTTTAATAAAAATAAAAAGGCCAAACTGCACCCTATGTTCATAGTGGACACTTAGGGTGAATTTAGCCTTGCCTGGTCTTGCCAGTCACAATCCGAATTTTCTTTTGTACTATAAGATTATCACTTGCGGTTGCACTTGTCAATTAAAAGGGAGATCTATGGCTGTAAAAGATAAAAAGCCAAAATTGTACAAGATGACGAAAGCCAGAAAAGATGGGTAAAAAGCTGGCAGCTTGAGCAAAAAACCTTTCACTTTGTAACAGCGCCACAAAAGGCCCTAAATTTCCAAGATAAAACCCTTCGGCACTGCACCTCCACTGCAGTATAGCGTTTGATATTCTCAAATTGAGAAAATAAAGCCGTTTGACCGTAACCGTCAAAGCACCCCCGGATTGATAAGCACTCTCCAATATGCAACAATACCCCCGTATAGTAACGGATAGTATATGCGATCGGCGTATAGTCTACGGTAGTCGCACAGGACCCGATATATGGGGGTATTTTTCATGGGCAGTGAATTACAGACAATGAACGGAAAGAATAAACTGGCACTCTGGGCAGCGTAATTTAATTTTCAGTGTGTCCAGGATTCTGGGTACATATTATTCGCCTCCGGCGGCACTTTTGACGACGATTTTGTGGCCGATTGACGATTACTGAATGTCCCGCAGACGAGAATCGTCTGTGGGACATTCCCGTTTACTGCTTTCAATTCATTTTACAGCAACATCACTGTCGTTGTACACCGAAAGGCCAAAGGTCAAAAGCCAAGCGTCGGTTGGTTCTTCAACAAATCCAAACAAATCAACCGCATACTTTTTGCCTCCATCATCGCAGTACATCGTAATGTTTGTAAGGTCATAACTGCCTTTGGCACCAGCCTCTCCTTCGCTATAGCGATAGGTCTTATCCACGGCAAAGGTTCTTGCTTCATCGGTCAGCACATATCTCACTTGCATCAACCTTGCAGCAATTGTAGAATAATTGGTCACAGTTTTACCGTCCTCGAGAGTTTCGGTTTCAGATACGGAAATCGTATCTTTATCAAAATAATTTTCATAATCTGAAGCGAAAATGTCCGCATACTGTCCAGGAGTATAAACATGCAACATGCCGAAAACTCCGTTATCCAAGGTCATCGAGAACGAATAGGATTCTCCAGACCAAATCACAGAGTCAACGGCTCCATTCACAGGAAGATTGGGCACAAACCAGCTTTCAAGGCTAAACGCTTTGATACCTACGTCATCCTTAGCAAACGATGTGGCGATAACTCGCTTTTGCCAATCCTTCAGTTTTCCATTCTTTATGGCATCTTTCATTTCCTTCATTGTGGCAAACGACAAGGTACTCACTTCACTCTTGCCTTCACTGCTATACACAGATATGTCATCAAACACTATATAGCATTTTCCGTCCGCCTCAAACAGCGAATAATCTAATTCGTCAGCAGGCGGCGGAGTCACTTCACCAGGATCCTGCGGACCCTGCTGCTGATTGTTAGCATTCTCTTTCCCGACATAATCATTTGTCTGAGAACACGCAGACAAAGCGCAGCCAACAATCAACAATAAAATCATTAGAAACAGTTTTAAACTTTTTGCTCCTTTCATAGTTTACCTCCTAATTTCCCGGAATGCTAATATTGTTTGTATATGTTCTCATGGATTGCATACAAGATGAGCAAAACGGATCTTCGGCTCCATGCAATACATCTTGATAAAAAGCATATGCAGTACTTTCATCAAATCTCTCCATCAAACATTCCGTACCACCTACATCATGTCCTGCATTGTTATATACATCAGGCATTCCCAAAGTGTGTGCGGTTTCATGCACAACATTTAAAGCCATGCAAGCTAATTGTCTCAAATAGGTCTTGTTATCGGCCTTGTATGTAATTGCCTTACTGTCATCCGCAAGGACACCGACTGGGTTTGTGCCGATCACCAACCGCCGACACTGGCGTAAATCCTGTAAACATCGTTGTTATCAAGCAGACCGAAAGCAACAACGATCATGACCTAAACTTTTTATCCATTTGGCGTCTCCTTTTCTTATTTGGATAGTATAGTTAAGATCGGATAAGAAAAGAACGCATAAGCCCTCCGAACAAGTGGCTTATGCGTCCAAATGAATGATGAGCAGGTTATACCTCACCTTTCTGGGAACAGAGGGCGAGGAACCACGCAATAAGCCACTGGATTTTTCAAAAAAACGCATGATACTATGTCCTCCTTCTCTCATTTTAGTTTATGAGTAAAATATATCATAAATTTTTGATTTTTCAATGGGTTTTGAGCGAATTTCGCTGTGAGAAAAGAAAAATTTACAATTATAATTTTGTATACTTTGAGGTGGTAAACTAAAACTGGACACACGGGGGGTAGAAATTGGACACGGGAATGCAGTATGATAGATACAGAAAGATTTTCCGTGGACAGACCCTGCCCCAAGCGTGAACAGGAGGTTTACATATGAAATACACGAAAGAAGAAAGACTGGACATCGGTCACCGTGCAGAGCGCAGCATAAAGCCCTTTGTGATTGACCGGAAGAACTTCCTATTTGCCAATACCCCTGGTGGAGCTAAGGGTAGTGCAGTGATCTTTACTATGATCCAGACGGCCATTGAGAACCACCTGGACCCGTACCGCTATCTGACCTGGCTGCTGAAGACAGCCAACTGTGCAGATCTCAAGGATCCGGATGTGATCCAGTCCCTGCTGCCCTGGAACGCACCGGCCGAATGCAGAACTAGATAAGTTAACCCCGGCACCGAAATTGGTGCCGGGGTTATTATACGCTATTAGATTTGACGCTTACGATTTGACGCTTACCAAATTTTCATATTGTCACCTCCAATCTGGATCAATATAAAAAGCCTGTACACTATGCGTGTACAGGCTTCAATGATCCGAATTGACGCTTTACACGCATAGCAATGCTGACCATCTATAGAAAGGATGGTCAAAATTGTATGAGTGTAAAGCCGTGGAACAACAATTTACGCACCTAAGGTTTATCATTGCTTTTTCAAGGAAGCCACCGGAACTTTAATCCTTGATAGATCCATCAAAGTTTTACATATTGTCTGATAGCTTCAGCAAGTCAGCCCCGACAAGGATTGTTTATCCGGTATTACTACCTTGTATTGACATAACTTTTACTATGTCGGCTATCATTCTTATTATAGCCTTATGAAATGTTTTTTGCAACATAAATGTACGACTTCTTTAATCGCACAATCTCAAACTTCCTGCCTCCTTTGTACAATGGAAACACAAAGGAGGCTTTTGCAATGAAAACACTATTTGAAGAACTCGGAGGCACTTACACACAGCAGGGCGATTACCTGCTGCCGAATATCAAGGTGCCAGATCAGCCGGAATATGAGATCTGCGTATGGGGGTCAGCGCCGCAGACCAGATGGAATGGGTCAGAAGAATGAACAATATCCAGAACCGTGCAACCGAAATCGTGAATTCTAAAATCATCTATGTATAGGCAAAAATCGGGTGTTTCCGGAAATATATATGTCGATACTGGGAGGTTTTTAATATTTCACCGCAGTTATGGTATACCAGAACGCCTTCATACTTTCGGAACTTTTCGTCTTATCCCCTCCACTGTTTTATTTTCTGCATTGCATCGCTTTGCTCAAAAGCCAGCAGGAATCCGAAAGAATCACAGCACTCCTTGACCGCATCGTCTTCCACCGCACCCTTTGGCATCTGAATTCTTCCTTTTCCCATTATGGTACACACACCGTCCTGAATGGACACATCTTTAATCTCTGCTTTGGGAATGCTGTAAACAAACTTGCTTCTTGCCCGATACACGGCACGCTTGCTGCTATAGGCGGCCGGCTCATCCGGTCCCACATGCCAGAATACATACTCCAACACATCATCCTTCAGAAATAATGTGCCGTTGGCAAAGCTTGAATAGGGCAGCCCGCATATATATTTGGCAGTATTCTTTACAGACAATCCGGAGAAAAACGGAACACAGGCAAAGCATAGGGCCGTAGCCATAAACGCATAAACCGCCACAGGTATGGCATGCTGCCAAATCAGCAATGCGGCAAAGCCAATCATGATCCCTGCCGCCAGAATGAAAAGAATCACAGAAAAAGTCATCCGAATTTTCCACTGGGAATGCTTATTGCAAACCAGCTTGAGAATACGCTTTCTTTCCGAAAGGCTAGGTGTAAATGTAATCATATTCTTATCTCCTTACCGAACCAGACTCCCCAACGTACTCATGATTGACGTCTTCTAAGGAGTCTTTTGCTATGAAAATATTAGTTGAAGAACTCGGAGGCACATATACACAGCAGGGAAATTACCTGCTGCTAGACATCAAACTTCTGGAGCAACCGGAATACGAGATTGGCGTATGGGACCAGCGCCGCAGACGCTATCTCAAGCAACACCACCGAATCAAGTACTACAATATGATGACCAAATGTACCCTCT
>JAHHSM010000109.1 GCA_020025175.1 Oscillospiraceae bacterium | reverse complement strand
GGCATATAACGGAATCACCAATGTTTCCTGTATTGTGTTCTTTTCGATGTGCAGCCTATTGTCCTTCATGATGCGACCAGCCTTTCTCCTGTATCAATTTGCAAGTACCGCTGTAAGCTTCAGTTTAATACCCGTCGCAAAACAATACCCCACTCGCACTCGGTTGCAAAAGGCGAGACGTACTTAACTCTATAATTGTAGAATTGTATCAGCCTCTCCTGCCTGTACAAATGGTTAGCATATACTAACTAATATTGTAGCATATCTCATCTGCTCTTTCAACTTCTACTTTGCAAGTCACAACACTAAAAAGCTATTTGCACTGCAACCGTGCAAACAGCCTCTCTGGTATTATTCCTCTTTGTACCGTGATGGCATCTCAATCAAAATAAGGTATATTGCCTTCATCCAATCAGCGTTATTATAATCTTCACACTCTATTGCAGAATTTACCCTTGACAAATCTAATCTCAAAAACAGATCCTCTCGGATTACGCACGAAAAAATGGCTGCAAGAACACAATGTTCTTTGTGGATGCCACTGTTATAATAGGACTAAAGCAAAACCCGACAATCGGGCGTCGCTTTAGTCCTATTTTTGTTCGCGCGCCATGGGCGCGCTCTAACGGGTGCAAGTTGTGTGTTCTGCAAGCTGTTATCAGCTTGCCAGTGAAAGTCTGGTCAAGGTAATCGCCAGTGAGCCTTGTAGCGAGCCTCCAATGCTTTTGGGTGACCAATTGTGTTGAAGCGAGGTATGCCTGTGAGAAACAGGTGCAAAATAACAGTCCGTAACATAAAGTGAATCCTGTAGCATCGTTACGTTAGCCCTGTAAAGGGACAAAAGGGAGTCGAGTCACTGACTTTCTGACGAAGACCATGGAAGATGTGCGGATACTGGAATACAGCATTGAAGAACCCTTCGGTGTAGAGGGAGCGGAATGTTATGAAAGTTGATAATGGAACAGAAGAGATCTCATATCATCATATAACCACAAGTATGTAATCAGGGATATAAGCACGCATGCGAAGTTCTTTGAAACGTGGTATGAGAAGTCGGAGGAGCCCATAGTATCTATGAACTATTGGCAAGAGAAACAATAGGAGAAAAGGGGCTCTGCTTTAATCAAGATTAACGGGAAGGTAAGGGATAGTGCATGTCAAATATTGGACAACAACACTCAATGGAAAAGTCACGACAACTTCAACGTAATCTATACCTGACAGCCAAAAAGGATAAGCAGCGCAGGTTTCATGCGCTATACGATCGTATCTTTCGCCTGGATATTTTGTGGCGGGCATGGAAAGAAGTACGAGCAAACAAGGGAAGTGCCGGGATAGATGGCATTACCTTTGAGATGATTGAGGAATATGGAGTAGAGGAATACTTGCTGGATATTCAAGAGGATTTGCAGAATAAAAAATACAGAACGAAACCGGTAAAAAGAGTATACATTCCAAAACCGGACGGAAAACAAAGACCATTGGGGATACCGACTATTAAAGACAGAATTGTGCAACAAGCCTGCAAGATAGTGATTGAGCCGATATTTGAAGCAAACTTCTTGGATAGTTCGTATGGATTCCGACTGAAAAGAGATGCAAAGCAAGCTACAGAAAAAGTTGTTATTGGACAAATTAAACGCTGCTTTTCCCGTCAGATTAAAACAGGTCTTTCGGAGTGCCTAACAATGGTATGAAGCATATAGTTTTGGGTACTTTCGGCACACTATTTTATGAGAAAAAACCACCATGCAGATTATTTTACATGATGGTTCCTAAAGCTATCCGAGTTCACAGTCATTGATTGCCTGCATAACGGCATCGGCGGTTATGATATTTAAATTTGAGCTGTTTCCAACCAACAGACTTGCATTACACAGTTTGTTGATCATACGTGGAGTCCCATTCGCTGCATTGAGGATCGCTTCAAGTGCATTATCTTCGAATACCGTTTGTGTGCATCCTGCACCATTCAGTTTGGCAGTAACATAGGAATGCCCTTCTGCTTTTGTCATGCCTTCCAGGTTATAATTCATGACAACTCTCTGGCGGAAAGGTTCGTGGATGCTTAGGCGCAGGGTACTGTTGAGCTGTGGCAGACCGGAGAGAAGAACAACAGCCCGGTCTTTGGAATCCATTTCGAAGTTGAACAGCATTTTTAAGTCATTGAGTACAGCGTTTCCGATATAGTTTGCTTCATCTATGATGATGACAGGTGTCTGTCGTTTTTCAAGTACGAGACGGTTGATTTCATCCTGAATGATTTTGAAGTTATCGGTCTTGCGGAATGCAGGCTGGGCTCCAAGTTCAGCGGCAAGATTCCGGTAAAAATCATTTACAGTCAGGGTGGAAAGACTGGAATAAACTACTTTATAAAGTGAAGTATTCAGTCCAGAAGCCCAGTTCCTGACAGCGGTGGTCTTTCCTCTTCCAGCACTTCCGGTCAGGAGTCCGAAGCCTTTTGTGGTAAGTAGGTAGTTCAGACGGAACAGAACCTCCTTGTATTCCTGTGTTTCTACGAGGACTTCCTTTGAGTTCTTTAGGAAAGGATTGAATTCCAATCCGTATCTTGCAGTGTAATCCATAATCATTCATCTCCTTTGCATAAGCGTACTTTTTCTCTTTTTATCAATGCGTTTTCGGTTTTATTGAGAAGCCGGATTGGTGTCAGTGTCCCGTCAGCTTCCACAATGAAGATTTCTTTCATATCCGGGGAATAGCGCAGGCGGATACGCTGCCGTGCAAAACGATAATCAACTTCGTATTCAATCTGGTCGATGACGATCACACTGTCAGCAGATACCCGGCGTTCAATCTCCAGAAGGAAATTTTGACGGATGTCTTCCTCAGAAAGTCTGCGAATCTGATCTGGTTCCGAAAAGAAACGGTCTTGTGGGGAACGTCCACGGAGGGAAGAATGGGGGGATTGGTTGTATTGCTGGACAAAAGCATACAGACTGCCCCTCAGCTCTTCCAGTGAATGGAAATCCCGCATATCAAGGGTTGCCATCCACTGATCCTTCATTGTCCGGAACCAGCGTTCAATCTTGGCTTTTCCGGTGGGAGTGTATGGCTGGCAGTAACTGAGTGTTGTGCCGATTCTTGCGGCAAGGAGTTCCATCTGTCTGTTTTTATAAGATTTACCATTGTCAAAGTTGAAGACTTTTGGGCGCCCATACTTTGCTATGGCTGATTTCATAACCGACATCAGGTTGATAAAGTTATCATGATAGAACACATCAATTCCGGTAATGAACCGACTGGCATCATCAATCAGGGCAATGATATAGATCCGGTGTTTTTTGTCATCCGAATCTGTAAGGCGGGGACCGACACTGCTGTCCCCGCACCAGACCTCATTGATATGAGGGCGTTCATAGCGGCGCATATCTTTGTTTGGTGTCTGTCGCAGTTCCAATTGAAGCCGGTTCACAAAGCGGCTGACGGTAGATTCGGATACCTGTCCGTTTATTACAGAGCCATCGGATTTCAGCTGCCTGTAAATAGCGGCCGCAGACATGCGTGGATAGTTGGTCTTGAAATACCGGATTCTCTCCTGGAGTTCTTCGTCAAGCTTGCGGCTCATGCCGGCATCTGACCGCCCCTTCGGGACGAGACCTTCAAAACCATGGTTCTGATAGTCCAGATACCATTTTTCAATGGTGGCGGGAGCATAATGATGGAGCTTCCCATCGGGGCCCAAGAGTCCTTTTGTAGAGATTTCTGTGTAAAAAGCGGTCTTGCTTGGATAACGTTCATCAAGACCTGCAATAATAGGTGCGATGGCGCCATAGCGCATCAGTGCGATTTCTTGTTGTTTTTCTTGTTTCATAAGTTTCATCTGCCTCCTTTTTCTAAAGGATAAGGGATGAACCCAGATCTGTCGTGTAAGGTTATGTTGGCAGGACAAAAAGTTTATTGGAGGCTGATTTAATCTGCATAAACTGTCTGGAAAAGAAGGAAAAACATGCTGAAATCAGGCTGGGGATATCAGGGAAGTGAAGCCTCATGGAGAGCAGCCGCTGCTTCCAATGCAAGCGGTAGTTCCGGATTATGGATTTCAGGTTGTTTTCATCCACACAATACTGTTCTGCCAGTATGTTCTGGAATCCGATTTCATGTTCATAAGCATGAATCAGACGGACGTGTAGAACCAGAGGGATCTGTGAATAAGGGACCATGGATGAAAGGATCAGTGCATGGGTATGCCCACAGACTTTGCAGTACACACGAACGACTGAAAGAGAAAGAATCCTGTCAGCAAGTTGGATATTGCGTCTGTAAGAGCCATAACGGATGAGACAGCCGGAGTGGCCGCAGATACAGGAAACAAGGTTAAGATCAAGAGAATCTATAGTTTTATTGTAAAAATCCTGAGAAATAAGGTTGTAGTTTTCTGTTTTAATTGTTATCATAGGTATGTATAAATGTAGCGTAAGCTATATTTGAGTGAAAGCAGGAATCAAACTTTGGTCGGGGAGATTTCTGCTTTTTTATTTCATGGTTACAAAACCATATGATAACACAAGAGGTCTCAGGATAAAACAATCTGATGGAAAATACGTCAGATTCCCTTATGCCAAGCCCTCTTTTATTATGCCTTAAAAGCGAAAAATAAGTTTGTTATAGTGTGCCTGATAATAAAATGTCGAAAACACTTCTCTTTTTACAGGAGAATGGCATCGGTACACAGGAGAACCTAAACAAGTTGCTTGAAGCAACGAAGCAGGACGTGAACCAGCAATTGTCTGACCTAAAATCGGTACAGGACGAACTGAATAAGACGAACCTGCTGATTCGAAATACCGGACAGTATCTTGCTAACAAATCGATCTATCAGGAGTACCTGAATGCGAAGAACAAGAAGCAATTCCGTCAGGAACATGCACCTCAGATTCTACTCTATGAAGCCTCCAGGAAGGAACTTCGCACTCTATCCCACGGTGACAAAAGCCCTTCCCTGAAACAATTTAAAGAACGAAAGTCAGAGCTCACAGCTCAAAAGAATTCACGCTATGAGGATTACTCTTTTTCCAAAGGAA
>JAHHSM010000013.1 GCA_020025175.1 Oscillospiraceae bacterium | reverse complement strand
TAATCTAATTTTAGATTCACGCTTCTGAAAGTTGCATTATTTTGTGTAACAAAACGCCCCGCACCGATTAAGGTGTGGGGCGTTTTTTCACGCCCTGCAAAAAATAACTTTTTGCAAGGAGTGTTATAGTTTGAAAGAAACACAATATTATCACCTGCCCCAATGGGACCCTTCGGACCGTGTCCTGCGGGAGAATTTTAACAGCAACAACAAAAAAATTGATGATGCATTGCATCAGATGCAGCAGAGCATCAGCGCCAATAACGATAAAATCGACCAAGGGCTTCATCAGATGGCGCAAACACCCAATCTGGTGAAGCTGAAAACCTTTACCACATCGTCAAAAATCACGGGTACCAGTGTATTTGACATGAATGTGAGCGACATCAACTGGGGACAATGGCAGTGGGTGTATATGGATTTTAGGCTAAAGGGGCATGGCCATATATATCTTTATGCCAATTCCGATCGGGATGATGCCTACAGCACTATGTATAGCGCTTCGGGAAATATTAAATCTTTGGCGGGCGCTATTGGATGTGATTACTATGGAAAAGCAATCAGACGCATAGAGTTTCTGACATTTTGCAATGTCGATCAGACGATTGAAACTGTATGTGCTTATACCGGAACGACAGGTTACAGCCGCAACTATACCTATGCGAACCTTAGAACCCTGCATTTGATGCCGAATAGTGAGAGCTATTATATAGAGCCCGGCAGCACGATCACCTTCTGGGGGCTGCGCTGATATCAAAAACAAAAAAAGCATAAAAAATTGCGTTTCCGAAGTTCGGAAACGCAATTTTTGCTTTTTAAAAAACAGTGTTTCTGCGCTTTTAAGGCACCTTACTGCTCGACAACAACAATGCGGATCTTTTTACCCAGATTGTCGTAATACAGCGTAGCCTTGTCGGAAAAGGCCCGTGCCTGTGCCAAGGTGATCCATTTATCGGAGGTCTTGTTGTAGCAGGCTACTTTCTGCGCCACGGGATAAGTCGTGCCGTCCATGGTCACGGATTTACTGTCATTCCATGCGGTATTGGGCACATCTTTGAGCTGTGTCATTTCTGCGGTGGCTGCCAAACGGGTTTCCGCACTGCCGGATTCATAGAATGCCAGACCGCCGAAGCCGCCGTTTTGATAGCTGCCGCCGAAGGCCACGCCGGGGCTTGCGCCGTCACCGTTCACAATGCACAACTTGGCATTTTCAACAAGGTGACCCTGATTATCATATTGTGCGGGTGTGACCTGATAACGACCGTAAGTAAAAGCATCACCGGTGACATTGTTCAGAATCAGCAGGGTGATTTCGTTTGCATAATTCTTTTCCGCATAGGCAATTTGAGATTCGGAAACACGCTCCACGGGAATATCCGACAAACCAACGCTTACCACAGGGCCGCTTTTCACTTTGTCGTAAATCCGCACACCTTTTGCAAGGGCTGCACCGCCCACTGTGCGATCTTTGACGTTGAAGTCACCACGTGCATTGCCGGAAGAAATACGGCTCAATGTAATTTGGTTGCCCTTTTGATAGGAAGAAACTTTGACCACCTGGCCCTGATACTGGGCTGCATTGTCGGGGGACAGTTTCGGATTGCCTTCAATGGTCAATCCGCAGAACAGCTCCACCTTTGCTTTATCCGCGCTCACAGAGGTAACAATGCCGATGGCATTGCTCTCCACTTTTTTGGGGTCTGCCGCACCGGCAACCTGATGATCCTCCGTCAAAAGCAAAGTGACTTGATCGCCGATTTTAAAGCTGCTCATACTGGGCGCTGCTGCCGGCAGCACGTTGAAGGGATGCCCCAGCATGGTAATTTTTGAAGGAGAGGCGATGTTCGGCTCTGCATCGGCATAGTAGCCGGTGATACGGGTGTCGCTGACGCGAATGGCGTTGGTTGCTTTGTCGTAGGTTGCTACATCGTATTGACGCAGATCTTCCGCACCGGCAAGAATGCCGTTTTTATAAATCGTATAATTTGTGGACTCGGTCAAGCGGGACAGCTCGGCGGTGCTGCCGTTCGCGGTGATGACAACGGCATCATCGGCAGGCGCTGCACCGGCAAACACATATTCCACACGCCCGGCACCGTTATAATAGACTGTGACTGCTGTGCCCGGACGCAGATCGAAAAATACTTCGCCGTAGGTCTTGGCCTCTCCGCGATAGTATGCCACTGTGGAAGAATGAATCTCGGTTTTCTTTCCGGCAGCATCCACGATACCGTCTGCTTTGGCTTCGGAAACTGTTACGGAGACTTTGGAGCCGTGCGTGTCGGGGATAAAGGTCAGCACCTGCTCGGCACCATTCACCAGCAGAGCACCTTTGCGCCCTGCCATTGCGGCATCTACACTGCGCTCGGCAATTTTATACACAGTGCCGTCCTGCACCTTGACAGCATCTTTGGTGCCGTCGGGTGCTGTTGCCGCCACATCCATCAAAATTACATCGCTTTTCAGCGTGCCAAGCTTGGATGCATAAGTGCCGCCATCTTTCTGGTTTGTGATCAGGAGCTTTGCAAACAGCTTGGCAGCATTGGCACGGGAAATGGGGGCGTTTGCGGAAAGATTCAAGCCATCGGTCAAGCCGTTGGCGGATGCGGCATTCAGATAGCCGTATGGCCATACGGCGCCAACGTCTGTGTCCTGATACCCCAGCATACGCATCAGAATGGTGACGGTCTGCCCAAAGGTGATTTTATCGTTGGGGTGGAACTTTCCGTCGGGATAGCCGGAAATAATGCCCCGGGGCCCGACCGGAGCGGGGGGCGTGCCGTCCTCAGCGCTGCCACTGCCGGTATCAATGCCGCGAACGGCAATATTGATATAGCCTGCCGCCCAATGGTTTGCGCGCACGTCAGGAAAAATGGTGAAGGACTGGTTTTGCCCAACCGCACCCTTTTGACCCATCATGACAACTGCCATTTTGGCAAACTCCGCGCGGGTGAGCGTGCCATTTGGATTGAAAGCACCCTTTCCGTTGCCGTCGATGACACCCAGAGTGCGCAGCACAGCTACATTGTCTGCCAATTCGCCGCCGGAAATGTCGCTGAAGGAAACGGCATGTACATGCGGCAACAGCGGCAAAGCCAGTGCCGCCGCCAATCCCAGTGCCAAAACACCGGAGAAAATTCGTTTTAGTTTCATTATTTATCACTCCTTATTCCGCACGCAGCGCCACAACAGGCTGCAGCTTGGATGCTTTGATTGCCGGGAACATACCGAAGAGGATGCCCAGCACCACAGAGAACAAAAACGCACTGATTGTAATAATCGGGGAGGGCAGCATCACTTGTTGTACAATAAGCTTGCTTGTGACGGCTGTGCCCAAAAAGCCGATGGCGATACCGATGATGCCGCCCATGCCGCAAATCATTGCCGCCTCGATCAAAAACTGCACAACAATCGACTTGCGCTCGGCACCAATGGCACGCCGAATACCAATTTCACGCGTACGTTCTGTTACGGTGACCAGCATAATGTTCATAATACCGATGCCGCCGACCAGAAGAGAAATACCGGCAATGGCACCCAGCACAAGGCTCATCATCAAAGCCATCTGGTTGCTCGAATCCTGCCATTGCTGATCGCTATAGCAGTCAAACGAGCCTTTTCCCGTTTCATCCCAGCCGGAAAACTGCCCTTTGAGCAGGGAAATCACCGGCTTGATGGAGGCGGAGTCCTTTGCCTTGACCGTAAATTCGCTCATGCTGCCCTGAGAGGGCAGATACCGGCTGGCGGTATAGGGAATAACGATGATATTGTCCATGGACCACTGGGGGGTCGGGTCCTTTTCGCGGTACACACCGATCACGGTGAAGGTGTTGCCGCTGAAAGTCATTTCCTTTCCGATAGGGTTGGCAGAATCAAAAAATTCCTTTGCGGCACGGGCACCCAGCACACAAACGGGATTATAGTTTTGAATATCCAGATAGCTGATATCCCGCCCTTTTTGAATCTGAAAGTTGTTGCACATGGCGTATTGATCGTTTCCCAGATAGATCTGGGGAGAATATTCCATGTGTTGACTGTTTTTTGCATCATATTTCACAACGGCATCCACGTAGCTGTTGGGGGTGACGCCAAGCACCGCGTCCAGCCCCTTGCAGTAGGTATACACCTCGTTGAAGGCGTCCTGACCGTTGTAAAGAGATGCATAAACGGTGATTTTATTGGTGCCCATGGATTCAAAATATTCCATTTGTTTCTTGTTGGCACCGTTGATGACGGAAACGATAATCATAACGGCAGCAATGCCGATAATGATACCAAGCATAGTCAAAAGAGAACGCATTTTCTTTGACAGGATAGACTTAAAAGCCATTTTAAAAGCCTGCGTTAAATTCATAGCCAGTCTACCTCCTGCACATGGTCTTCAATGATTTTGCCATCGGATACACGGACGATGCGGCGCGCCGTTGCGGCAATACCGTTATCGTGGGTGATCAGAATGATTGTGCTGCCTTCACGGTTGAGCTGCTGCAAAAAGGTCAGAACCTCCAAACCTGTTTTGGAGTCCAGCGCACCGGTAGGCTCATCCGCCATAATAATGGGGGGATGGGTGGAGATGGCGCGGGCAATTGCTACACGCTGCTGCTGACCGCCGGACATCTGCGACGGGCGATGATCGCCGCGTGTGCCCAAACCCACGCGCTCCAGCGCCTGCTGTGCCAGTTCCTGACGCTTGCTGGGGGAAATGCCCTGATAAATCAGCGGAAGCTCCACATTTTCCAGTGCCGTCAGCTCGGGAATGAGATTATATCCCTGAAAGATAAATCCAATCTGCTTGTTTCGAATATGGGAGAGCTGCCGGTCGCTCAGTTCGCGCACGTCCTGACCGTCGAGCCAGTAGCTGCCGTGTGTTGGAATATCAAGGCAGCCCAGCACATTCATCATGGTGGACTTTCCGGAACCGGATGCGCCTGCAATCGCCACAAATTCGCCGCGATCGATGGTCAGGCTGACACCATCCAGTGCACGCACTTCACTTTCCATACCCTCCCCGTAAATTTTATAAATATTTTCAAGATGTATCAGCATTGAGAGGATCACCTACTTTTTAGTACATCTCGTTGTACATCACTTGCTGGAATACTTCCGTACCTGTTTCGACACCGTCGAGAATCTCAATGTTCTGATTATCGGAAATACCTGTGGTCACAGGTACTGGATAATAACCCTGCTCCGGAACGCCGTCCACGGGAATCTCCAGATCAATGGCGGTTTCGGGACGCGTATTGGTATGCACGAATACGACGCTCTTTGTGCCTTCAGGTGTTTCGACGGATTTGACCGCCTGAATCGGGAGGATCATGCAGTCATTGCTCTGACTTGCGATAATAGTATAGGATGCATAACTGCCGGGGACAATCGAGCCATCCGGATTATCAATACTGATAATTGCGGGGAAGGTGGCAACGCCGTTTTCCGCAGTGCTTGTCAAACTTACGGATATAACGGTGCCTGTAGTTGTGTTGCCCCATTGGTCGATATCTGCCGACATCCCTTCTTTCACATAAGAAATATTACGCTCATCCACCTTGGCATCCATCACAATGGCACTGGTATCGGAAACAACCGCTACGGTAGTACCTGCCGTCACTTCATCACCGGGTTTGATGGAGATGGACATCACGGTGCCTGAGATGGGAGCGGTACCATTAAGGAGATTCAGAGCCTTCTGAGCCTCTTCCAATGTTTTCTGTGCGGCTTTCAGCTGGTTGGTAGTGTTGAAAATGGAAGAATCATTGTCATCACCGCTCATAACCAGCAAAACCTCGCCGGATTTTACCTTTGCATAGTCGCGCAGATTGACCTTTTGCACAGAACCGCCGACTTTTGTAACCAAGTCGGTGATTTTAAAGTATTGCAGCTTGCCGGATTCATAAGGATACAAAATTTCATTGCCCTTTTTCACGGTGGCGCTTGCAAGCATGTCGGCAGTCAGCGTACCGGGATTATCCAAAAGGAATGTTACTTCAAAAAGTTTGGAACCTTCGGGGCTGATGCGCTCGACCATGGCGATTTCGGACACAGAGCCTTTTACAGTGCTCATCAAAGAGGGAATGGAGATATCCGCACTCTGCCCAACCTTGATATCAGATGCATATGCATAGCTGTAATACTGCTTCAGCTTCAGCTTTGAATCATCCGCGAGCTTTGCAACTGTGGTGCCGGAGCCAATGTCATTGCCCACTGTGGGGGCGGCAACTTCCAGCAGCTTTCCGCCGTGGGGGGCGCGCATGGTCAGGTTTGCCTGGGCTTCTTCCAGCTTTTTCAATTCCTTTGTGCAGGAGTCAACCTCCTTTTGCGCAGCAGTCACCGCACTTTCTGCGGAGTCACTGGTAATGCGGTAAAGCTGTTGACCGGCTTCTACCTTGTCACCCTGCTTGACGTAAACATCCTGCACGGTTCCGGAGGTTGTTAAGGTCAGGCTGGCACTTTCTTTGGCGCGCGTCAGACCCTCGCCGGATACGGTGCTCGTGATGGAGCCCAGGTCTACAACGGCGTTCATCACTTCGCCGTTGTCGCTGGAAGAGGTGAAAAATTTCACGCCGGCCCATATAATCAGCCCTAAAATGATTGCAGAAATCACTGCAATGATGATATTGCGCACCAGATGGGGGTTCTTTTTCGTGGATGCTTTTGGAGGGGGCGTGCTTTTTTTGACCTCAGATGCAGGTACCTCCTGCACAGGCACGTCCGAAATGACTGCTTCCGGAGCAGCCGAAGATACGGCACTTTCCGAAGCGGCTACCTGAGCAGACTGATTTTCAGATAATAGGCTGCCAGTTGTATGGATGTTTTTCTCATCTGCCATAGTATGTACCTCTCTATTCATGGTTTTATCTCGCCATCGAACACAGTTCGATACGGAGTGCAAAATAAAATTTTGCGGATATATTAAAGAGCAGAATATCAAAGTGCAAAAAAATGCAAATATCCTGCTATGATATAGAAATACAGCAGCTTTCGGTAAAAGTCAATTTCAAAGTGGTTACAATTTGTCGCATTTTCGGTCTTTTGATATGCAATTTATGGATTTTAAGACTAAGAGATGCAATATTTTGTGATTATTTCGATTATTTCTAAGTTCATAGAAAATTCAATGATGGCCTGTTTGCGTATGTATTATAACTATTCAAAGGGATAGAGATCTAGTCCTCCCAAATTACAAAATGGGGGTCTTGCATGCGGATTTCTGCATATACTGCTGTGAGGTGGTATATAAAAATGGTGATTCATGTAGTCAAACAGGGGGAAAGCCTCTATTCGATTGCGCGGGATTATGGCGTAAATCCGGCGCAGCTGGCTTTAGAAAATGATATTTCAGCGAAAGAACCGCTGGTGATCGGGCAGACCATCGTTGTACAGTTTCCCAAAACAGTGCATATCGTGCGCTCCGGGCAGACATTGAGCAGCATTGCACGGCAGTATGGCACCACGGTTACAATGCTGTATCGTAATAATTGGTGGCTGATGGGGAGAAGCAGGATCCGGGAAGGGGAAGTGCTCGTTGTTGAATATTTTAATCAACCCAACGGCACGCTGGTAACGGCAGGGTATGCCTATCCGTCTATTCATGGAGAGCTGCTGCGCAGCGTTCTGCCGTATTTGACCAATATCGTCCCCTTTACTTACGGTATTGCCAATAACGGCTCACTGCTTCCACTGACGGATGATCAGATTCTATCCATTACACAGGAGTACAAGACACAGCCATTGCTGCATCTGTCCACAGTGACAGAGCAGGGCAACTTCAGCAACGGGCGCGCCAGTATGGTGCTTAACGATGTTGCCATGCAAAGAGCATTGGCACAAGATGTGTTGGAAACCATTCAAAAAAAGGGGTATGCCGGCATAGATGTGGATTTTGAATTTATTTTCCCGGAAGAGCGGGAGCGCTATGCCCAGTTTGTTGCGCTGCTGAGAAAGACACTGAATCCTTACGGATATAGTGTGACGGTGGCGTTGGCACCCAAAACATTTGCAGAGCAAAAAGGCCTCTTATATGAAGGACATGATTATGCGCTGCTTGGTGACGCTGCAAACTATATTTTTTTGATGACATATGAATGGGGGTATACCTATGGCCCACCGATGGCGGTAGCACCCCTGCCCAATGTGCGGCAGGTTGTGGACTATGCCTTAACGGAAATCCCTGCCCAAAAAATCAGCATGGGCATTCCAAATTACGGATATGACTGGACGCTGCCCTATATACAGGGAACAAGCAAGGCGCAGTCCATTTCCAATGTGCGTGCCGTGGAGCTGGCACGGCAGTATGGGGCGGAAATTCAATTTGATTCCTATGCGCAGTCGCCATGGTTCCGCTATTACGATGAAAACGGAGCGGAGCATGAAGTGTGGTTTGAGGATGCGCGCAGCATACAGGCAAAACTAATGCTGGCAAAAGAAAAGGCATTGCGTGGTGTGGGATACTGGAATCTCGATCGCCCCTTCCCGCAAAATTGGCTGGTACTCAATGCAGTGAGCTATATCGCATAAAAGAAGCAGGATGCCGCGGCATCCTGCTCTTTTGCATCTGTAAAAAATTTGTGAATTTCATACTAAGATAATTGAAATCTTTTAGACAAAGAGTATAATAGTTACCGCACTAATTATTAGCGCGGTAACTATTATACATGGGGGGATGATGGCGTGTGTGGATACCATAAGAATTCCATAGGGCCATTGTTGGCATATTGTGGTCAGTTATGCAAACAGCGGATGGATTTTGCACTGAAGAAATATGATGTGACACAAATGCAGGCACGGGTGCTGTTATATTTGATGCATGTGGAACAGGAAAAAGATGTCAACCAAAAGGAGCTTGAAAAAGAGTTTCGCATCAAGGGCTCCACAGTGAATGGAATTGTGGAGCGCTTGGAAGAAAAGGGACTGCTGACGCGGGCATATGAGCAGTCTGATGGGCGCTGCCGCAAATTGACGGTCACGGAAAAGGGGCGGCAGCTGCAAAAGAATATGTATCAAAGCATTGAGAAGACAGAACGGTTGATGGTGGATGGATTTTCGCAGGAGGATGCAGCGAAAACAAAGGACTTGCTGCTCCGTATGATTGAAAATCTCAAGGAAGGAGAAGGTGCGGTATGATTCAGAAATTATGGCCGTATTTGCGATCCTATCGCAAATGGTTTGTGCTGGGCATTGGCTGTGCGGCACTGGAAGCAATTTTCGAACTGCTCATTCCATTGGTCATGGCTGAAATTGTAGATGTGGGCATTCAAACAGGCGACGGCGTTTATACAGTGCAGATGGGTGCGGTGATGGTCGTGCTGGCATTGACATCTCTGGCGCTGGGGATTGGCGCAGCCTATTTTTCTTCCGTTACGGGACAGGGATTCGGTGCAAATCTGCGCGCGGCAGAATATGACCACATACAGGAATTTTCCTTCAGCAATATCGAACGATTTTCTACGGCGTCTCTCATTACACGGTTGACCAGTGATGTGAACGCGGTGCAGATGACCGTGATGATGGGAATGCGCCTGTTGGTACGCACACCGGTCATGTTGATTTCGGCATTGATTTTGGCGATGATGATTTCAAGAAGGCTTTCGCAGATCTTTTTAGTTGTTATCCCTGTTTTAGTGATTGCGATTGCTGTGATCCTGATTTTCGCAGGGCCTGTCTTTCGAAAAGTACAGGAAAAAACGGATCAGCTGAATTTGGTGGTGCAGGAAAATTTAACAGCCATTCGTGTGGTCAAGGCTTTTGTGCGTGAAGATTATGAGAAGGAAAAATTCGCAAAACGCAATGAGGATCTATGGAAAACGGCAGAATCCGCTTATGGGAAGGTTGTCATCGGGATGCCGCTGATGATGCTGCTTATTTATGGAGCCACTATCGCTATTCTGTGGTTCGGCGGTCAGATGGTCCATACCGGTACACTGGAAGTGGGCCTTTTAACCACGTTTATTACCTATGTCACACAGGTGATGATCTCTTTGATGATGGTTTGCATGATGCTGATGATGCTGACCCGTTCCGTCGCCTGTGCCAAGCGCGTAATCGAAGTGCTGGATGAAGTGCCCGATATCAGTGACAGTCAGTGCAGCAGAGATTTGCAGGTGAAAGACGGCAGTATCCGCTTTGAGCATGTCTATTTTAAATATCACGCCGACAGTGAGGAATGGAATCTGGAGGACATCAACCTGGATATCAAGGCGGGCCAGACGGTGGGTATCATTGGCAGCACCGGCAGTGCAAAAACCTCTCTGGTACAGATGATTCCGCGCCTGTATGAGGCAAATCAGGGGACTGTGTTTGTCGGCGGTGAAGATGTGCGCAGCTACAGTATGGAGCATTTGCGTGACAGCTGCGCCATGGTGCTGCAAAACAATACGCTCTTTTCCGGCACAATTCGCGAAAATCTCTGCTGGGGCAGGGAGGATGCAACGGATGAGGAGATTCAGCATGCCTGCCGTATTGCCTGTGTGGATGAGTTTATCGATCGCATGGAAAAAGGGTACGACACCGATCTGGGACAGGGCGGCATAAATGTATCCGGCGGTCAAAAGCAGAGACTGTGCATTGCCCGCGCAATCCTGAAGCAGCCAAAGGTGCTGATTCTCGATGATTCAACTTCCGCTGTGGATATGGCAACCGATGCAAAAATCCGTCAGGCATTTGCAACAGAATTAAAAGATACTACAAAAATTATGATTGCCCAGCGTATCGCATCGGTGTGTGATGCCGATCAAATCATTGTGATGGATGACGGCAGAATCTCAGCGGTGGGCACCCATGAGGAATTGCTGGCAACGAACGAAATCTACCGCGATGTGTATACATCTCAGCAGAAGGGAGGGTGTATTGATGGCTAAGAGACACGGCAGAAAAGAAAACAAATTTGCAAAGCCCGGAAATATGAAAAAAACCTTGCGCAAACTGCTGTCCTATGTGGGAAAATACAAAGTTCTTTTAACACTTGTTGTTATATTTTTAATGATAAATACGATATGTACAGTTCTGGGTGCATATATGCTCAAGCCCATCGTAAATGATTACATCATTCCCGGAGATTTTTCCGGTTTGGCACGGATGATGGCTGCGCTGATTGTGATCTATGTTGTCGGTGCGATGTGCTCGTTTGCATATTCCAGAATCATGGTGCATATATCGCAGAAAACGGTGTATGCTATCCGCAGAGATCTTTTTGAGCATATGCAGTCACTGCCGATTCCCTATTTTGATAAACATACCCACGGTGAATTGATGAGTCGCTATACCAACGACATTGATACAGTCAGTGAGATGATCAACAACAGTATCGGTACCCTCATTTCCAATGCGCTGACCTTTATTGGTGTATTGGGTATGATGTTTTATCTCAGCTGGCAGCTGACGCTGATTACGGTGGCAATGCTGGGCGTGATGGTGCTGGTGGTGCGGAAAATCGGAAAGCACAGCCGCATTTATTTTGCAAAGCAGCAAAAGGCCATTGGCGAGGTCAACGGGTATATCGAGGAAATGATCGAGGGACAGAAGGTCATTAAGGTATTCAATCACGAAAGAAAGACCAAGGAAGAATTCTATCAGAAAAATGAAGCTTATCGCAAATCTGCAACAGCGGCGCAGGCCTTTGCCGGGGCAACGATGCCCGTTCTGGGGAATCTGGCGCATGTCAACTATGCCATTACCTGCTGTGTCGGCGGCTTGCTCGCCATTGCCGGTGGATTCGATATCGGTACATTGGTGGTATTTTTGCAGTCAAACCGTCAAGTCTCTCAGCCCATTAACATAATCTCGCAGCAGGTCAACACCATTCTGGCATCCGTTGCCGGCGCCGAGCGCGTGTTTGAAGTGATGGAGGAGACGCCGGAAGCGGATCAGGGCAAGGTTGTACTGGTCAACACCGTTGAAAAAGAGGACGGAACATGGATGGAAACGGACCGCCATACAGATCATTGGGCATGGAAAAAGCCCGATGGTGCCTTGGTGCCGTTGATGGGCGATGTGCGCTTTGATCATGTGGTATTTGGATACAACGATGAAAAAATGATTCTTCATGGAATCAGTTTGTTTGCCAAACCCGGACAAAAAATTGCTTTTGTCGGCTCTACCGGTGCCGGTAAAACGACGATTACGAATTTGATTAACCGTTTGTATGAAATTCAGAGCGGTACAATCACTTACGATGGCATCGACATTCGAGAAATTGAAAAAGCATCGCTGCGGCGCTCTCTCGGTGTAGTATTGCAGGATACCCATCTCTTTACAGGAACAATTGCGGATAATATTCGTTACAGCAATTTGGAAGCTACGGATGAAGAGGTTATCGCTGCGGCAAAGCTTGCCAATGCGGATAGCTTTATCCGTCATTTGCCTCAGGGATATCATACTATGCTGAGCGGTGATGGCGAAAACCTCAGTCAGGGGCAGCGGCAGCTGCTTGCCATTGCCCGTGCAGCGGTGGCGAATCCGCCTGTATTGATTCTCGACGAGGCCACGTCGTCCATTGATACCCGAACGGAAAAATTGATCGAAAAGGGAATGGATCGACTGATGGGCGGGCGGACGGTATTTGTTATCGCGCACCGTTTGAGTACAGTGCGTAATTCTCGGGCAATTATGGTGCTGGAGCAGGGCGAAATTATCGAGCGCGGTGACCATGAGGATCTGATTGCGCAGGGCGGACGCTATTATCAGCTGTACACCGGGCAGGCAGAACTCGCTTAAAGGTTGGTAAAGGCAAAAAGCTATGATATCATTGAATACACAGCTATGAGACGCGCATAGACCCGTTCTGTGCGCGCCGCATATTATTTTAATGCAGGGAGGCATACGGATTATGACAGAACATGAATTGGTTCAAATGGCATTGGCGGCAAGAGAACAGGCTTATGCACCATACTCAAATTTCCGTGTCGGTGCGGCACTTTTGTGCAGCGACGGTAACGTTTATACCGGCTGTAACATCGAAAATGCATCGTATCCTTGTGGAATATGTGCCGAACGTACGGCGGCGGCAAAAGCCATCAGTGAAGGACATACAGCCTTTGAGGCTCTTGCGGTAGTGGGGTCTTCTCAGAAAATCTGCACACCCTGCGGACTGTGCAGGCAGTTTTTGTTCGAGTTCGCGCCGGGGCTGAAGGTGCTGTGTGCTGCGGCGGACGGCAGCTATAAAGTGTATTGTCTGTCTGATCTGCTCAAAGGCGCCTTTGGTGGAAAATCCATGCCTTGAAACTGCCTGCGGCAAATGTAAGTCCTCCAAATATTTTCTGAAATCCCAAAGGGCTTTGATTGACAACTATGGGTGAATGTCATATAATTATACATAATAGATACTATATAATCCAGTTTTGAATATTAAATTCGCTAGGAGAGTGTTTATGAGTTTTAAGATTATAGGCGATAGCTGCACCGATCCGGTGCCCCGCTTGAAAGATGCCCCTGAATATACAATGGTACCGCTGATTATCCGCGTGGGCAATCAGGAATATGTGGACAACGGCATGCTGTCTACTCAGGATTTGATTGAGCGTATGGATGCCTGTGAAACAGGTACCGGTACGGCTTGCCCTGCGCCGCAGTGGTATATGGATGCCTTTGAGGGGGCTGATGAGGTATATGTGGTTACCTTGTCCGCAGAACTCAGCGGTTCTTATAACAGCGCCATTCAGGCACGGGAACTTTATTTGGAGGATCATCCGGATAAGAAAATTCACATCTTTAATTCTCACTCCGCATCCGCCGGCCAGTGTGCAGAAGTGCTGAAGCTTTTTGAGCTTTGCCGCGCAGGTCTGCCGTTTGAAGAAGTTGTGGAGAAGATGAACTATTTTATTGCCCATATCACAACCATGTTTGTTTTGGAAAATCTGGACAATTTGCGGAAAAACGGCCGCCTGAATGAAATGCAGGCGCTGATCACCAGTACACTGCGCATTAAGCTTGTGATGGAGGGTACGCCTGCCGGTACGATCAATAAGGTCGGTCAGGCAATGACTGTGAAGCAAGCCCTTTCCAAGATGGTGGATGCCGCCGTGGAAAAGGCAAAGAAACATGGCATTGAAGGCCGTACTTTAGTGATCTCCCACTGTAACTGTCAGGATCGTGCACTGTATGTACGCAATTTGATTTTGAAAAAACTGCCCTTCAGTAAAGTGGAAATTGTGCCTACTGGCGGGCTTAGCACCGTTTATGCCGGTGATGGCGGGATTATACTCGCTTTTTAGTAGAATAAGATACAAAAAACCGAGCGCAGGCTGCGCTTGGTTTTTTGCATTTTGGACGTGGGAAATATGGGGACTGTGAGACGCACCAAAAAGCCATTATTTTTTTTGGGTATTATTTCACGGCGATCGTTCATAGATTTTTAATGAGTTCCTGCTATAATAGCTTTAGTCATGGTTTATAGTAAAAAGGAGTGTCATGGATTCATGAATATCATTCGTTTTTTACATAGAAAAACAGATGTCTGCCTGCTGCACGATTATAAAACGGTGCAGCAGGCATTGCGCATCATGCGCAGCCATGGATGTAAGGAGCTGCCGGTGGTGAATCAGGAAGGGCTATATATCGGTACTGTAAATGAGGGGGATTTCCTCTGGTATATTTTGGATTATGGTGGATTTGAAGCGGTGAAGGATCACAAAATCAGCAAGATTGCTCAAAAAGGTACGGTTCCTGCATTGAAGATTACGGATACGGATGAAGATCTGCAAAGGGCTGCCTTGCGCAGCGCATTTGTTCCGATTATAGATGATCGTGATATGTTTGTGGGAACGATCAGCCGTGAGGATATTATTGCGTATTTTGTCGATTTGGGCAAAGAAACAGCAAATACACAGGTCTTATGAGCCGTTTAAATCAAAAAAAACAGCCCATGTGTTTTTCACATATGGGCCGTTCTTTTTTTGAGGGGAAACCGTTTTAAATAAAGGAGTGTATACCATAAAGAGCAGGCGTCCCGTTTGGGACACCTGCTCTTTATCTACTTCATTAAGGCAGATATTTCAAGGGGTTCACGGGATTGCCATTCAAACGAATTTCAAAGTGGCAGTGGTTGCCGGTGGAATTACCGGTAGAACCCATCTCTGCAATTTTTTGCCCCTTATACACTTTGGTGCCGGGGGTAACGGAAAGCTTGCTGTTGTGACCGTAATAAGTCTGGTAACCATTGTTATGATTGATAATGACCAGATATCCATAACCGCCCATCCAGCCTGCAAAGCTGACGGTACCACCGTCCGCGGCCTTGATGGCAGCACCACGGGACTTTGCGATATCGATACCTTTGTGGTTGGTGGAACCAATACCGCCCGGTGATGCGCGGCCACCAAAGGTGGAAGTAAGACGGCCGCTGGTGGGCCATGCAAAAGCACCGCTTGCCACAGTTTTGGGACGCTCTTTGGTACCCTTTGCCATAATCTGTGTGACAGGATTCTTTACAGTGGTGGAAGAAATCACGTTACGGCTGGTTTCCACACCATCGATCGTAGTTACATGAGCATCTACATTTGCCAGACCGGTTACACCCTTGGTTAAAACTTTGGTCTGCCCCTGATACATGCTGCTGTCGTCAACATATTCTGTATCATAGGCAACAGGTGCCTGATACTGAATACGGTCCACCACACGGACGCTGAGCAGAGGTACTGCCGCACTGACAGTCAATTCCTGACCTTCATGAATGAGATCCATATTGCAATCGGGATTCAATGCGAGAAGGCCTTTGGAACTCATATCATAGTGCGCGGCGATCTGCGACCAGGTGTCACCGGCTTTAACCGTATAAATAACTTCTTCCTGGGAGGTAGCGTTTACGATGTCGGAGATACTGGAAACTGCACGGGCCTTACTTTCGGAAACGATCTCTTTGCTGATTTGAAGATCCTGAACGAATTCAGCGGAAATAGTGTTTTCGCTGATATAGGAATTCAGCTTATCGGAAAGAGCCGCTTCAATTGCGCTGGATGAAACACTGGCGCCAACTGTCTGTCCGTCAATCTTTAGTACAGAAGAATAGGAAACGGTGCCACTGGCATTACAGATTTCATTGACCAAAGCACCTTCGGTGAGGAGCTTGTCATTTGCTGCAAACACAGGGTAGGTGTGCACGGCGTCATTTTCAAAGTTGTAATCATAACCAAGAGCCTTGCTGGCAGATGTCTTTACATAAGAATATGCCTGCCGAAAGGTGTCGGGGTTGGAAACTGCACCAACATAGGTGCCATTTACAGAAACACCGGTGGCCAGCTGATGTGTTTGCGTAAAGGATGCGCCCGCAAAAATCGTCAATGCAATTGCGATATACAATGCCGGATGCGGACGATACTCATTAAAAAAGCGACCAATCAAAAACAGACGGTTTTTACCATAATATTTCCATGCACCACGGACAACGCTGGGTGCGTGAACAACGCTGCTTCCTAAAAACAAAGCAACACGCATAAATGCATTATCAGATTCACGAACGCCGCCGATGGCTAAAGTCTCGCTTTCGGGAGACTGCGCAGCGAGCGTCGGACTGTTTTCTGCCATGCAATCAACTCCAATCTTTTCCTTCGTGTGAGTTCTCATATCGGTAGTCATGCAAATCATGACATAGCTGCAACAATAGTTACAAAAGAGTTACAAATAGAGTGTACACGTTTTTTGCCAATTCGTCAAGTTTTTGTGAGAAAAAAGATATTAAATAAAAATAATTATGACCTCTTTGGAAGAAAAATACTGAAAATTTCAGCAAAAACTTTACAAAAGACAGCAGATTTACCATTTTTCGGGTTTTGCGCTTTGACATACCTTTTCAAATGAGCAAAAGAAATCCATGGAGCCGCTGCGTATAAGTTTATGCAAAATAAAAACAAAAATCGTTGTAAATAAAAAAACGACCTGCCCATAGAGCAGGTCGTTTTTAGATTGAGAAATTAGCTCTTGCCGTTGATCATGTCCTTCAGACCCTTGCCGGGCTTGAATGCAGGAACCTTTGCAGCTGCGATTTTGATTGCTTCGCCAGTCTGAGGATTCTTGCCCTCACGTGCTGCGCGCTCGCGGACTTCATAGGTGCCAAAGCCAACCAGAGTGATCTTGTCGCCGGCTTTCAATGCATTGGTGACAACGGTGGTGTAAGCGTTGACAGCAGCTTCAGCATCCTTCTTGCTCAGATTAGCTTCGTTAGCGATTGCTTCAATCAGTTCGCTCTTATTCATAATAATAATATCTCCTTTACAAATACAAAATAGGATTCCAGTAAAAGCTATTTGCATTATAGCATAAAATATGCATAATTCCACAGTTTTTCTCGATTTTTAAGAAAAAAATACGAATAAAATCTAGGGTGCGCTATGCGGCTCAACCTTTTTTCACAAAGATATACGCTTGTTTTTGGGCATATAGGCGAAAGGTATGGGCTCAAAAATGATGATGGCGGAAAACCATGCCTTATTGCAGCTCAATAAAAAATATGCAGTGGGGAGAGATAAAACAATCAATGCCGTTGGCGCTGGCGGTGCTGGGTTTGGACAGGATGTTCATAATCATTGGCTGGCTTGGGAATCAGCGAGATTTTTTGCCCGTGGAACAGCTGCCAGAGAATGCGGAAAATTTCCCAGCTGCCCACACCGATCAGCACCAACAAAAGGAAGCTGGACGGGGCAAAACGCTCGATGGAAAAAAATCCATGGAAGCCAAAGTAGCCCAAGAAGAACAGAAAGGTCATGCTGCCAAACAAAACAGCACGGATGGGTGTCCAGGGATGGCAGACGTAAAACAGCAGTATAAGTATGGCCCCGCCTGTAAACAGCACACACATGGCTTCCACCTGTGCCTGGGCCAGAGAGAATGCCTGACCGCAGATCACAGCCAACAATACTGCAAAGGCAATCGTAATGCCGCAGGGGGCAGCGGTGGTGAGCACATTCCTTAAAAAGTGTCCCTGTACACGGTCGTGGTTCGGCTGCAAACCAAGCACAACAGATGGAATGCCGGTGGTGGTTAAACCGATCAGGGTTAAATGAATGGGCTGGAAGGGATAGGGGGCGGTGATAAAAATAAACGCCACGGACAAAATCGTTGCATAGACCGTTTTTACCAAAAACAGCGATGCGGAACGCTGAATATTATTGATGGCGCGGCGCCCCTCTTCCACCACTTTCGGCAAAGCATCAAAGTTGGATTTCAGCAGCACCAGATGCGCCACATTTCGGGCAGCATCAGCACCGCCTGCAATGGCAATGCCGCAGTCTGCCTCCTTCAAAGCCATGACATCATTAACACCGTCGCCCGTCATGGCAACGGTATGCCCTTTCTTTTGCAGCGCTTTGACCAGCAGCTTTTTCTGCTCGGGCGTGACACGGCCGAATACCGTATATTTTTCTGCTGCCTCGGCAATGTCCTTTTTGGAAATCTGAGACATGTCGATGCATTGATCCCAATTTTCCATGCCGGCACGGCGGGCAATACCGGAAACCGTTTCTACACTGTCACCTGAAATCACCTTGCAAATAACACCCTGTTCACGAAAGTAACGCAGCGTAGCAGGCGCTTCTTTACGGATATTGTCCTGCAGAAGAATCAGCGCGATGGGATGCAGATTCGCCGGAAGTCCTTCGGGGGGCAGCGTTTCGTCGCTGTGGGCAAGGAGCAGAACACGATATTCCTGACTATAGTCAAACAATGCCTCCTGCAGGCTGCCGCTGCGCACAGGCAGAACAAATTCCGCGGCACCCAGAATATAGGTTCCCTGAGCTTCAAATGTGGCGCCCGACCACTTCGTGCGGCTGGAGAAGGGCGCTGTTTTCGTCGCAGTCCACGGTGTGGGATCGCTGTATGCCTTTTCGATGGCGGAGAATGTGGCGTTACGATCCTCCAAAGCACAAACCAGAGATGCCAAAGCTTTCGGGGCATCCGCCTTATAGCTTTCATCCAGCAGCACGAGCTCCTTACAGGTCATGGTGCCTTCTGTAATGGTGCCGGTTTTATCAAGGCACAAAACATCAACACGGGCAAGGGTTTCGATACAATAAAGCTCCTGCACCATCACATGCTTCTGTGAAAGACGCACCACAGAGGCAGCCAGCACGGTAGAAGTCAGCAGCATTAAGCCCTCCGGTACCATGGCGATCAGCGCAGCGGTGGTGTTGAGCACTGCCGACTGGGTGGTGGCATCGGGCAGAGCCAGCTGATTGCGGAACAGGATGATGGAAATGGGGATCAAAGCCACGGAAATCACAGCCACAATCGACTTCATAGTGCGCATAATTTCGGAGTTGACCTGCTTTTTCACTGTTTTAGCAGAAGCAGAAATCTTGGAAATATAATTATCTGCGCTGACATGGTCAGCACGGACATGGACGCTGCCACTGATAAGGAAGCTGCCCGCCAGAACGGTATCTCCCACATTTTTAGAAATAGCATCGCTTTCGCCGGTCAAAAAGCTTTCATCAGCTTCGCAGAAGCCGCTGACAACAACAGAGTCCGTCGGCACCTGATCGCCTGCGGAAAGAATGATAATATCATCCAATACGATTTCTTCAATGGGCAGTTCCTGCTTTTCACCGCTGCGCAGCACGGTCGCTTTTGCGGCGGTGAGAAAGCTCAATTTGTCAATAGAACGCTTTGCGCGGATTTCCTGAATGATACCAATGGCGGTATTGGCGGCAACAACTGTCATAAAAAGCGTATCTTTGACAGAGCCGACGGACAGAATCGCAATGAAGAAAATGATATTGACAAGATTGAACAGCGTGCAGATATTACGCAGGGCGATCTGCTTTTCCGTACGTGTGGCAGGTGTGGAATCAAAATTCTGCTGCCCTGCGGAAATGCGCTCCTGTACCTGCTGCGCATTTAGACCCACATCCGGATTGGGAGAAAGCCGCTCCACGGGCCGTTTTGCAATCGGAGAAGACGATTTCTCCTGTACCATTATTTTTCGTAATTTGTCCAGTTTATTTACCATATATGCATTCCTTTCCCAGTTGGGACTGCTTTGTAAATACAATTAAATATAGTATATCACAATCTTTTTCAATTTTGGCAATGCAATGGGAAAATTTTAGGAAATTTAAGGAATTTGGGGGAATTTTGGAAAGGACAAAAAAGAAACTGCGTTTCCAGCGGAAACGCAGTTTCTTTTAAATAAATGTAAGAAGTTGTTCAATGGCCTCGCCGATGGTTTTTGCCATGCTCTTTGCGCCGGCGACAGGCTGCTGACCAATGCCGATGGAATGACCTGCCATGCGCAGCATGGGCTCGTCGTTTACCCCGTCGCCCACGGCGGCGGCATCCGCAATATCCCAACCCATGTGTCGGCAGAGATAGGCGATGCCTGTGCCCTTATCAATGCCTGTGGGACACAGATCAAAGCAATCCCGCTGATCGTAGATGGTGATACCCATATCCTTGCGCACCTCACGCTTCATAAACGCACGCAGCTCATTGTGCAGATTTCCGTCTTCCGGTGGAAAGAATGGAGTCACTTCCAGCTGTGTGGGCTGGAGCCAGATGCGGCTGCCGAATTCTGCGTCCAGCTTGTCCCGAATTAAAGCTAGGTTTGCCCGAACTTCCGCATCCACCGGCATCCAATAATGCTTTTTTGGCGGAAGATTGACACCAAACTGCACGCTGGCACCATTTTCACCCATCAGAATAATGTCTTCCAATTCCGACTGTCGGGCAACGCCGCAAAGATAGTAGATCGGCTTTCCGGAGGAAACGGCGATCTGCACACCGGCTGTCTGCAATTTGCGCAGTCCTGCCAATGTTTCCGGCAAAATAGCCTTGCCCACAGCACACAATGTGGCATCTAAATCAAATACCGCAACCTTCAACATCTTATTTCACCAGATCCCGGCTCAGTTTCAGCGCACCTGCCACAATGGCATCCATATTATAATAGCGGTACTCTGCCAGACGGCCCAGCAAATGCAGCTTCGGAAATTCGGCAGCTTTGTCTGCATATTTTGCATAAAGTGCAGCTGTTTCATCATTGGCAATGGCGTAGTAGGGGATTTCATCCGATGCGCCGGTATAGGCACGGGGATATTCTTTCATAATCGTCGTCACGCCGGGCTTTTCCTGCCCCGTCAGATGCTTGAACTCCGTAATGCGGGTGTAATCCTCATCCATGGTATAGTTTACAGTGCCGTGGGTTTGGAAAAAGTCCTCGTTGTAGGTTTCAAATCGGAAGTCCAGGGTGCGATAGGGCAGACGGCCATAGCAGCAATCAAAGAGTTCGTCTGCCGGACCGGAATAAATCACGTCTCCGGTGAATTCCCTGCCATCAAAGGTGATTTTTCCGTCATGGAATGTCAAAACAGTGTTTGCATTGGCACCTGTGCGCACTTCAATATTCTCGTGCTCCAGCATGGATGCAAACAGAGGCGTATAGCCATTGAGGGGCATGCCCTGATAGGTGTCCTGAAAATAACGGCAGTCTTCGGAAATGAACACGGGAACACGGGCGGTGACAGCGGGATCGATCTCTTCCGGCTTCTGCCCCCACTGCTTCATGGTATAGCGGACAAAAACATGATCATACACATACTGCGCCAGCTCGGAAAGCTCCGGATCGGTGTTTTCACGCAGCTGCAAAATCGTCACTTTCTTCTCCATGCCATAGGTATCGATCAGCTTTTGCTGAAGACGGGCGGCCTTTTCTTCGCCATACGCCTGACGCAGGGAGCGCAGGTTGAAGGGAACGGGCATCTGGGCACGGCCGTTTTCGGCAGGAATACTGGCGACAACCTCATGCTGGTAGTCGCGCCAAGGCGTGAAACGGGAAAGAAACTCATACACATCTTTATCGTTTGTGTGGAAAATGTGGGGGCCGTACTGATGAATCAAAATACCGGCATCGTTGAGACAATCGTATGCATTGCCGCCGATATGATCGTGCTTTTCCAGCACCAGAACATGGTGGCCAGCTTCGGCAAGAACACGGGCAGTTACTGCGCCGGCAAAGCCTGCGCCGACAATAATAGTATTATAATCCATGTTGAATTCTCCATTCTTTTTCAATCTCTTTGAATATAGACACAGTAAGTATAGCATAAAATCATGCCTGCGGAAACTTTTTTCTCCGCGGTACTGCCGAAAACAAAAAACCGGATTGCAAAGACATGGACTTTCCGATATACTAAAAAAATAAACTATTTGTAGAAAGAGTGGGGGATGAGCATCATCACACCGATTACCTTTTATATTCCGTGCCTGTTCGGTCTGGAAGGACTGGTTGGCGACGAACTGCGCCGTCTGCATATGAAAAATATCCGCGTGGAAAACGGGCATGTGCTGTGCGACGGCAAGATGGAGGACATTGCGCGGCTCAATATCAATCTGCGCTGCGGCGAACGGGTATTGATCCTGCTCAATACCTTCTTTGCAACGTCTTTTGATGCACTGTTTGAAAACACCAAAGCACTGCCCTGGGAAAACTGGGTGGGTGCCGACGGCGCATTCCCCGTAAAAGGATACAGTTTGGACAGTGCGCTGCACTCTGTGCCCGATTGTCAGAAAATTATTAAAAAGGCAATTGCTACCCGTCTGGCACAAAAGTTCGGCACCGATCAGCTGCCCGAAACAGGTGCGAAATATCAGGTGCAGTTTGCCATTATGCAGGATCGGGCATCCCTGCTTTTGGATACATCCGGTGCGGGCCTGCATAAACGTGGTTACCGCGCCGTAGGCGTGAAGGCGCCTCTGCGTGAGACGCTGGCGGCGGCGATGGTGACCCTTTCCCGTTTCCGCGGAAAAGATCCTTTCTGTGATCCCTTTTGCGGCAGCGGTACCATTGCCATTGAGGCAGCATTGATTGCAAAAAACCGTGCGCCCGGTCTTGACCGCAGCTTTGATGCCCAGAAGTGGAAGTGTGTGCCTGCCGCAAGCTGGATGGATGCCGCCGATGAGGCCATGGATAAGGAATTTGACGGAACTTATGATATTTGGGGCGGTGATATCAGCCCTAAGGCCATCGAAATTGCCAGAGGCAATGCCGAAAAGGCCGGTGTTGAGGATCTGGTGCGTTTTGAAGTCGCGGATGCTACCAAGTTTCATCGTGACAGCACTTATGGTCAGCTGGTGACCAATCCGCCCTATGGTGAGCGTTTGCTGGAAAAGGATGAAGCGGCGGAGCTGTACCGCGCATTCGGTCAGACTGCGGCAAAGCTCCCTGAGAAATGGAGACTTTATATCCTTTCCTCGCACCCTGAGTTTGAAAAGTGTTATGGCAGCTTTGCGGCGAAAAAACGCAAGCTCTACAACGGCATGATTAAATGCGATCTGTTTATGTACTACAATTAAAAATTAAATAGAAATTCCCTTGAGAGAGGATGCGATTGTCTGTGAAACATCTATTTATCATAAATCCTCGTGCAGGTAAGAAAAACAGTACTGGCAAACTCATGGATCAAATTGAACAGCTGCGTAAAAAATACGGTTTGAATTGCGAAACAATGCTGACAACACGGGCAGGACATGCGGAGGAAATCGCACGCCGCGCCGCCCAAAGCGGTGAAGAAACCCGTATTTATGCCTGCGGCGGTGACGGGACGATCAATGAGGTGGCAAATGGTGCCGCTGGTGCGCAAAATATTGAGGTCACTGTGGTGCCCGTTGGTACGGGAAATGATTTTCTCAAAAACTTCGGCGAGGATAGATCGCGGTTTCTGGATTTGGAACAGCTGTGGAATGGCCCCAGCCATCCCCTTGACTTAATCGACTGCAACGGCCGCATAGCATTGACGATTGCATGCACCGGCTTGGATTCCCGTGTGGCGGATGATGTACATTCTTACAGCAAGTACCCTGGTGTTACAGGAAAGGGGGCGTATCTTGCCTCCCTTGGCGTCAACTTTTTTAAGACCATTTCCACACGCATGACAATTATTGAGGATGAACATGCCACCATCGGAGAATATATCTTGATCTGTGTATGCAACGGCCGCTATTATGGCGGCGGCTTTATGCCTGTTCCGGAAGCACGCATGGATGACGGTAAGCTCGATATGCTGGTGGTGAAAAAGGTCAGCAGACCCACGTTCCTGCGCGCAGTTTCCGCCTTTGCCAAAGGTGAATGGAGGAAATATCCACAGATGATTCGCTATTCCCAGCCTGAAAACATTCGAATTCAGGCAAAAGAACCAATGCCTGTCAGCCTGGATGGGGAAGTTATCCATACAAAGGATATTCAGATCTCTCTGAGCGAAAAGAAGTTGCGCTTCTTTGCGCCCAAAGGGGCACATTGTAACCGTACAACACGCACTTTGGCTGACGATGGACTATGATCTGTAAAAATATTGGTCAAAGTATGTCAAAGTGCACAAAGAAATTTTTAAAATATAGAAGATTTTTCTCCATATTTCTCTTGCATAACGCAGGAAATTGATTTATGATAATACCAGTGTTAGCACTCGGGTGTTTTGAGTGCTAACACTGGTGAAGTCTTTGATAGACAAAATTTGCATTCATACAGTATTGTAATGATATAAGGAGGAGTTCTAAATGAAATTGAATCCGTTGGCAGACCGTGTTGTTCTGAAAATGGTCGAGGTGGAGGAAACCACCAAGGGAGGACTGATCCTGACCGGCAACGCAAAGGAAAAGCCCAGTGTGGCTGAAGTTGTTTCCGTTGGCCCCGGCGGCATGGTGGACGGCAATGAAGTCAAGATGATTGTTAAGCCCGGTGATAAGGTCATCACCAGCAAGTATTCCGGCACTGAGATCAAGGTCGAAGACGTGGAGTACACTATTGTTCGTCAGGGCGATATCCTGGCGATTGTGGAATAAACAGTGCTACTGAATTAGGAGGTAGATTCAAATGGCAAAAATTTTAAAGAGCAATGACGATGCACGCAAGGCATTGGAAGTTGGTATTGATAAGCTGGCAGACACTGTGAAGGTTACTCTGGGCCCCAAGGGCCGCAATGTGGTGTTGGAGCGCAAGTATGGCGCACCCCTGATCACCAATGACGGTGTGACCATTGCAAAGGAAATTGAGCTGGAAGATCCCTTTGAAAACATGGGTGCAGCTCTGGTACGCGAAGTTTCCACCAAGACCAACGATGTTGCCGGTGACGGTACCACCACCGCAACGGTTTTGGCACAGGCTATGATTCACGAAGGCCAGCGCAATCTTGCTGCCGGCGCAAACCCCGTTGTGATGCGCAAGGGTATGGCTAAGGCTGTGGACGCAGCTGTTGAGGCTGTTAAGGCAAATGCGAAGAAGGTTTCCGGCACTGCCGATATCGCTCGCGTGGCAACTGTTTCTTCCGGCGATGAGACCATCGGCTCTCTGATCGCTGAGGCTATGGAGAAGGTCAGCAACGATGGTGTCATCACCGTTGAAGAGTCCAAGACCGCTGACACTTACAGCGAGATCGTGGAAGGTATGATGTTTGATCGCGGCTATGTGACGCCTTACATGGTCACCGATACCGATAAGATGGAAGCTGTGATGGATGATGCATATCTTCTGATCACAGATCAAAAGATCAGCGTCATTCAGGATCTGGTTCCCCTGCTGGAAGGTATCATGAAGAGTGGTCGTAAGCTGGTTATCATTGCTGAGGATGTCGAGGGTGAGGCACTGTCCACTCTGATTGTGAACCGCCTGCGCGGTACGCTGAATGTTGTTGCTGTGAAGGCTCCCGGCTTTGGTGATCGCCGTAAGGAGATGCTGCAGGATATCGCAACCCTGACCGGTGGTACTGTCATCTCTTCCGATGTGGGTTATGAGCTGAAGGATGCATCCATTGAGCTGCTGGGTCATGCCCGTCAGGTCAAGGTTGACAAGGAAAATACCATCATTGTCGGCGGCGACGGCAACAGCGAAGAAATTGCAGCACGCGTTAAGCAGATCCGTGCACAGATCGAGGCTACCACTTCCGATTACGATCGTGAAAAGCTGCAGGAGCGTTTGGCAAAGCTGGCCGGCGGTGTTGCAGTGATTAAGGTCGGTGCAGCAACTGAAACCGAAATGAAGGAAAAGAAGCTGCGCATTGAAGATGCACTGAATGCAACCCGTGCAGCTGTGGAAGAGGGCATCGTTCCCGGCGGCGGCACCATCTTCGTTGATGCAATCCCCGCAGTGGAAGCACTGATGGATCAGGTCGAGGGTGACGAAAAGACCGGCGTGAAGATCATTGCAAAGGCTCTGGAAGCTCCCATTAAGCAGATTGCAGCCAATGCAGGTCTGGACGGCAGCGTCATCCTGGAGAACATCAAGACCCACGCTAAGGAGCAGAGTGCTTACGGCTTCGATGCTTATAAGGAAGTTTACTGCGACATGATTGAGTCCGGTATCGTTGATCCCGCTAAGGTTACCCGCAGTGCATTGCAGAATGCAGCTTCCGTTGCATCTATGGTTCTGACCACAGAATCCGTTGTTGCCGATAAGCCTGAGCCTGCACCTGCAGCACCTGCACCCGATATGGGCGGCATGGGCGGTATGTACTAAGAAGTACCGCAAACCCCTGAAGACACTTATCTTTGGCAGTAGAAATGGTGAACTTACACCATATTTATGCCAAAGCTCAGATCAGGAAATAAATGCAACTCCCCGGTGTTTACCATGTGGTAAACACCGGGGAGTTTGCTGTTTCCAGATTATGGACTTACGAGGGTCTAATGCGATAAAGATGGCTCTATCTCGACTTTGAATCCATCGTATGTGAATATCTACAGTATCGTATGATGTGGAAAAAATATATGATAAACTTGGCATCGCACTTGAACGGATGATAGATATGCGGTATTTGCAAAGTAGATTTGCAGGATAGAAATAAAAGAATGGTATCGAAAGGTTCGATACCATTCTTTTGATTATTGTTCAGCGAGTAAATACATGAAACAAAGAATCATGTATCAAAAAGCTTTTTGCAGGTGAAAAAAGAGAGAAAATCAGTTGATGGAGCAAGCCGCATCATAGCCGTCACGAATTGCGTTGCTGATATCGGAGGCCTGCTTGTTGCAGTCACCGATAAAGGAAACGGGGATACCTGCAGACTCAAAGGCAGAAGCATCAAAAGCATTGGGCTTTGCGCCAATTGCCATTACTACAAAGTTGCAGTCAATTTTCAGCTCGCCGTCTGCGGAAACTGCGCGCACGCCGGTGGATGTAATTTCTTCTACCTTTGTGCCGGTGTGGATCTGTACGCCGTGTGCTTCGAAATCTTCGTTCATGGTGGGCAGAACAGTTTCGCTTTCGCCGGATGCATACTGATCCTGCATTTCAATCAAAGTGACCTTGACACCCTGCTGTGCCAAATATTCAGCGGTTTCACAGCCAACCAGACCACCGCCGATGACAGCAGCGCTTCCGTAAACCATGCGCTCCTTTGCCAATACCTGCCATGCATCACAGACATTTGAACCATTGACGCCGGGAATATTGGGAGTGAAGCAATGAGCACCAACCGCCACAATCACAGCGTCGGGCTTTTCTGCCAAAACAGTTTCAGCATCTGCGGCAATACCGATGCGCAGTTCTGCGCCTGCATTTGCAGCGGCCGCTGCCAGATCGTGGGAGGCACGCAGCAGCTCTTCCTTTCTGGGAGGCACGGAAGCGATATTCAGCTGACCGCCCAGCATGAGCTCTTTTTCCCACAGAACAACCTTATGACCACGCAGAGCAGCCACGCGTGCAGCTTCCAGACCGGCTACACCACCGCCGACAATTGCAACTTTCTTAGATGTTTCGGCAGGAGTAATACTGCGCTCCAGCTCATAGCCGTTTTCTGCGTTCAAAACACAGCTCAGGAACTGGCGGTTCTGGATATGGTCGGTGCAGCCCTTGTTGCAGAACAGGCAGCGACGCACGGTTTCGGGCTTGCCTGCGGCAATTTTCAGCGCCCAGTCAGGATCGCACAGCAGAGGACGACCCAGTCCGATCAGATCTGCCTTGCCGGTTTCCAGAATTTCTTCAGCCATGTAAGGATCAACGATGCGGCCAACACAGCTTACCGGAATATGAACAGCATTCTTGATCATAGCGGTGTGATCTACGAAAAAGCCGTAAGGCTGTACGCCCATGGGAGGAATGGTGTCAGCCATGTTGCCGGTGTGGTTTGCCTGTGCAACGTGAAGCATATCTACGCCGTCTTCTTCCAGCCATTTTGCAAACTGTACGCCTTCGTCCAGATTGACACCACCGACACCGCGCTCGGGGGTGACCAGAGAAAACTTATAATCAAGGAACATATCGGGAACTGCCTCGCGCAGAGCACGGGTCAGCATACGGGCAAAACGGGTGCGGTTTTCCAGGCTGCCGCCGAATTTATCTGTGCGGTGGTTAAACTTGGTGCTGCACAGAGTGCCTACCAGACGGTCGCCGTGAATCTGGATGCCGTCGATCCCTGCCTGCTGCGCACGCTTTGCACATGCTACCATTTTGTCTAAAATGGACATCAGCTTTTCTTCGGTTACTTCATCGGTAAAGTGATGCATGTCGTGGTGCATTTTAGCACGTACGCCAGCCATATCCTTTTTTGCAACCAGCTCAAACAAAGCCTCTACATCATATTCGGGATGGAAGATCTGTAGAGCGATTTTTGCACCGTGCTTATGTACAGCATCAGCCAGTTCTTTAAAGCTTTCAATCTGGCTGTCTTCATACAGACGAGGGGTGGGAGAGAAAGAACGAATGGGATTGACATCGCCGATTACAATGTAGCCGCAGCCACCTTCTGCCAGACGCTCGTAAAAACGACGGCTGCGATCAGTGATGGTGCCGTTACTGTCTTCGTAACCGGTGGTGAGTGGGGGGAACATAATGCGATTTTTTAAAGTAGTTTTTCCGACTTGAATGGGTTCCAGAATTTTCATTTTCGTAGCTTCCTTCCTGCAAACTTAAAATATTTGTTGAAACTAAACGATTTATTGCTGCTTTCATTATAGAAAATTTGTTGGTTGTATTGAATTAGAAAATCTGATAGAATAATTATAATTCTTGATATTATGGTTCCAAAAAATCGGGATTCTCAAAAAAGGAGGGAAAGAGTGGAAAAAGGCTATCATATTAACCGACTCTTTTTGCGCGGAGAAGAAATTAGAACGCTTACCACCGGAAAAGGAGAATATGGGCTTCTGCTTTGCTCCGGCGATGGTTGCCGCGCTGAGTGGATGGATCAATGCGATTCGTGGGGACGAGAGGATTTTTTGCTTATGCAGCCAAACTGCAATGTGCGATTGCAGTCGAAAAAGCAGGAGAAACCACTTCAATTTGTCTGGATGCGTGTGGATGCAGATGCATTGCGAGAGCTGTCCGATGAGAAAACAGACCTGCTGGCAGGTTTTGAATTTCTGCCGTTTGGCTGTGCCGTGATCCCGGCAGGAGCACAGACCGCTATGATGGTGTACAATTTGTGCAACAGATTGATGAGTGAAGCACAAAATCCAGGATATGGTGGCGGAATCATAGAGCGTGGCATTTTACAGACTTTACTTATTTTAGTGCTTCGCGCCGGAATACAGGCAGATTTGGGACGTGCTCCTAAAAAAAGAGTGCGTTTTATGCTGGATGATGTGTTTGTATATCTCAACAAGCATTTTACAGAAAAACTGACATTGAAGGATTTGGAAAATGTTTTTTATGTGAGCCATGAGCATATCGCACGGGAGTTTAAACGCCAGACAGGACAAACCATTCATCAACATATTTTAACAATGCGCATTGAACGGGCATGCGAACTGCTGCGCAAAGGACAATGTGCTGCAAAAGTTTGGGAACAATGCGGCTTTGAAAGCAGCTCCTATTTCTTTCAGGCATTTCATAGATGCTGTGGGATAACGCCAATGGAGTATGTGGCAAAAATAAAGAACGAGCAGAGGCTCGAACAGGAGCGCAGAGCACAGGCGGAACGTCTCCCTCTTGATGAAGAGTCCGGGCACAATGAGCAATAAATTTTCGGCAAAGCGGTAAATAGATACATTAAAATAAGAAATGATACATTGGAGAAAAGATACCGGTTTTTAGGTGGGAAGTGGCCACTGTTTTTCCTTGCAAATCAACACTTTTTTACTTCTTTACAGAAATTTAAAAAAATTTTAAAAAAGCTATTGACAAAATGGCGCGCCGTGCGTATAATAATAACTGCTCTGCCGGATGGTGGGGCTGATTTGGCGGCATAGCTCAGTTGGCTAGAGCATGCGGTTCATACCCGCAGTGTCC
>JAHHSM010000108.1 GCA_020025175.1 Oscillospiraceae bacterium | reverse complement strand
TCCTCCGCAATCTTCAGGAATTATACCACAACAAGAAACTTCAGGGAACTACAACTGCTTTCATCCTCCTCCGCAATCTTCAGGAATTATACCACAACAAGAAACTTCAGGGAACTACAACTGCTTTCATCCTCCTCCGCAATCTTCAGGAATTATACCACAACAAGAAACTTCAGGGAACTACAACACATGGATGCACCGTCCCTTGTATCTGCTGATTATACCACAACAAGAAACTTCAGGGAACTACAACAGAGAGTTAGCGCTTCCGACATCGTTCTTGATTATACCACAACAAGAAGCTTCAGGGAACTACAACGAAATATGAGACTGCTATCCAGGAAGCAGAATTATACCACAACAAGAAACTTCAGGGAACTGCAACGAGCCATTGTTCTTTCCTCCGTCTGCCTTAATTATACCACAACAAGAAACTTCAGGGAACTACAACCAGTTCAATCAACCGCCCCTACTTCTCTGCATTATAGCACAACAAGAAATGAAGTGACCCCAAAAAGTTAAATTAATTAAAATTAATCAGTTTTATCATAACATTATTGCATTTTGTCAACGGATGGCTAATTGCAGAATATTTTTCATCACAAAACTATGTGATAGGGCCAAAAACAAAAGCATCCTTTTGCACTGACCCTGAGACTTTTGAAACAGGAACATCCATTCCGTTTTTACCATATGCACAAATGAATCCATCTTTCGTATACGACCCTAGGAGTGCAATTTACCATTTTCACAAAAATTTAAGAACACATATAAGACTACATCCTTAACATTGCAAGATATCTAACATCTGCTACAATATTTCTATGATATCTTATAGTACTTTCTAAGCTATACGTAGCCAAATTTTTATAATGGAAAGGAAGTAATAAAATGCGAATCTTTTCTTCTTTTGGGTGGATCCGTCTAAAATTGAAGGCTTTGCGAATCTTAAGCAATCCGCTGTGCCTGTTCGATGGTCCGAGGCAATGGGTATTTCGCAGGCAATTGCAGATCCGGCTAGCAATTATCAATAAATTACCACAAAAGAAATCTGCGTGGCAATACCTGAGCCAACAACGTGCAAATATTGACGAGGATACTTGTGATGAGGTCAGAGGTATGAGATGGCTCACAGAGGGTGCACCGTGTCAATTTCACATGATCGATGAAAGGAGATATGACCAAACGCAAAATAAGGTTTTGAAATTCGTTCCCAAACAAGACCGTGAGGATTGAAGTATCTTATTTGATCCCCAAATGCAGAAATGAATCCTTCATTTTTACCTTTTGAACAAACAGGTGCATCCCTGGACCTTATCCCTTTGCATGTAATTTTACGTTTTATACAAAAATCAAGAAGGGATAAATTGCTGCGAATAACTGATTGCGTGATGAAGGTTTTTTGATAAACTACTGGTGTTTGGGAATGCCTGTGCAACGAATGTAAGAGACATGGGGAGGATGTTTTATGTTGAAGATGAATACGGAGGAGAATCGCAGAAAGGTACGTTATCCCAATTTTACATCATCGCTTAGCAAGGATCTGAAGCAATACAAAAGGGAGTTTTGGGATCCTTTTACCAGACAGACTGTGGAGCTTGACGCATTTTATGTAGATCCCAAAACACTGGATGCACAGGGTGCAATTAGCGCACTTCAGGAATTGAAGTGGCACTTGCAGTGGGTGCTTTTGAAGGAAAAGCCCGATGCATCCCGGATTCAGCTTGGCTGTGTCTGGAAGCAGCGGTGCAGACAGACCGAAATTTTGATTGCCTCTGTCAAACGACGCTTAGACAATCTGCTATGGGAGCTCTTTCAGGAAAACTGTCTGACCGATCCGGGGGAAATGATAACAGTGCACCCCAGTTTGGGTCTGCGCACTGCGGATGATCACATTCTGTATTGGTATGTCAAAGACTGTTTTGCCCATGATATGGATGAAGAGACGATTCATGCGGTTCGCCTAAAGCTGGAATATCAAATGATTGACTGGCTGGATGAGATGGATGAAATGTCCGAGAAAGATGCGGATGTGGAATTCACGCCACATTTTCAGCTGCAGAAGTTCCGCTGCGAAGAAAAACAGATGCAGTTGGATCAGCTTGATCGCATAAAAAACGGGGATGCACATGAGCGTAGGAAAAAAGCCCTGAAGGCGGCCTATGATCATTTACCCGTGGGGATTGCCATGGATCAGGCACCCCAGTGGTTGGGCATGCCGGAACTGGTCGAGGAAATTGAAAAAATAAAGCTGTGCATGAAGCAGTCTAAGGATTTGCCAAATGATCTGCTTATGGAGCTGAACGCCAAGAGCGATGCCCTTCTCGACGAGCTGAACCGCCGAATGATCTCCATCATTTGTACGTGCACCGGCTGTAATGCTGCGGATCGGAAGAACCTAGAAAATGTTGCGCCCCAAGAAGGTATTGCGTATCCTGTCTGTTTTCTGGAGGGCAGTGCGTTGGAACGGCCTGAGGACTACATTTACTGCTGGTATCTGAATGAACGTTTTCCGTATCATATGGGCTTGGAGCAACAACGCTGCGTAGAGGCAGCTTTGAAGCAACAACTGGATGCACTGGAAGAAATGCAAGATATGTATAAAAATGATGAAAAGAGCAGTCTTTGGTATCAATCCTGTGTATTAAAGGAGAAGCAATTGGAAGAAATTAAGGAAGACATATTCTTTACGGAATCAGAGCTGTTATACTGGGATGAGATACAGGATGTGATAGAATAAAATTAGTTATGTAAACTGCGCAGGGATAGAATAAATTTCTATCCCTGCGCAGCATGGTTTTGCCTGAAAGGCAATTGGCAGTGAGGGAATAGCGTATGGAACAGACAAAGAAACTAGCGTTGCTGATCGACGCAGAGAACATCTGTGCAGACCAAGTTGATCAGGTAATTGATGCTGCGTCCCAGTATGGCTGTATTACGCTGAAAAGAGCCTATGGAAACTGGCAAAAGGATGCACTAAAAAAATGGCCACCGGTGCTCAAACACCATGCAATTAAGGCGGTGCAGCAATTTGACTATGTTTCAGGAAAAAATACCACAGATATTGCTTTGGTGATTGACGCAGTTAGTTTGCTATATCAAGGTCACTATGATGGGTTTGTAATTGCTTCCAGCGACAGCGACTACACCCCCCTAGCCATCCATTTGAGAGAAAGGGATGTATTGGTGATAGGCATCGGGGAAGAGAAAGCCCTAGATGCATTTCGGCGCAGCTGTGATGTTTTTGTTGTTCTGCAGAGTGCTGCTGAAGGACCTGTAATCGAGCATCCACCAAGTTTGGAAAAACCAAAAATACCAGAAGAATATGGCATTGAAACCATACACAGGTTACTGCGGGAAGCCAATGCCAAGTGTCTGCGTGGGGATGGATACACATTAGGCAGTTCAGCAGGAACAGCTATCAAAGAATTTGACCCAAGCTTTCAGCCCAAGCGTTTTGGTTATCGAAATTTGCAGATGCTAATTGAGTCATTTCCAGAGAAATATGAAGTTAAATGGGATAGACTGACTTTTAGCTATCGGTGCATTACAGAAAAGCAAATCAAATTTCGAAGCAATAAGACCATATCACACCAAAAAGCTATTTTGGAGTACTTAGATCAGAAGGGTTCGGCTAGCAGAAAAGATCTGGATCAACTGCTATCCTTATCCGCCAGTGCAACCAGAGGCATTTTACAATCCATGATGGCAGATGGAATCATTGTCCCAGAGGGAAATCATATTAACAGAGTATATAAACGTAGTGTTTAATATGACTGCTTATATGAATTTTCCTTGGCAAACCATGATTAAACTGATATCATCAATATGTAATATCCTCTTTGCTCGATAATTGCGCCTGCAAACATATATGCTGAAAATGGCAGTACAATGGGTTCGGAGCGCCCGTTTTGGCCTAAAAATAACTGAAAATATATGCGTATTACCCCATTTAGATAATATTTCCCGAACTTATTTATTGCCTAATTTTGCACAACTGAAAGTAAATTAAAGCATACTATCCCCAAATTATCCCCAAAGAAAAGGGCCAAAATGTTAGATTTTCCAAGAATACTCTTTTATATGCAGTTCTTTTCTCCGACTTTAGTTTATTTTATGTCATTTGATGTTTTGCACTAAACACAGATATTTTCACCTAAAATTTACTTTTCGCCTCGTAAGTTCATATTTATTGCGAGAACACATATTTATATAAACTTTTTAATACGCATTTTGGGTTACATAACGTCAAAAAATCTTGTATTTTACAGCCAGCAGCCGCCGGTTTTCTTCTCAGGCTTGCTCAACAATAACCGTGGTTTTGTTTTTATGCGCAAGCCACATCCCCCAAGCGCAAAATTTGCACTTGGGGGATAAACTTTCCCTTTCTTAATCGGAGCTGCGGAGCATTCAATTTGTAATTGTAAGCAATCCTTACAGGTTGCCCCAACTGTTCGGAATGTCCGAGCAGTTGAATCCAGGTTCAAATCCTCCACAGATTCTTGATCTCATATGTGGATATTCTGCCATTGAGGATACCCATTCGAGTGCTCAATCTCCTCTCGTAACATTTTTCCAGCCTTGAGGCCTACCATCTGTAACATTATTCTTAGGTTTGAAGCACCTCTTCGTAACCTTTTTCCGAATTACTCTGCACACAACCTGTTTTTATAATTTTAAACTGTGAGTGCTTCTACTGGTGATTGATGAATAGCTTTATGAGCTGGAATAATGCGAAATTCAATTCTTGGATTCTCTCCGCAAAGATATTTGGGTAATTATTATTACTTATAATGTTATTAGTATATATCTTTAAATAGCAGAAAGCAAATCCTGAAGTGGTAAGCTAAAACTGGACACAGAGGGGGTAGATATTGGACACGGGAATGCAGTATGATAGATACAGAAAGATTTCCCGTGGACAAACTCTGCTCTAAGCGTGAACAAGAGGCTTACATATGAAATACACGAAAGAAGAAAGACTGGACATCGGTCACCAGATATACGATGGTGAGTTCACAATTTATACAGCCTCGCAGCAATTTGGAATCAGTACTTGCTGT
>JAHHSM010000107.1 GCA_020025175.1 Oscillospiraceae bacterium | reverse complement strand
CTTTATATTTTTTCACTGTCCGCTTGACGGGGAGCAGATCATTGCACAGACAGCAGGTCCTTTCGGAAGTATGGACAGTTTAAATTAAAATCATTGTCTCACCTTTGAGGAATCTTAATTTCAGGTTAATGCTCGGCAGTGTGCCGCTCGGTGAATCTCTGATAATCTTTCGGTGACATGCCAACGTGCTTTTTAAATACCTGACTAAAATATGTTGTATTTTCTATGCCGACCTCTGTAGCAATATCCTGAATGCGCAGGTGATTGGCTGCAAGCAGAATTTTGGCCTTTTCCATTCGACAGGCTGTGATGGTATCTACGATAGATGTCCCTGTTCTGGCCTTAAAAGTCCGACTTAAATAGCTGGGATTCACTTTGACGGCAGATGCAATATCATTTAGCGAGATATCCTTCTGAAAGTTTGCACGGATGTAACTCTGGGCCAGCAGCACAATATCGTTATGCTGCTCCAGTGACTTGGCAATCAGATTGGAGGTACGATCAACTATTGCTGTTAAAATTTTACAATAATAATCAAACTGATCACAATATTGGAGAGAGAGGGGAACTTTTTTGATGTTATCCGGAAGCACGTCGCTCCAATATTTTCCGGCAGCGGCAACACTGCTTTTGCACAACGCAATCAGATTTTCGCCCTCTTTGCGGACAAGGGAGGGATGAACATTATTTCTCTTTTGAAATTCAAAAGTTTCATTTAGGAGGTCTAAAGAGGGAGCGGCAGCGCCTAATTGCAGTGTGGTTGCCAATCGTGCGTTTTGTGTGCTGAAAAAGGAAGCGGAATCGGAAGAAAAATGATGTGCTCTCGAATAAAAGTGAATCGTTTTGCGCGAATCATAAAAACCGTACTCAAGTGCTTCTCTTGCTTGCCGCGAGGCGGTGGACAGACCATCTACTGTTTTGCACAGTTCACTGACGCCCACGTGAAGCGGGGTGCCAACAACATACTGAAACGAGCTTTGCGCCTTGCGGCAGTAGGTTTCCAGAAGATCGAGGGGAAGTTGCCGCAGAATAAAATACTCATAAATTCCCTCTATGCAAAACTGGGCTTCTACATAAGCGCTTAACGTATCGGACAGAAAGCTCGTAGTCCGGTGATGCAGCTCAGGATGCATGGCATTGCTGGAGGTACCGTCAAAGGATAAGCGTTGAACCAACACGTATCTGGGAAAGTCATGGATGTTAGAGCGGATGGTCTCGATTGCCAAAGAATTTCGCGGATATGTATTTCCCTCGATCGCCATTTTAAAGAATTGCTCACGATAATCCGGCTGTTGACTTTGCGTTTGATCTGCCGTACACAGTTGGTTGGTACAGCGTTTGATGGCAGCTACAACCTGATCTGATGCACCGCTCTTTACCACGTATTCGCTGACGTGATAGCGTATCGCCTGCTGTGCATAGCTGAAATCTGCATACGCGGTCAACAAAATCAGTTTGATTTGCGGCTCATGTGCAGATAAGTATTCTGCGAGCCTCAACCCGTCGATGCGGGGCATACGAATATCCGAAATGATGATATCAGGTTTTTCTGTTTCAAAATAATCGATGACGGCCTGCCCGTCTTCCGCCGCATAAATAACTTTGCAGTTTAACGACTCCCAATCCACTAATTTCAGTAATGCCTTTCGCATGATTGCTTCATCGTCTGCAATAATGACTTTATACATAATTTGAACCTTCCTTCCATACTTCAAAAGGCAAATGCATGTGCACTGTTGTTCCCTTGTCCTGATAGCTTTCGATATGCAGTCCATAGGCATCGCCATAATAATGCTTGATTAAAAGATAGGTGTTATTGATGGCAATGCGGTTGTGACCGGGTTTGAGATTGTGTCGTTGGAGAGGGAGGGGGACAGTACCTTCGATACCTTTAAATCCAACACCATCGTCTTCAACCGTAATGAGCAATTCGTTATCCTTGATTTCTGCACACACCGACACATGCCCAGGGCCGTACTTTGGTTCAATGCCATGTGTGACAGAATTCTCGACAAGCATTTCCAGAGCAAGTTTTGGAATTTTTGCCCGGTAAAGCTCTTGGGGAATTTCGATGGAATATTGAATTTTATCTCCAAATCTGCTTTTTTGTATTTCGAGATAGAATTTTACATACTGCATTTCCTGTTCCAGTGAAACAAAGGGATTGCCGCCATGGGACAATCGCGCCTGCGTTAATCCCATAAAGTTAGTGGTCATGCGATAGATTTCTTCATTGCCGTCAATTTTTGCATTGAGTGCTATGGTATTCAAAACATTATACATGAAATGCGGGTCCATTTGCGCCTGCAGATATTTCATTTCGTTGTCCATGATCAATATTTTTTTCTCGTATACATCATTGATCAGGTGCTCGATATGGTCCAGCATTGCGTTACAGGCAATGCTGATGGTGTTATATTCCCACAGTGGATATGCAGGCAGACGTGTATTTAAATCGCCGCGGGATACCAGCTGTATTTTGGCGGCCATGTCACTCAGGGGACGAAACACCCTGGCATAAACGATTATCATAATAAGCCCAAAAAGCAGAATTGCTCCACCCATGGTCAGCAGATAGGACTTGACAGAGCCGAATAACAAACTCGTAAAATAGTTTTCCGGAATGCCGACGATCCCTCCCAGACCCATGCGGAAGGAAAGAGAGCAAACCAGATAATCTGTATAGCCCGCACGATAGGTGATTGCAGATTGACCGGAGCGCAGTGTGATTGCCTCAACATCTGTGCGCTCCAGAGTATTGCCGCGACTTGCCAAAATGCGATCATTCATGTTATTAAAAATCATCCAAAAAGAGCCGGGGTAGGAGGAAAATGGTGAGGCCATTTCGATAAACATGTTTTCGTTGATTCCGAATATGACGGTTCCGATATATTCTTGATTGCTGGAGTACAGTTTACGAATGATATTGATGTGATTTCTCGAACGTATAATCTGACTTTCCTCGTGTGTCTTGAGAAAACGGTGATAAATGGTTTCATATTCACGATTCCATGTTTGCTGGATATTTGCGTTGTATGTAATGTAGGAACAGGACATGTATTGATCATTCCGATCAAATAGATATACCATATCCAAAAAGGGCAGGGAGAGATTTGAGGTGTTTCTTTCCAAATACAGCCCAGACTGCGATTGCAGAATTTTTTTCGTCTCTTTCTGCATCCCTCCGATGCCGGTATCGGACAGCAAAATGGTGTGCAGCTCCCGATCAGCACAGAGGCGAAGATAGGTGTCCTCCACCAGAAGTGTTTTGTCTTCCATATTAGAAAGCGTTTGCCGTAAAACAAACGCAAGATCATTCTGGACATACCCGCTTAAAACATTATATACGAGTAAAAAAAGGATACTGGTGCAGGCGAAAAACAGCACAACTGCAGTAACCAGATTTAAGATAAGTATGCGTTTCTGCAAGCTTGGAAGGCTGCGCTTTTTGTGAAACATCAATATCACCTTTTTAAACAAACTGTTGGTATAATTATGAATTTTATTATATCATAAAAGGAGACACTGATAAAGTCAATGATAGCGGGAAAGGGAAAAGGCAAGAAACAGGTCAAAAATTCCATTTTTGTAAAAATAAAATACATAATTTACTTGTCTACAATCCTTTTTGTGTAAATAGACGGTTTTTAAAAGAATATTTTGTCACAGGTTGTAAAAAAACCTCATTTTTATGTAAATATTTTATATTCCTTTTTAAATAGAATGAGGATATAGTGTACTTGACAAGGGAACATGGAAGCGTTTTCTGCAACAAAATAGGAGGTAGATAGTAATGAAAAAATTTTTGGCATTATTCCTGACTCTTCTCTTGGTGCTGGGGATGGCAGCCTGCGGCACAAATGGCGATGGAGATGGTGGAAAAGAAAGCGATAATAAGGATCTTCCTACCATCACCTTCTACCACTCTTTCTTTCAGGATGATTGGCAGCCCGCTGTAGAAATGCGTAAGATTTACGATGAGTTTGCAGAACTGCATAAAGATGAATTTATCTTTAAGCCTGTCGCTATAGAGACGGGGGGAGAGGGCATCTACAATAAGTGCATTCAGGAAATTTCCGGCGGCAAGTTCCCTGACATCGTAGATACTGCTGGATGGAATATTGTTCCCCCTGCAAGTGAAGCCGGCCTGATTTTGAATTTAAAGCCCTATATTGATCAGGATGAGAATTTCAAAGCAGGCGTTGGCGTCAACTATCAGCAGAATATGGTAAACGGCAAAATCTATACGGTTCGTGAGCAGATGGAGACCATGGGCTTTTGGTATAATGAAGATCTGTTTCATAAAGCAGGGGCTGAAACGCCTGATAAATGGCAGACTTGGGATGATTTTATAAATGCAGTGGACAAACTGTCCGCTTGTCCTGATGTAAGAACGCCCTTTTCTATGAATAAGGGCTGGCCCACGGATATTCTGTTCAACGCTATTCTGCTTGGCTCTGAAGAAGGGCGGGATTTTCTGACACAGCCTCTGACTACTTTCGACAATCCGGCATTTAAGAATGCTGTCAATTTTATTTCGGATAATGTTCTGGGACGCATCGATACTGCATACTTCGGTGCAGCCGATTCTGAAAACTACCGCGATGACTTCCTGCGCGGTGATGCAGCCATGCTGTTTAACGGTGTTTGGGAGGCTGGCAGTCTGACCGGTGATATTGAAGTAGATCCGACGGTTATTAAGCCCGCTGTATTCCCCACTCAGGAACCTGGTAAGACTGCGGCAATCCTGTCTGCATCCTGCGGCTATGTCATCAGCAACAGTATGGATGAAGCAAAGACCAAAGCCGCTGTAGAATTTGTCAAGTATATGTGCAGCCCTGAAATTGCTGAGCGTATTTTTAAGGATGTTCTGGCAATGCCGGCATACCTTGACTTGGATTACGATAAGTATATTAACGATTCCAGCCTGGGTTATACCGTTACAACGCTTGCACAGGCCTGCAAGGCTGCTGCACAGGCTGATTATCAGACTCGTGCGATGAACGCTAACTGGAGTCAGGACATCGCACTGGCTCTGGGCGGTAAGTATGCTGCAATGCATGATGGCAGCAAGACCGCAGAGCAGAT
>JAHHSM010000106.1 GCA_020025175.1 Oscillospiraceae bacterium | reverse complement strand
GCAGAGTGTCCATTACAGGATTTTCTCAAATCCTATAAGGACACTCTGCATGGTCGGAGTGTCGGGATTCGAACCCGAGGCCTCTTGGACCCGAACCAAGCGCGATACCAAGCTTCGCCACACCCCGGCATGCTTATATAGTATAGTGATAAAAAATGTATCTGTCAAGTAGAAAAAGACATTCTTATCTGATGTTGTTGGAATGTATATTTGTCCTTTTCCGTGCATAGACTGCAATAAAATCCTGTGAGAGAGGCGAAATTATGATAGATTCCGGATATACATCAGTTGCGGATACATATCGAACTAATCGGACGCATCTTTATAGTTCCGGGCAAAAACGGCGTTCTTCTGATGAGGAGCAGTTGAGCAAAGTAGAGATGATTCGATGGGGAAGATTGATTATATGTGCAGTCATTTTTATCGCATTGGTCTTTACAAAAGTGAATATGCCGGAACGCTTTTCTGCACTTCGTACATTTTTTGCATCACAAATGGAACACAGCATTGATTATCGTACAGTATTTGGTGCGATTGGGCGAGGAATCAGCGGTCAAGAAACGGTTCAACAAACAATGAATCATGTGTATATGGGAGTTTTTGGGAGAGAGGCAGAAGAGGGGCGAGTATTAGAAACAGCAAATGTTATGAGACCCATAGATTTTGGTCAGCAGGAACCGGTAAATGCGCTGCTGTCTTTTTCAAAGCATTGGAATGATTGCGGAACATGGCTGTATGATGAAAGAAAGCGAGAAGAGGAGCAGAAAATGCTGCTGACAGAGAAAGAAGTGCCCGAAACAGACAATACACTGTCAAAAGAAACAAAAGAGAAGCCGCTCGTAGAAGAGAATGCTAAAAATATGCAAACTGAAGCGGAAAATTTGCAAGAGGGGGTATGTATGGAGCAACGCATATTGGATTTAGACTATGTAACTCCGGTGAAAGGATGGTTGTCATCGCCGTTTGGATATCGGGAGCATCCCGTGGAAGGAAATGAAAAATTTCATCGTGGACTTGATATTGCAGCACCGAGCGGAACGGAAATCGTATCCTTTGCAGATGGTATGGTAAAAGCAGTCGGTGAAAGCAGTTCTTTAGGAAAATATGTTATGGTGAGTCATGCAAATGACTTGACAACGATTTATGCACATTGCAGCAAAATTACAATTAGTAGTGGAGCACGTGTGTCTAAGGGAGATAAAATTGCGGAAGTAGGGAGCACCGGTATGGTGACGGGGGCACATTTACATTTTGCAATCCAACAGGGAGAAACTTATTTAAATCCGATTTATTATGTCGTTCTGGAAGAGAAAAAATAAAATTAAAGTCAGAATAAGTCCTGTGTTTCTGCTTGTTTTGGCTCTTTTTGCGGCAGTAGATGATTTACATCTATTGCTGCATATTCTGTTGGCGGCTGCACTGCACGAGTGTGGTCATGTGTTTTTTCTGCGTTTTTTGGGTGGAGAGATATCTGCATTTTATATCACGGCTTTTGGCGGAGAACTTCAAATCAAAAATAGTAACAAGATTTCTTATGGGAAAGAATTGATTTCCGTTTTAGCGGGGCCTGCCGTGAATATTGCTTGTGCACTCCTTTGTGCCAAAGCTGCGGTGTTTTTGACATGGGAGCGAGGGTATCTCATTGCAGGGATTCATATGTCTCTAGCATTATTCAATTTGCTGCCTGTGCGCATGCTGGATGGCGGCAGAGCAATCGAACTTCTGCTTTCGTGGATAATAGATCCGATTTATGCAGACCATATACTGCATACCCTGAGCGGCATTACATTGGGATGTGTACTCTGCTTGACATCTGCGCTTCAGGGGATGATTGGATTGCAAATTTCACTCATAGTGATCGAGCTATGGTTTATTGCTTGTTGGTGCAGCGAAACAGGTATTGTCAAACCGGTCAGAACAGGGTAAAATAACATATTAGAATACTTGAAGTAGGAGATTTTACCGTGGATAAACGACTGGAACGCATACTGCCCCGTGTGCAGAAGCCTGCACGTTATGTGGGTGGTGAATATAATCAGGTGGTAAAAGATAAGGCGGACGTAGATATGCGTTTTGCCTTTTGCTTTCCGGATACTTATGAAATTGGCATGTCCAATCTGGGCATGCGTATTTTGTATGGTATCATAAATAATATGGATGGTGTATGGTGCGAGCGTGTGTTTGCGCCGTGGCCTGATATGGAAGAGGAAATGCGTCAGGCGAATATTCCCCTGTATGCACTGGAATCCGGCGATGCCATCAAGAATTTTGACATGATTGGATTTTCCATTGGCTACGAAATGGCTTTTTCTAATGTGCTGAATATGCTGGATCTGGCAGGTGTGCCTCTGTATGCACAGGAGCGCACAGAATTAGCACCAATCGTGATGGCTGGTGGAACGGCATGCTTCAACGCCGAACCGATGGCGGATTTCATTGATTTATTTTCTTTAGGCGAGGGCGAGGACGTTACGGTTGAGTTAATTGATCTTTATCGTAAAGCGAAGAGAGAAGGGTGGAGCAAACAGCGCTTTTTGCGTGCTGCTGCAGACATTCAGGGTATCTATGTGCCCAGCCTTTATGATGTTTCCTACAACGAGGATGGTACTGTTGCAGCCATTACACCCAAAGATGGTGTGACACCAATTATCACCAAGAGAATTGTTGAGGATATGGACAAGGCGTATTTTCCGACCAAAACAATTGTTCCATCTACGGAAGTTGTCAATGATCGTGTGACATTGGAGTTATTCCGTGGCTGCATTCGTGGCTGTCGCTTTTGTCAGGCAGGTTATGTTTATCGGCCGGTTCGTAATCGCAGTAAAGATCAGCTGGTATGCCATGGCGTGGAATCCCTGCGCGATTCTGGCTATCAGGAGATGACATTGTCCTCTTTGAGTACAAGCGACTATAAGCCGCTGAATGATCTGTGTGACGGGTTGATGGAATACTGTGAGAACCATAAAGTGCATTTGTCTCTTCCGTCTCTGCGTGCAGATAATTTTTCAATGGAATTGCAGCAGCGTCTTGCACGCGGCCGCAAGGTTGGTTTAACCTTTGCACCGGAGGCGGGAAGTCAGCGCCTACGTGATGTTATCAATAAAAATCTGACAGAAGATGATTTGCTTAATTCTTGCAAAATCGCATTTCAAGGCGGCTGGAGTTCTGTAAAGCTCTATTTTATGTTGGGGCTGCCAACAGAAACAGATGAAGATATTGTTGAAATTGCAAAAATTGCTGACCACGTTGTACATGTGTGGCGTGAACATGCGGCAGACAAGCGTCGTGGTGTCAGTGTAACTGTATCGACTTCCTGGTTTGTACCAAAACCCCACACTGCGTTCCAGTGGGAACCGCAAATTACAAAGGATGAGTACGAGCGCCGTGTGAAGCTGCTGCGTGACAGTATTCGCGCGAAGGCGGTTTCTTATAAGTGGCATGATTCTGATACCAGTTTTCTGGAGGGTGTTTTGTCACGTGGTGATCGCCGCTTGGGAAAGGTGCTGGAGGCTGCATGGCGCAAGGGTGCCAAGATGGATGCGTGGCAGGATTATTATCATTTGGACCTGTGGCTGGAGGCTTTTGAAGAATGCGGCTTGGATCCTGCGTTTTATGCAAATCGTATGCGTGATGAGCAGGAAGTATTACCTTGGTCTATGATCTCTTCCGGTGTGACACAAAAGTTTCTGTGGCGCGAGCGTCAGCGCGCATACGAAAGCGTTACAACGCCTGATTGCCGTGAAATGTGTACCGGATGCGGTGCAAATTGCCTGATCGGGGGAGGAAAGTGCGATGTCTAAATATAGGTTGTTGTTTGAAAAACTGGATACAGCCTGCTATATTTCCCACCTTGATTTAATGCGGACATTTCAGCGCTTGTTTTTGCGCGGCGGAATGTTTATCAAGCACTCGAAGGGGTTTCATCCGCATCCCGTTATGTCGATTGTGCTGCCGTTGCCGGTAGGGCAGAGCAGCTGTTGTGAGCTCCTGGATTTCGAGATTGAAAGCGATATAGATACAAAGGCTTTGCCGGAAATTTTGAATGCAGGCTGTCCGGAGGGATTGCGCGTTTTGGAGGCGTATGAAATGCAGCACCCGGTTCGTGACTTGGCATTTGTTGCTGCGGATATGGAATTGCTTTATGATAACGGTGTCAAGGAAGGAACAATCGATGCGCTGAAGGAGCTCTTTGAGCGAAGTGAAGTTGTCATCCAAAAGCGTACAAAGCGCAAAACATTGGCTGATGTGAATTTGATCCCTCTAATCCATGAAATTGCCTTTACAGAAGGTGAAGGGAGTGTTCTTGCTAAAGTAGTTGTATGTGCGCAAAATCCGGGATTGAATCCGGCATTGATTGCCACAGCGATTGAAAAGGAATTGCCGGAGCTGAAACCGGATTTTATAACGGTGCATCGTACCGGCGTGCTGGACGCAGAAGGGCAGCCTTTTCGCTGATTTGCAGATAAAAAGTAAAAAAATACTTGCAATCTGTAAAATGCTATGGTAAAATGTCTTGGTCTAAAAAGGGTGGTCCTCTGTCGTATTGCGCCCAAATGAGTGTGTGCAATGCAGAAAGCGGCATGAACACCTATATTTGAGGAGGAAAATATCCATGGATCTGATGAAAGCACTGAGAGAGTCTCAGGTCAGAGAAGATCGTCCCGAAGTTGCAATCGGCGATCTGGTAAAAGTTCACGTAAAAGTTAAGGAAGGTTCCCGCGAAAGAATTCAGATTTTCGAGGGCTATGTCATTGCCAAGAAGCATGGCGGTGTTGAAGAAACCTTCACCGTTCGCCGCGTCTCTTATGGTGTCGGTGTTGAGAAGGTTTTCCCTGTCAACTCCCCCATCATTGACAAGGTAGACGTTGTTCGTCATGGTAAGGTTCGCAGAGCTAAGCTGTACTACCTGCGTGATCGCGTTGGTAAGGCTGCTAAGATCAAGGAGAGAATCTAAGTATCTTTTACTGATAAAAAGAGGAGCGAGTGATCGCTCCTCTTTTGCTATCTTTGGGTGAAGTACAAATTTGGGATAGAATATCTTTTTTAATGAGAAAAAACTTTGGAAAAGAGAGGAAAAGCGGTAGCATCCTCTTTTTTTTAATAGCAATCTCCTGTATAATAACATGATATAC
>JAHHSM010000105.1 GCA_020025175.1 Oscillospiraceae bacterium | reverse complement strand
TTTAAGCGGATATTTTTCAAACTACTGTATTCCAATACTTACATCGAACCCTATATATGACTGTATTCGCCAAACAAATCCTAAAAGTTAATCTGTTAGAATAATTGGAATAGGTCGAACTCTTTCTTGTAAAAGCCGAAAAATTTCTAATTTGATTATGAGTAGAACAGTTATTCTGTAAATGGAGATTCCAGTAGTGTCACAATTTTAGTTTCTGCATCCAGTCTCACCTGACAGCCAAGAGGCATAGTCATCATAGGATGTGTGTGGCAGCAATCAAAATCCGCCAGGATAGGAAGGCTGCTATTCCCCAGAACTTCCATCAGTATTTCGTATGGCTTTCTGCCAGTACCGTTATCATCGAATTTTTCGTACTTGCCCAGAATAATACCAGAAACTCTATCAAATACACCAGCAAGTTTCAAGAGAGAAAAACTGCGCTCAATGGTGCATGCATCTTTAAGAGAATCTTCCATAAAAAGAATATCGCCCTCTTGGATTTGAGGCATATATTCTGTGCCGAAAAATCCCTCCATGGTGTTCAAGTTTCCTCCAATCAATCTTCCTTGGCACATACCAGAGTGAACACAAATCCACTCGTTTTCGCGCTGGATTTTTCCGTGATCCTGTGTACCCCAGTCGATAAATTCATCCGTCCAGAAAGGGGGCTTATGAAAATAATATGGTATTTCAATCTGACTTTTCATCATGGAATTAAAATAAGCAAAGGTCCAATCTACAAAAGGAGAAAATTCTCCAAAGGAAGCCGCTGCTGCCGGACCATAAAATGTGACTAGACCTGTTTTGGCATAGATTGCCAATAAGAGTGCTGTGACATCCGAATAGCCAACGATCACCTTGGGGTGGTGTTTCAGATATTGATAGTCGATATACGGCAGAATGGAATTAGTATTGTTTCCGCCGATTGCTGCCATTAAAATATCAATTTCTTCATTGTAAAGAAGTGCATTAAATTCCTCCGCTCTTTCCTGAATGGTTCCGGAACGATAGAAATCCGTTTTGCCGCACAACTGACCGTTCATAACTTTGTAGCCTTTTGTTTGTAGATATTGGATTCCTCGTTCATAACGGATGGGGACAGTTGCAGAAATTGGAGATGATGGTGAAAATATACCTATTGTAATTTCTCCATTCAACTTTCTCACTTTCATAATGTACCTTCCTATTAGCTGTTAGAAATATTCTGATAAGTATAATATTCAAATAATATCATTTTTCAAAAGAATAGTCAATCATGATACACCTAAGCTAAGAACGCACTTACGCACCACCGGCAAGGCCGGAGGTGGTACTGCCTGTCGCCAGCCGTGTACTCTCCCAGGGGCGAGACACCATATCTGGATGGCGCATCATCCTTTTTTCGGCTCTGCTTCCTACGCTGAGAGCACGCCAAAACAGCCTGAACATAAAAGTGTTACGATTTGCAAAAAGACCCTTTGACAAATCTACTCTTGATCGACCGCAATCTGGAATATTCTATGCTGCCTGCTTGCTGCTGCCGTTAACTGATCACTGCCTGCTTTGAAAATCGAAGCACACAATGTTTGCAGGACTCCCTATGATGACGCTTGGATTGAGCCTTGATGAGCTTTGTGCGCTTACTTATGGGAATTTCTGCTTTTTACCTGGTTATCCCCAACGTTTGATTGTGTCTGTATCAGAAATCTACACCAAACTCCATCATCAGAAAAAACACAGGCTTCTTACTTATGACGAGCCATATAAAAGGCGTATTCTCCCTGTTTTTATTATAAGGCACTGAAACTCAGGTAAAGATGGATGCCCAACGCATCCCGGGGGATGAGGATGCCTATGTGGAGCTTCCTGTATTTCCGAGCCAAAGCGGTCGTAAGATCTGCGTGACGCTGACAGAACTTCATAAGAAAATGAACGACCTTTTCACTCGTTGGGCTCCAACATTGTTGACAGACACCTCAAAGATTTCACCTCGGCCAATTGTTGCGTTGCTGCGGAATACAGCCATTCAGAATTTGAGGAAAACAGGAGTCGATGAGGAAAGTAGTGCGGCGTTTTTGCGGAAAACCGCCCAAAATTGTTTCTGCACGATGCTATCAAGACTTTCAAGCACCAACCTTTCTCAATCGGCTGGGTGCCCAGCAGGATCAGTGGTTCAATCATCTCTATCCCGGTACACTGGGCAAATATACTCCGCAGCGGTTGGGGGCAAAACTGCAAGAGCCATGGGTCACGGATGAAGCGGATTGCAGGACACGTGTGCATGCTTGTATAGAACTGAAATCCTATTCCCCTGAGCACATGCCTTCGGATTTAGTGAGTTTAAGCTTGGGAGCGGTGGGCGGAGTCACTGCAACCATTACATTCATTCTGCCTGAAAAAGACGAGAAGGAGGGGGACACATGAGCAAAGTAGGAAAAATAGATACAACAACTCCTTGCACCGTGTAGGGTCTTTATACCTGCATGGTGTTTTTTGTTTCCGGAAAACAAAAGGAGTGATTTACTACTATGAAAATGTCCATAAATTTCTCGTGCCTACCAGAATCTTTGCCTCTTGCGGTGCATAGGTTATCTCAGGGAGGGATACCTATGAAACTCATTCATCAGCATCCGACGTATCAAACGGAAGATGAGCGGATGGCACGGCTGCAGGAATTGAAAAAAGTCTGTGCTGTCAAGCTGCAGAACATGCGCGGTCCGAAAAAGGTTGCATAACTATGGTGCATGCAGTTTATGCAAGACAGTCAGTGGAGAAGAAGAACAGTTTATCCATTGAAGGGCAGATCGAACTTTGTGAGAAAACTGCTGGGGAGCAGCTGAAGGTCTACAAAGACCGCGGATACTCAGGAAAGAATACGGATCGCCCATCCTTTCAGGCGCTGCTTCGGGATATTAGAGCCGGAAAAATCGATAAGCTGTATGTGTATCGCTTGGATCGTTTTTCCCGCTCTGTGGCTGATTTCGGCAGCCTGTGGGAGATTTTGCAGGCAAACCATGTGGAGTTTGTATCGGTAAATGAAAACTTTGATACGTCCACACCCATGGGACGAGCCATGCTACATATTATTATGGTCTTTGCGCAACTGGAGCGAGAAACGACTGCTGAACGCGTACGGGACAACTATTACCGCCGAGCCGCATTGGGCTCCTGGCCCGGCGGTCCTGCACCATTTGGATTCGACGTTGGCAGATCCCATGCCAGAGACGGTCGGATCGTTCCAACCCTTGTCCCCAACGAGTCTGCACCTGTTGTGGTACGGATTTTCGAGGCTTATGCCGAGGATGGAGCATCACTGGGTTCTGTAGCAAAGATGCTCAATCGAGAGGGAATTGCCTCTTCACACCGCTCCACTTGGGACAATGTGGCGCTCTCACGAGTGCTTCACAGCCCGGTTTATGTGATGGCAGATGAACAGGTCTATCTTCACTATAAAAGTTTGGGTGCAAATGTCACTTCCCCTCCGGAAGATTTCGATTATATCCATGGAGCACTATTGGTTGGAAAACGAGATCGGGCACAGAAAAAGTACACCGATATCAAGGATCATGCCCTGTCCATTCTCAACAGTCCCGGCATAGTTCCGGCAGCGCTGTGGCTTACCTGCCAGAATAAGCTGATGCACAATCACCAGCTGGGCAACAACGGGAAGGGCACGCACACTTGGCTGACAGGACTGCTCAAATGCGGAAATTGTGGGTATAGCCTCAAAGTATGCAAGGATCGTACCACAAGACGGCTCATTTGCAGCGGGCGCTATAATCTTTCCAAATGCAGTGCCACTGTCAGAATAAACTTGGACGAGCTGGAGCAGGAGGTCCGTCAGTGCATTGAAAAGATGCTTGCTCAATGTCCGGATCAGCCGGCACCTCTGCCGGAAAAAGATGATACCAAAGCAGCTCTGGAAGAACTGGACCGTCGTGCTGACCGGTTGATGGATGCTTTTGCTGAGAGTGAGGACTTAAGCCCTGCTTATCTGCAGAGAGCTTTGGCGCGATTGGAACAGGAACGGCAGGCTCTGCTGGAGGAGAAAAAACGTCGCAGCAGTCAGCTGGTTCTGCCGGAAAAACTGGTGTTCTCTGAGCTCAGCTTTGAAGAAAAAAAGGTTGTGGTCACACAATTCATTCGACGCATCGATGTTTATGAAGATCAGGCCGAAATATGCTGGAATGTATAAATTGCTACGTGGCTTTCGAACGGAAAGGCGGGGGAGCAGTGGGTTTATTATGTGAATTGTCCGAAGCAGCGTGGGAGCATGATCATTCTCGGTGAGGTGCTGCTCCGGGAGTACGAATTTAGTCCCAGCTGCTACACTGTGAAAAAGAAGGTGAGCTGATGGTTGGACTTGCTTATTATCGCATACATGAGGGGCTATCCAAGCAGAAGCTGGCAGAGATGACGGAACTCTCAACATTTACTATTAATAAGTATGAGCACTATGCTTCCATCGAAAATGGAATGTGCTGTGTTTGGATGAAATTTTCTGATTGCCTGAATGTCTCTGTTGAGGAATTGCTTCGTACAGATTTGCCCGATCTGGAGGATTTTACAGATTTGCGCAAGGTCGGTAAAACCTCCGATACAGTGAATCCAAATAATCCTATAGCAATTTATCGGGATCAAGAAAGGATTTCGTTTCAAAAACTTGCAGAACAGCTTAATGTTCCTCATAAGGAGTGTGCCAGACAGATCTGCGTACGTAAAATGCCAAAACGTAAATATTTGGAAACGTTTGCTCAGTATGAGCATATCACGGTGAATGAATTTATTCGCCGCTATCATAACACGAATACAAAGGAGATTGAACACCAATGAAAATGATGACCATTGCGGGCAGCTGTAACTATTGAAGTACAACGAGTTCAAGCGACAGATAGCATTGATATGGCGATCGACCGTGACGAAGACGATGAGGAAGATGAGATTCCGGAGGAAATCGAGGATAAGGACGAATACGAAAAAGTTCTCCCCGATGATGAGTAATAACGGATAACAGGCACAGTATGGGGGCAGTTTGTTGACAGTTCGAAAAACTCCTTAATTTGACATTTATATAAACTTGTGATAGAGTGTGTAAGTTAAAAAGACCGACAGTTCATTTGTACCATCCTGTCGTAAAACAAAACCAGGACTTAA